>DAIQBL010000052.1:0-12025 GCA_036781185.1 Thermoplasmatota archaeon | reverse complement strand
CATGTGCCGTAGTCGTCCGTGAACCCGATTTGGTCGTAGCTCCCGGCATTGTCCCAGATGGAGAGAATGTTGTAGTAGAATTCGCTCGCGTCGGGGGTTCCGGCGCTCGGAACGGAGATCTCGGCGAGGACCCAAGTGCTGTTCGTCGCCGTCCCGCTGTAGACGCTTCCCGCGTACCAATGCCCGCCGATCGTGGCGGGAGCGGAGGGTGCCGGATATGGTGGCGCTCCCGGAGGCGGCAGGGATCTTCCACCGACCTGGGGGTACGGCTGTCCCGCCGACCAGGAGAGAGCGTGGGGGTCTTCGCTCGCGTAGGGGAGTCCCGTGGCGTGCCCGGGGAGCAACGGAATGGGCGGAACCTCGAGGGCCGTCAGGCCCTTCGAGAGGGCCGAAGCGGTCGTGCTACGGAGCGCGCCGCCACCCATAGTGAGCCCGAGCACAAAGATTCCAACGACCGCGATTGTCAGTACCAGGGCTTTCGTTCGTCCTCTCATCGGGCCACGTCGCGGGGTATTCGTGTCGCGCGATATACCTGCCGCAACGTCATTCCGGTCGCGAGCGGGGAGCCCCCGATCTTCGTTGACTTGAGGGCGCGGGAGGTTGGTTCCCGCCAGGGCCGGCCCTGCGGCGGCCGGGCCGCACGGCCAGCCGGACCGGGCCCACCCGAGAACGGCGGATCTTGGCGAGAGGCCCCCCCCATGCCCCTCGAGGACTGGTGGCGAGCCCCGCGGGGCGAGGCGATGGGTCGCCGGCGCGGCGGACAAGAGTGGGCTCGGCCGGATTCGAACCGGCGGTCTTCGCTGTGTGAGAGCGACGTCTTAACCGCTGGACTACGAGCCCTCGGGACCGGCGATGCCGACCGTCCGATAAACCTCACCCCTCCGCGCCGGGCGGTGCGCGCTCGAGGACTCGGTTCCGTCGGCCGTGCACGTCAGACGTCGACGGCTGCCGGCAACCGCCCTCGCCGAACGGCCCGGACAAGCGCGCGATGGTCCGCGACCGTCTGGTCCGCGTACGCGACCGCGAACGTGGCCACGGCCTCCTCGAACGAGTCCTTCTCCCCGAGGTAGCCGCTGATCATCGACGGGTCGCCGGTGCGCGCGTGGGCCCGGGCGAGTGCCGCGCCGCACAGCTCGGCCTGGCCGAGGAGGCTCTTCGACCCCATGCCGGCGACGTCGGAGGAGAATTTCATATCGAGCAGCTGCCGGACGTAGTACTCGCGACCGGACCACGAGCTCCAGCCGAGCGTGACGTCGCTCGCCTCCTGGACGAGGTGTTGTCCCACGACGACCCGCTCCGCGTGGCTCGGGAACCGGCTCGCCCCCGCGTACGGCTCGAGGACCGAGGCGACCGCCTGCTTCAGCTGCAGGAAGAGCGGGTCCGCGACATCGGAATCCCCGAGGAGGAGGAGGACGGAGCACTGCAGGCCGACGCTCCCCACGCCGACGACCTTCTGGGCGACGTCGACGAGCTCGTACCGGTCGAGCAGGACCCGGCGTTCCGCCGGGAGACTCCGACGGTATCGGCGCAGCGCGCGCGCGGCCCCGGCCATCTCCTCCGGGTCCCGGTAGTGGACGATCAGGGGCGGGTCGTCGCGGATCCGGAACTCCCCGCCGACCCGCTCCACCAGCCGGGGGAACGCGTACAACCCGGTCCTCCGCCGCGCCTGTCGGAACGCTCGGCCGAGGAGACGGCGCCCCCGGAGGTCGACGCCGGCCGGGATGTGACGCGCGTCGATGTGGGAGTACCACACGTCGTAGTACCGCTCGGCGGCAAAGGCGTGCATCCGCTCGCGATACGACCGGAGGGCGGCGACCGCCGCCTCGCGGCCCGATCGCGTCGGGAGCCGGTTCTGACGGGCGGCGACCACGAGGCTCGCGGCCAGCCGCTTGAGGTCCCACTCGAACGGTCCGGGGAGGGTCTCGTCGAAGTCGTTGGCGTCGAAGACCCGGTCCCGCTCCGGGGTCGCGTAGATCCCGAAGTTGGCGACGTGCGCGTCCCCGCACAGTTGCACGCGCAGGCCGCAGTCCGGCGTCGTCGACAGGTCCCGGGCCATCACCACCGCCGAGCCCCGGAGGAACCCGAACGGGGAGAGGGACATCCGGCCGTACCGGATCGGGACCAGGGCGGGGACCCGCCCCCGGCTCGACTCCTCGAGAAGGTCCACCGGGTCCGGTCGGTCGGGCGATGCCCGCCACTCGGCGTGGCTCGAGCGGGGGACCCGACGGCGGAGCGCCTTCCCCGCCGCGTACCGCTCGGCGCGCGTTCGCCCTCTACGGGACGCGATTCCGGACCGGCTTCGGGACGCCCGGACCACGAACTCCCCTACCGGAGCAGGAAGTACCAGACCCAGACGAGGACGATGGCGGTCGACCAGATGCCGAGGAACGTGAGCGGGAGAGTCTCGGTGAGCCGGTCGGGGTTGACCCGGTCGAGCCAGGAGATCGGGTTGGACGAGGAGAACCGTTCGTGGTGCGAGCCGTACGGGCGGAGCACGTTGAGGGACAGGGTCTCCTTCGAGCGCAGCGTGACCGGGATCCGAAGGTCGCCCGGGATGGGCGGGCTCATCCGCTCGAGCCACAGCGCGCACTCGCGCCACATGCTCTGCGCATCGTTGGTTCGGTGGAGCAGGACGACCCAGACGAACGAGATCAGCATCCCGAGCCCGGCGAGGAACGTGATGATCGCGGCGAGCACCCACGGCTCCCCCTGCAGGTCGGCGATCGCCACGATTCCGCCCGTGATCAGGACGGTCCCGATCGCCGCGAAGTAGCTCGTACGGCCGCCCGCGAGTTGGACCTCCTCCGCGGCGAGCCGCTCGAACTTGTCGTGGAGCCACTTCGCGTCGGCGGGGTCGAGGACGCTGCCCGGGGTAGGTTCCGGCCGGCCGGACACGCCCGAGGCCACGGGGGCCGGACCGCGTTCGGATGCGTTAAGGTATCGCCGGGGGCGGGCGGCCCGCCTACCGGAGGGCGAGGACGACCGGGACGAGGAGGCCCGCGGCGGTGGTCAGGACGATCCCGGTGGCGAGTCCGACCGTCGCGGACTCGCGCCCGCCGTACCGCGTGATGAAGAACAGGGTCGTGTCCATCGACGTCGCGCCGCCCATCGCCGCCAGCCCGTCCCCGCCGATCCGGTTCCCGAGCGCCGGGGCGGAGAGCATCGTCAGATTCTCCCGGAGGAAGTTCGCGAGGAACGCGAACAGTCCGAGCTCGGCGCCCAAGCGGGCGCCCACGAGCGGGCCGGCCAGCGAATACCACCCGAAGGCGAACGCGGTGGAAAACGCGGCCGATACCGGGACCCAGCCCACGAGCGCGAACACGGTCGCGACCGCCGTCCCGCCGACGACGGCGGCGAGGAGGGGTCGGGCCGCCGAACGAAGGCGCCCGATGTCGAGCTCGAGCTCGAAGCCGACCAGCGCGAGGAGCGCGTAGAGCGCGAATTCGACGGTCGGGCCCGGGCCGGCATGCGCGGCCGCGCCGACGGCGACCCCCAGCAGGAGCGCCGCCACGAAGCCGATGGGTGGGAGGAGGACGGATCGGTTCACCGGGCTCCGCGGGGCGGACGGTCGGGTCGTCCGCCGGTCGATCAAGGCGAGCACGCCGACGGTGGCGAGGAGCGTCGCCACGGCGAACGCGGCGGCGAGAGGAACCTCCATTGCGACCGCGGCGGCCGGGAGCGCCCCGAGCTCCGTGCCGAGCAGGAACAATAGCACGGCCACCGACGCGGTCGCCCCCCGCCCGACCCACGGCGACCGCCACGAGCTCAGGCGGCCGAGGAGGAACCCGCCCCCAAAGGCGACGTAGAGGAGTAGATCGAGGCTCACGGGCCGACGGTCAGTTCGCCCACGGCGCGATCCCGCTCGCCGGCGGGCGGATTCCCGGTCGGCCGAGCCAGACGGTCTCCTCGCGTCTCGGGCCGTAGCTGACCCATTCGACCGGCACCTGCGTCTCGCGGCCGATGTACTCGATGAACCGCTTCAGCGTCGACGGCAGCGCGGCCCCTCCCTCCTCGCGGAGGCGTTCGACGAGCCGCGCGGAGAACTTCGGCCACCCGGGGAGCTTCTCGTAGACGGGCGAGACCCGCGCCAGGTCGTCGGCGTCGGCCGGCGGGAAGTTCGTGAGCGTCTCGCCGCCGGGCGTGACGTACTGCACCGCGACCGGCACCTCGTCGAGTCCGCCGAGCACGTCGACCTTCGTGAGGGCGAACGAGCTGAACCCGTTGAGCTTCGAGACGTACCGGAGGAGGACGAGGTCGAGCCAGCCGACCTGGCGGAGACGGCCCGTGGTCGCGCCGCGCTCCCCGCCCTCGCGCTGGAGGTACGCGCCCATGTCGCCGCCGACCTCGGTCGGGAACGGACCGGCCCCGACCCGGGTCGCGTACGCCTTCGTGACGCCGATGACCTCCGTGACCTCGGCCGGGGATAGTCCGCTGCCGACGAGGGCGCCGGCCGACGTCGGATGGTGGCTCGTGACGTACGGGTACGTGCCGAAGTCGATGTCGAGGAGCGCCCCCTGGGCGCCCTCGAGCAAGATCGTCTCGTGGCGCTCGACCGCCGACCAGAGGATCGGCTCGGTCGCGCGGACGTACGGCGCGAGCCGCGCGGCGACCTCGCTCAGGTCGGCGAGGACCGTCGCCCGGTCGGGGAGGTTCTTCAGGTACGGTTTGGCGGCGTAGAGAAGTTCGAGTCGCTCCGCGAGCTTCGCCGGCCGGATCAGTTCGCCGAACGGGATTCCCCACCGGCCGTACTTGTCGGCGTACGCCGGTCCGATCCCCCGGCGGGTCGTGCCGAGGCCGGCCGTGGGGTTCGTCGCCGTGCGGAGCTCCTCCTCCCAGGCGTCCTCCGCGAGGTGGGTGGGGAGGATCGCGTGCGCGCGTTCGCTGATCACGAGCGAGCCCTTCAGCAGGTGTCGCTGCTCCAACGTACGGATCTCTTCGTCGAGCGCCTTCGGGTCGAGGACCATGCCGGGGCCGCACACCGAGGTGACGCCGGAGCGCAGGATCCCGCACGGGACCTGATGGAGGACCACCGAGCCCTCCGCGAGATGGATGGAGTGGCCGGCGTTCGGGCCGCCGCCGGTCCGGACGACGTACCGGGCCCGGGCGGCGAGGTAGTCGGTGATCTTGCCCTTCGCCTCGTCGCCGAACTGGGCGCCGACCACCACGATGACTCCCATCCGGCCCTGCCCCGGTCGCCGACGGAGCGCGCGGGGTACTAGGGTCTTTCGCCGCGGCGAGACGCGGTTCCGTGACGCGGAGAACCGGTTCCGGCGCCACGCCGCGCTCCCTCGCTCCCACAACGCTATCTAACCCACCCCCGTCGCGCGGCCCCGTGGTGGCCGACCGGGTCCGCCAGGTCGAGATCTCGGGCATCCGCCGGATGTTCGAGGCCGCCCCACCGAACGCCATCAACCTCGGCCTCGGGGAGCCGGATTGCGAGCCCCCGAAGGCGGTCGTCGACGCGCTCTGCTACGCGGTTCGGCACGGGATGAACCACTACGGCCCCTCGGCCGGACTGCCCTCGCTCCGCGGCAAGGTCGCGGACCGGTACCGGGAGAGGGACGCGGAGACGAGCCGGGAGAACGTGATCATCACCGGATCCGGATCCGAGGGCCTGATGGCCGTCGCGTTGACGCTTTACAACCCCGGCGACGAGGTGCTCGTCCCGAACCCTGGTTTCGTTCTCTACCCGCCGCACGCGAAGCTGGCGGGCGCGGTGCCGGTCCCGTACGACCTCATCGAGAAGGATGGGTTCGTCCCGGACTTCGAGCAGCTCGAGCGGCTCGTCACGCCGAAGACCCGCGTGATCGTGGTCAACAGCCCGTCCAACCCGACGGGCGGCGTGTTTCCGAAGAAGACGATCGACCGGGTCGTCTCGTTCGCGGAGGAGCACGACCTCACGATCGTCTCGGACGAGGTGTACGAGGAGATGGTCTACGAGGGCCGGTTCCAGTCGTTCTGGGGCCGGACCGACCGGGCCGTGATCGTGAACTCCTTCTCGAAGACGCTCGCGATGACCGGCTGGCGGATCGGGTTCCTCGTCGCTCCCCGGGCGCTCGCCGTGGAGATCAACAAGGTCCACTACCACATGATGGCGTGCCCGTCGACCCCGGCGCAGGCGGCGGCGCTCGCCGGCCTCGAGGCCGGGGACGGGGCCACCCGCGCCATGGTCGAGGAGTTCAAGGCCCGGCGGCAGCTGATCTATTCCAGCCTCTCGAAGATTCCGGGCGTCTCGGTCGTCAAGCCGGCGGGCGCGTTCTACGCCTTCCCGAAGCTCGATTGGCCCGGCACCGCCCAGGAGATCGCGGGCGCCCTGCTCCAGCGGGGCCTCATCACGACACCGGGGGACGCCTTCGGCTCGCTCGGCGCCCAGCACCTTCGCCTCTCGTTCGCGGCCTCCCGAGCGAACCTCCGCAAGGGGCTCGAGATCCTCCGGGCGTACGGCCAGGAGCTCCGGGCCGGATGATGCTCCTCGTGGCGGTCGCGGTCCTTCGCGCCGGGGCGCTCCTCGAGGACGAGCCGGAGCGCTCGGCGACGCGCGGCCTGGCCGACGAGCTCGACCGGTTGCGCCGTACGGACTAGCGGCCGGTCACGGCGCGATACAGCGCCCGATGGCGCTCGACGCAGCGGCTCCAATCGAGCTCGGCGACCCGGGCCGTCCCGGCCGTGGTCAACCGTCCGCGGAGCGACGAGTCCGATCGCACCTCGCGGATCGCCGCGGCGAGGGCGGCGACGTCCCCGTACGGCACCAACCGGCCGGCCGCTCCGTTCTGGAGCACCTCCGGGACCCCGCCGACCGATGTCGCGACGATGGGGACCCGAGCCGCCATCGCCTCGAGCAGGACGAGCCCGAACGCTTCCCACTCGGAGGGAAGGACGAACGCCGAGGCGCCGCGGAGCGTGGCCCGGTAGGCGCCGGCCGAATCGACGTGGCCGAGCCACCGCACGGTTCCGACGATGCCGAGCGATTGCGCGAGCGCTTCCAGAGCGGGGCGTTCGCCCCAGTCCCGCCCCACGATCACGAGGACCGGTCGCTCCGGCCCGGGGATCGCCGCGAGCGCCCGGAACAGGACCTCGAGCCCCTTGTTCGGGGCGATCCGGCCTGCGAACACCACGTAGTCCCGGGGGAGCCCCGGGGGCGCGGCGTCCGCGTCCGGGCGGTTCCAAGCGTCGAGGTCGATCCCGGGGGGGATGACGCAGAGCTTGTCGGCCGGCGCGAACTCCCGAAGGAGGGCGGCCTCGCGCTCGGTCTCGACAACGAGGGCGTTGGCTCGCCGGTAGGCGGTCATCCCGAACAGGACATCCTGGCCCCTCAGCAGGCCCCGGCGGAGGCCGGTATCGGCGGCGTCCGCCGGATGGTAGTGGGTCGACACGACGAACGGCACGTGGCGACGGTGGGCGACCTCGGACGCCTGCAGGACGTGGCCGTACCGGTGGGAGTGGGCGTGGATCAGGTCGAACCGCTCGCCCGCTAGGGCATCGATCAGTCCCCCCATCATCGGCATCGTGACGAACGGGACGACTCGCTTCGCGACGGCGAACCGGCGCACGGGGACCCCGTCGACGCTCGGGGAGAACGTCGACCGGCGCTCCCATCGCCCTTCGTCGTACAGGTCGCTCGCGAATACGGAGACGTCGTCGCCGGCCTCCCGAAGACGGCGGGCGACCTCGCGGACGTTCGTCTCGACGCCGCCCGGGGCGTCGAACCGGAGCGTGACGTGGACGAGCTTCATCGCCCGACCGAGACGTCCTGGAAGATCCGCTCGAGCTCATCGACGACCCGGTCCCATCCGTACCGGGGTACGACGACGTCGTGGCCGTACGCCCCGAACCGCTCCCGCGCGCTCGGGTCGTCCCAGAGATTCTGGATCGCCTCCGCGAGCGCCTTCGCGTCGTTCGGCGGCACGAGCACGCCCGCCTTCCCGTCGTCCACGAATTCCGGGATCCCCCCGACCCGCGAAGCGACGACCGGCGTCCGCTCGGCGAGCGCCTCGAGCAGGACGAGGCCGAACGCCTCGTACTCGCTCGGGAGGACGAACAAGCGCGCCTCTCGGAACGCCGCGGCGAGCAGGCGTTCGTCCGCGAGAAATCCCGTGATCCGGACACGGGGGAGCACGCCGAGTTCGGTGAGTCGCCGCTCGAGGGCCGGCCGCATCCCGCCGTCCTCGCCCACCACGACCAGGGTGGCGGTCGGGTCCCGCTTCGCCAGCGCGGCGAACGCTTCCGCGAGTTCGAGGAGTCCCTTGTTCGAGGCGAGCCGGCCAACGAACAGCAGGAACGGGCCGTCGACACCGGCCGAGCGGGCGAACGGGTGGTCGCCGGGCGGTGGCTCTGGGAGCGGGGAGTAGCCGGGCGGCACGATCGCCACCTTCGGGAGGGGGAATCCCGGGACCCTCAGGAGCCGCTCCTCCTCGCGGGTCTGCACGATGACCCGTTTGGCGGCCGCCACGATCGGTGCCGCGAGCCGGCGGTCGTAGAAGCCGCGGATCCGATGGCGGAGCCAGCCCCCCTCGATCGACCAGATCGGATGGTAGTGCGCGGTCAGGACGAACGGCCGGCCCGTCCGGCGGGAGTACCGCGCGGCCGCCGCGGCGTGGTTGGTGCCGTACGTGTGGGCGTGCGCGACGTCGGGGGCGGCCGCGGCGAGGGCCTTGTCGAGGCCCTTCACGAACGGGTAGTGGAGCTCTCCCGGAAGCGACCAGGCTCCCAGGCGGTGGACCGAGACCCCGTCGACGACCTCGGTCCGGGGGACCTCGGGGGCGAGGCGCTGCCAGGGATACTCGCGGTACAGTTCGGTCGTGAACGCCTCGACCTGGTGGCCTCGGGCCGCGAGGCGGACGGAGACCTCGCGAACGTGCCGCTCGACGCCCCCCGGGCCCGGCGGGTACCGGGTCGACAACTCGGCGATCTTCACGGGCGGCGTCGGTCAGGCGGCCTTGCCGCCCGCGAGCCGCTGGGCGTACTTCTTGTAGATCTCGGAGGCGCGGGCGACGGCCTCGACCTTCACGTACTCGTTCGCCTGGTGCGAGAGCTCCTCCTCGCCGGCGCCGAAGATGACGACGTTCGGGTTGACCTGCGTGTAGCAGACGGCCTCGCTCGCATGCACGAGGACGGTCGATTCGGCGCTCGAGACCTCCTTCAGGAGCTTGACGTGCTCGCTCTCGGGGTCGATCTGGACCGACCGCATGCTCAGGAGGCGACGGAGCGTGAACGGGGTCTTGATCCGGCGCAGGTGTTCCTCGATCTCCCGGTAGAGCTGGTCCGGGGTGTACGGGGGCGGGAACCGGATGTCGACCTCCGCGGTCGCCTTGTTCGGGACGACGTTGATCCGCGTCCCGCCATTGATCGTGCCGATGTTCATCGTCACGCTCCCGAGCTCCGGGTGGGCGATGCGGCCCTTGAACCCCTCGAGGCCGCGAAGGATCCGCATCATCTTCGAGATCGCGTTCTCCCCGAGGTGGGGCATCGCGCCGTGCGCGGCCTTCCCCCGGGTCTCGATGGCGAGGTCGAGGACCCCCTTCTCGGCGTAGGCGACGCGGAGCCCGGTGGGCTCCCCGACCACGATCGCCTTCGCGCGCCGCATCGGGAGCGTTTTCGCGAGCGCGAGCGCCCCCTGCATCGCGGTCTCCTCGTCGGTCGTGAGGGCGAGCGCGACCGGGACCTTCCGGGCGACGAGGTCCTGGGCCGCCTGGAGCATCGCGATGACGGTCCCCTTCATGTCGGCCGCGCCGCGGCCGTACATCCGGCCGCTCGCGAACTGGCTCTGCGAGAAGCTCCAGTAGTCCCCGATGGGCGGCGTGTCGAGGTGCCCGGAGAGGACGATCCCGCCCTGGCCGTACTCCGCGAGGAGCGCCGGGGCGGTCGTGTCCCCGAACAGGGTGTTCCGCATGTGGATCTGGTCGGTGAACGACTGGACGTAGTCGAGCACCTCCTGCTTGTCCGACACGGGGTCGCTGGGGATCTTGATCAGCTCCGCCAGCATGTCGACCATCTGGCGTTTCATTGATGCTCTGACCTCTTCCCCGAGCGGTGCGACCAGTCGGGGACGAGCGGCGCCAACGCCGGAACTGAATTAATGGTTCCGACGGGAGGCCACGGCCCGAAGGGCGACCTTCCGGGTCGCCTCGAGCGCTCGGCCGTACCCCTCGGGGGAACCCACCGACCGCCAGGTGCCGGTCCGCGGCCCCAGGAGGAGGGCGGCGACCCGACCTCCCTCGGAGATCATCCGCTGGATGCCGTCGGTGAGCTCGAGCTCGGGGGAACGGTGCTCCTTGCGCACGGCTTCGAGCGCCGGGAAGAGGCGGGGTCCGAACACGTAGACCGCCGCCGCGGCCCAGTGGGTCCGAGGGTGCTCGGGCTTTTCGACCATCCGCGTCACGTTGATCCGGGGGTAGGGGCCGACCTTCTTTCCGAGGCGGCCCTCGAACACCCCGTAGCGCCGGGGGTCGGTGACCGTACGGGCGAGGACGACCGCGTCCAGATTCTCCCGTTCGCGCAATTCGGCCATCGCGCGCAGCGCGGCGCCGCGCTCGGCCTCGACCACGATGCCGTCGCCGGCGTGGAGGAGGAACGGGTTCGTGCCGATCACCGGCTCGGTCCGAAGGACCGCATCTCCGAACCCCGCCGGACGTGGCTGCAGCGTGTAGACGAATCGGAGCGTGTCGAGCGTGTGATAGAACCGTCGGGTCTCGACCAGACGGTCGGCGTGGCGCTGGTGCCGTCGAAGGAACTCGTGGTCCACGGTGAAGTACGCCTGGACCGCCCCGGCGTCCCGCGGCTGGACCACGACCGTCACGAGGTCGGCGTCCGCCCCGATGAGCGACTCGACCACGAGGTGGGCGACCGGCTTCAACACCAGAAAGCCGTTCTCGCCGTGATCGTAGAGCGGAAGGAACTCTTTGCGCAGCCCCCGGCTCCAGGGGAGCATGCGGGTGCCTTCGCCCGCGAGAGTGATGACTGCCTGCATATCGCTTCGGTCAGGCGGGGCTGCCGATCGAGGGGGAACCCGGCGGAGGAGCGGAGACGGGCTGTTCCGGGCCGGCGCGGGCCGCGAGGAGGGGACGGCTGTCCGTCACGCGCCACTGTACGGTCGGAATGACCACATGGCGACGGGCCTCGAGGCGGCGGCGGAAACGGAGCATGTCGGTGAAGATCTCCCGGACCACGTCGTCGAGCTCCCGCGTGCGTCGGTATCCGAGCGCGAGGAGATGGTCGTGGAGCGGGTTGTAGTAGTGCTGCTCGGCCTCGACCCGCGGGTCGGCCGGGTGCTCGATCACCGGTTTCAGGCCGAACTCCCCCGCGATCCGGGCGACTCGGTCCGCGAGCTCGTTGATGGAGTAGGCCGCGTCGAACTGGTTGAAGACGCGATACTGCCCCGGAGCGGCCGGGTGCTCGACCGCGAGACGGAGGGACTGCATCGAATCCTCCAGCGCGAGGAAGCCCCGCTTCTGTTCCCCTCGTCCGTAGGGCGTGATCGGGGCGCCGAGGACCGCCTGGGCGATGAACCGGTTGAGAGCGGTCCCCCAGGTCTCGTCAAAGTCGAATCGGGTGAGGAGGCGGTCGTCCGTGATCTCGGGAGTCCGGACCCCGTAGATGACGCCCTGCATGACGTCGGTGGCGCGGAGGTTGAAGATCTTGGACGCGAACATGACGTCCCCGGAGTCGAAGACCTTGCTCCAGTGGTACCACGATCCGCCCTGGCGGGGGAAGGGCAACGTGTCCTTGCGTCCGTGGAACTCGATGTCGAAGAATCCCTCGGGGATGTCGGTGTTGGGGGTACCGTACTCGCCCATGGTGCCCATCTTGACGAGATGCGCGTCCGGGCAGGCCTCCTTCATCGCGTACAAGATGTGCAGGGTCCCGGTGAGGTTCTCCACCTGCGTCGCGACCGCGTGGTGGACATCGATCATCGAGTAGGGGGCGCTCCGTTGTTCCGCGAGGTGGACGATCGCGTCGGGGCGCTCCTTCTGGAGCGTTTGAAGCACGAAGGGATAGTTCTGCAGGTCACCGCGGTAGAACCCGAGGT
>DAIQBL010000051.1:0-12940 GCA_036781185.1 Thermoplasmatota archaeon | reverse complement strand
CTTCACGCCGCTGGAGCTGGATCTGGGTTCGCCGACAAGCGTTCAGTCCGCTCTAGCCGAGCTGGTCAAGCTAGGTCGGCCGATCGATTTCCTTCTGCTCAACGCGGGGATTCTCGGCGGCAAGGAGCGCGTGGTCACCGCGGAGGGGGTGGAGACGGCTCAGGCCCCCCTAATCGGCCATCATGAACTGACTGTGGGGTTGCTCCGCGCCAACCTGCTTAGCCCCAGCGCGCGGATCGTCATCGCTGGTTCGGAAGCTTCCCGGGGGGATGTGCCTATGTTCAACTACACCGACGTGGCGGCCCTCGCGGCCACTCATCACCACGGTGACCGTACTGCCGCCGTCGAAGCCCTGTTGCGCGGCGGGCCGAACGTGAAGTACCGGCCCAACCGGGCGTTCGCCGACGCGAAGCTCATCGTCGCTTGGTGGGCCGCTGCACTGGCGCGCCGCCTACCCTCCGGCATGGCCGTATACGCCGTCTCGCCCGGTGCCGCGCCCGACACCCAGGCGGTGCGGAACGCTGGGTCGGCCACGAAGTGGCTGTTGATTCCGATGACAAAGCTCATCCCCGGCATGTCTCACACGCCGGAGACCGCGGCTCGTCGCTACCTCCAAGCCTCGGAGCTCGGCACCGATGTCTCGGGCCAATTCTTCGCCTCGGCTCCCAAGAAGCTCACAGGCCCAATTGAGGCGATGCGCCACCCGCACTTTCACGATCGCGCCAACCAAGAAGCTGCGTGGCAGGCCGTCGTCAAGGTCTCCGGCGTCGACTTATCCTCCGCAGCCCCTTCGAGCGCGGGCGGTTGAGGGCCGATAGTCGCCCAAGACAGTACCGGGACACGGAGCCTTAGTCGGTGGGAGGGCCAACGACCTTGCACCGCCTCCATGAGGGCGGCCGGAGCGCCGTGATCGCCAACCATTTTCCCGTGATTTTTGTCGGTCTCTTGTGATTGAGAGCACGGGCACGTGGCCCCGGGCTCGGCTAGAATCCCAAGGCCCCTCGATGAGTTAGATTCATATAGAAGCGCAGGGTCGGCGTTCTTGGTGGATTCAATGCTCCAGGGAACGCCGATTCTGGTGCTGAAGGAAGGGACCGAACGCGACCGCGGCAAGAGCGCCTCCTCGAGCAACATCGCGGCGGCCCGAGCCATCGCCGACGCCGTCCGGACCACTCTCGGACCGCGCGGGATGGACAAGATGCTCGTCGATTCGATGGGCGACATCACGATCACGAACGACGGCGTCACGATCCTGAAGGAGGTCGACGTCGAGCACCCGGCGGCGAAGATGATCGTCGAGGTGGCCAAGACCCAGGACCAGCAGTGCGGCGACGGCACCACCACCGCGGTCGTGCTCGCGGGCGAGCTCCTCAAGCGGGCCGAGGGTCTCCTCGAACAGAACATCCACCCCACGGTCATCACCCGCGGCTACCAGGTCGCCGTCCAGCAGGCTCAGAAGCTGCTCGAGTCGGAGATCGGAACCGCCGTCAAGCCCGACGATGAGGGGATCCTCCTCGACTGCGCGACGACCGCGATGGGCTCGAAGGGCGTCTTCGGCTCGCGCGACCACCTCGCCAAGATCGCCGTGAAGGCGGTCCAGAAGATCGTCGAGAAGCGCGGCGACAAGCTGATCGCGGACGTCGACCAGATCAAGGTCGAGAAGCGGCACGGCGGCACGATCGGCGACACCGAGCTCATCGACGGCATCATCCTCGACAAGGAGCGGGGCCACCCGCGGATGCCGCGGAACGTCCACGGCGCGAAGATCGCGCTCCTGAACTCCGCGCTCGAGATCAAGAAGACCGAGATCGAGAGCAAGATCAACGTCAAGAACCCGTCCCAGATTCAGAGCTTCCTCGACGAGGAAGACCGGACGTTCCGCCGGATGGTCCAGTCCGTCAAGGACGCCGGGGCGAACGTCGTGGTCTGCCAGAAGGGGATCGACGACGTCGTCCTCCACTACCTCGCGAAGGAAGGGATCTTCGCGGTCAAGCAGGTGAAGGAGTCCGACATCCAGAAGCTCGCCCGCGCGACCGGTGCGAAGGTCGTCACGGGCGTCAAGGACCTCACCGCGGCCGACCTCGGCAAGGCCGAGATCGTCGAGGAGAAGAAGGTCGGGGAGGACGACATGACGTACGTCACCGGCTGCTCGAACCCCCGGTCGGTCTCGATCCTGATCCGCGGCGGCACCGAGCACGTCACGCAGGAAGTCGAGCGGTCGCTCCAGGACGCCCTCAAGGTCGTCTCGAGCGTGCTCGAGGACGGCGTCGTCTGTCCGGGCGGCGGGGCGACAGAGATCGACCTCGCGGTCAAGCTCCGCAAGTGGGCGCCGAGCGTTGGCGGCCGCGAGCAGCTCGCGGTCGAGTCGTTCGCGCAGGCGCTCGAGTCGATCCCGTGGGCGCTCGCCGAGAACGGCGGCTACGACTCGATCAACACGTTGATCGAGCTCCGCGGCGCGCACGACGGTCCGGGCGCGAACAAGAACGTCGGGGTCGACCTGGCGACGGGGAAGGCGGCCGACATGTGGAAGATGCACGTGGTCGAGCCCGCCCGCGTCAAGCGCCAGGCGCTCAGTTCCGCGGTCGAGGTCGCGAACATGGTCCTCCGGATCGACGACATCATCGCTTCGCGGAAGTCGTCCCCGTCGCCCCCTGGTGGCGGCCCCGGCGGCCACGACCACTAGGCGTGCGGCGCCCACCGGCCCAACCATTTCCCATGGAAGAGTTCATAACGCGCCCGAGGTAGGCGCGGCCCGATGCGCACGAAGCAGGTCGAGAGCGTCCTTCGCCTCGACGTCGTCACGCTCGTCCCGCGCCCCGCGGTCTACCTCTCCTACGACGGTCTGGGGGGCCTCTCCCAGCGGCCGCTCCTGCGCGACCTCGTCGAGGAGCTGCACCGCCAGGGACCGAACGTCCTGAAGGAGTTCCTCGTCGCGCTCCGCAAGACCCACTCCGGCCAGGTCCACGTCTACTTCTCCGACTACGTCAGCTACGGGATCGGCGGCGGCGACGCGACGGCCGAGTTCTTCTTCGGCACGTTCCTCGTCCTCCACGAGCCGGCGACCTCGACCGAGGCCGAACAGCTCGTGCTGCAGCGCCCCGGCGGGACCGAGCGGCTCTCCCTCGAGGGCGCGCCGAACTAGCCCGCTCCGACGCTACTCTTTTCCCCGCGAACGCTCCCCGCTCCCTCGGGATGCCCGAGGAGGAGCACCGCCTCATCGCCGAGCGGCGCCGCAAGCTCGACCGGGTGGCGGCGTCCGGGCGCGTCCCGTACCCGTACCGGTTCCCCGGGGCGGTCCCGACCTCGACCGTGGCCGCCGCGGCGGGTACCCTCGAGCCCGGCGCGGAGGACGCGAGCCGCCCGTTCACCGTCGCGGGCCGGCTCGGCTCGCTCCGTCAGCACGGGAAGAGCACGTTCCTCGACCTCCACGACCGGGACGGGTCGATCCAGCTGTTCGCCCGCGTCGACGAGCTCGGCGAGGCGGGGTACCAGGCGATGCTCGACGAGCTCGACCCGGGCGACATCGTCGGGGCGGTCGGCCATCCGGTCCGGACCAAGCGCGGGGAGCCGTCGCTCCGCCTGACGAAGATCGAGCTCCTCGCGAAGGCGCTCCGCCCTCCGCCGGAGAAATGGCACGGCCTGCAGGACGAGGAGGCCCGGATCCGCCATCGGCACGTGGACCTGTTCGCCTCGACCGCTTCGCGGGCCCGCTTCCGCGCCCGGTCGCTCCTCACCGCCGGCCTCCGCGCCCACCTCACGGAGCAGGGGTTCCTCGAGGTCGAGACCGGCGTGCTCGCCCCGGTCGCGAGCGGGGCCGCGGCGCGGCCGTTCGTCACGAAATCGAACTACCTCGACGACGAGCTGCGGCTGAGGATCGCGCTCGAGCTTCATCTCAAGCGCCTCCTCGTCGGCGGCCTCGAGCGCGTCTTCGAGCTCGGCCCGGTGTTCCGGAACGAGGACCTCGACTCGACCCACACGCCGGAGTTCACGATGATGGAGTGCTACTGGGCGTACGCCGACTACCAGGACATGCGGGGACTCGTCGAGGGCCTGTACGCCCGCCTGGCGGGGATCGCCGCCGCCGCGCTTCCCGACATCCCCGAGGCGCGGGCGGCGCCCGACGTGTTCCGACCGCCGTTCGACGTCGTCGACTACCTCGCCGCGCTCGAAGCGAAGATGGGCGTCTCCGGCTTGCTCGACAAGTCGGTCGAGGAGCTTCGGACCCTCGCCCGCTCGGCCGGCGCGTCCCTCGCCGACGACGCGCCGGCGGGGAAATGCTTCGACAAGCTGTTCGACCACTACGTCGAGCCGACGCTCCTCCGCCCGACGTTCGTCTTCGACTACCCGCTCGCGACGAGCCCGCTGGCGAAAGCCCACCGGAGCCGGCCCGGCCTCATCGAACGGTTCGAGCTGTTCTACCGGGGGTTCGAGCTCGGGAACGCCTACTCGGAGCTGAACGACCCGGAGGAGCAGCGGCGCCGGTTCCTCGCCCAGGCGGGCGACGACCCCGATGCGAGCTACGCGTACGACGCCGAGTTCATCGAGGCGCTGGAGTACGGCATGCCGCCCGCGGCGGGGCTCGGCATCGGCGTGGACCGGATGGCGATGGCCCTGACCGGGGCGGCGTCCATCAAGGACGTCGTGCTGTTCCCGCAGTCGCGCCGCAAGGCGTAGCCGAGCGTCAGAGCTCGGAGCGGATCCGCTCGTCCCGCTCGCGGTAGAGGGCGAGTCCCGCGAGGGCGCCGCCCGCGGCGATCGCCGCGGCGACCAGGTACGCCGGTCCGCTCCCGACCACGATAAGGGTCGGGGTCTTCAGCGTCGGGCCCGGAGCGTAGATCGCGAAGGAGAGGGCGCCCACCGCGCCCGACGACGGGCTGGCGGACGCGGCGACGACGACGTTCGCGCTGTCGTCCGGGCCGACCTGGGCCCCGGACACCGCGGGCCCGACGGTCCCGTTCGTCGCGGCCGGCGCCCACGAGAGGGCCGCGAGGGAGCCCGACGCTCCCTCGGCCTCGACGCCGAGGCCCCCACCGTTCCAGCGCGGCGCGCCGGACTGGAGCGTCGGCCCATCGCAGGCGGGGGCCGCGAGCGCGGTCGTGGTGGTGCAGTCGCGGACCTGGTTCGCTCCGGCGGCGGAGAAGGAGAACACGACCCCAAGGAGGTCGCTCGCGTTCGCGAGCGGCCAGTTCGAGACGTTCCACGACACGAGGAGCGAGGAACCGGATCCGGTGGTCGCCCCGGGGGCAAAGTCGACGCGGAGCTCGGCGAACCCGAACGCCGCTCCCACCGACGGGCCGGCGGAGGCGGCCGAACCGTTCCAGAACGTCCCGTCGGATTGCCGGACCGCGAGGTCCGCGGAGAGGGAGAGCGCCCACGGCGCGCTGACGCCCGCGGGCCGAGAGCCGTTGAACGAGCCGGCGAGGGTCGGGGCGGCGGAGGCGACGAGCTGGTACGACCCGCCGGACGGGTCGAGCTCGACGACTTCCGTCGCCGAGAGGAGCGCGTTCAGCGAGGAGTTCGAGTTCGCGACGAGCTCCACCGACGGATGCGCGGAGGGGACGACGACGCTGACCCGGCCCGCGTTGAAGCCGGCGAATCCGTGGGCGACCCCGGGGGCGGATCCGGCCGCCAGGGCGGGCCCGGTGGCGAGCGCGGCGGCAAGGACGGCGACGATGATGAGGCTCAGCGCGAGCGCGTGGCGCGCCCGGCCGGACTGCGTGGGGTGCGTCACGGCTTGGCAGGAGCCCCTCCGGGACCCCGTATAATAACCGTTCCCGAACAGCCGTTGAATCGCCTCATGGATGGAGCTCCGTCCAGAACCGGAGGAACCGGTCGACGGGCGTCTCGGGGAGCGGCGGGAACTGCAACAACAGCCGGTGGACCTGCTTCGGGTCGAGCAGCCGCACCGACCGCTGGGTCCCTTGGCCCTCGCGGAGGACGACCTTCGACTCCTCGAGCTTGTGGAGGTAGTAGGAAAGGTTCGGCCCGGTGGTCCCGAGCGTCTGGCCGAGCATCGAAGGGGCGGTCGGCCCTTCCAGGTACAGGTGGAGCAGGATCGCGCGCGGGGCGGGGAGCCGCAGGAGGGCGAGCACCTTGCGGTCGGGCTCCGGGATCGGCCCGCCGATCTCCGGGACCACGGCGGGGTAGCAGCACTTGTACCCACCCTGGAACTGCACGGTGACGATGCCGGCCCGGCCCATCCGGTAGAGGTGGTAGTCGAGCGTCCCGATCGGGATCCCGAGGCGGCGGCGGATCTCGCGGAGGTGGACGCCGGGGTACTGCTGGATGAACGTGAGGAGCCGCTCCGCCCACGGGGCCGGGGTCGGGTCCGTCTCCATCCGCGACTCGGTTCGACGGTCAGCGAAGGAGCGTAGCGACGAAGAGGACGACGAGGAGGGCGGCTTCGAAGGCCGCGCTGACGAGCAGGAGGGTGGCGTACCCCCATCCACCCTCGAAGAGGCCGATGCCGACGACGACGCCCTGGACCGCGATGAGGAGGAAGCCGAGGGCGACGAGGCCCATCCGGGGCGACGGGACCCTCCGGAAGGCGTACAGCGCGAGGACCGTCAGGACCGCGCCGAAGACCGCAATCCCGGCGAACGCGACGTTGAGCAGCGGACCGACGTCCATCTCGCGCGACGGACATCGGCCTCCCCATTTATACCGCCACGCCTCCGTCGGAGCGCGCGAATGAGCGGCGGACGCCTCCCCGACGACGGCGTCCCGCTTGTGGTGGACCACCTCGAAGTACGGTACGGGGCCCGGACCGCCGTCGCCTCGGTCTCCTTCCGGGTCGCGCCGGGCGAGATCTTCGGGTTGCTCGGGTCGAACGGCGCCGGCAAGACGAGCACGATCAAGTCCGTCGTTGGCCTCGTTCCTCGGTCCGGCGGGACGATCCGGGTATTCGGCGCCGACCCGGCCACCGACGCGGTCCGGGCTCGGGCGAGCATCGGCTACGTCCCGGAGTCGACCCTCCTCTACGACGCCCTCACGCCGCGGGAGTTCCTCGAGTACGTGAGCGGGGTCCGCGGCCTCGACGAGCGCCGGGTCGCCGCGCGCGCCGCCGCGTTCGCGAAGGCGTTCCGCCTCGAGGAGGAGTTCGACACGCCGATCGTGGCGCTCTCGAACGGGACGCGTCAGAAGGTCGTCGTCGTCGCGGCCCTCCTCCACGAGCCCGGGCTCCTCCTGTTCGACGAGCCGTTCAACCACCTCGACCCCCGGTCGGTCCGCCTTCTGAAGGAGATTCTCCGGGAGTACGTCGCCGGCGGCCACCGGGGGATCCTGTTCTCGACCCACACCACCGAGCTCGCCGAGCAGGTGTGCGACCGGGTGGCGATCGTCGAGTCCGGACGCCTTCTCGCGGAGGGAACGGTCCCCGAGCTGCGCGCCCAGGTCGTCGGCGGCGGAACCCTCGAGCAGATCTTCCTCCGGCTCACCGACGAGGAGGAGGGGATCCGGACCGCCGCCCGCTCGGTTCGCTCCGACACCGAATGACCGCGCCGAAGGCGCGGTCCCTCTACCGGGCCGGCTGGAAGGAGCTGATCTTCCAGGCGACGTATGCGGTCCGGTCCGGGAACCCGACGCCGGACGGCGACCCGGCGACGTTGTCGAGCCGCGCCCGGACGCGCGTCGCGCTCAGCCAGGTCGCGGCCAGCACCTTCCTCGGCCTGATCGTGCTCGGCGGCGTCTCGCTGCTCACGCCATCGCTCGAGTCGTTCCTTTCCCCCGCCGCGCTGCCCCCGACGCTCTACATCACCGCCGTCCTCGGCGCGCTGTTCGTCGTCCAGCTCGGCCTCCTCTGGTGGCTCGGGCTGCAGTTCCTCCCGACGTTCCTCTCCTCCGCCATCGTGCCCGTGCTCCGGACGCTGCCCGTCCCCGCTTCGACGGTCGACCGGGTCGCCCTCCTGCTCCTCGTCCGACTGTTCGACCTGCCGTCCCTGACGTGCCTCGTCCTCACGCCGCTCGCGGTCGGCTACGTCCTCAGCAACCCGTGGGCGGGCCTCGCCGTCGTTCCCGCCGAGCTCACCGTCGTGGTCCTCGCGATGGCGTTCGCCGTCGCCACGGGCCGGTTCTTCGTCCGCAACGTCCAGGGCTCCCCCGGTGGGCATCGGGCCACGGTGCTACGATGGGCGTACCTCGTCGCGTGGGGCCTGCCTGCGTTCGCCCTGTTCGGGTTCGTGGCGATCGCCCCGAGGTTCCTCGCCCTCCTCACCGGCCTCTCGACCAACGGCCCGGCGAGCGGACTCGGGGCGCTCCTCTCGGTGTACCCGTTCAATTTCGCGATCCTGCCGGCGCTGGTCGCCGACCCCGGCAGCGCGGGAGTCGTTCCGGTCGCGGGCGGTTGGGCCGGGATCGCCGCCGTCGCCGTGGTGTACTTCGCCCTCGTCGTGCTCGCCGGTCGGTGGCTTCTGACCGCCCCGGGCGAGCTCGCCGCCCTCACCCCACCGGGCCGGGCACGAGGGTCGGCGGTCGCGCCGGTCCGAGTCCGAGCGGCGCCCCTGGCGATCGTCGTCAAGGATTTCCGGCTCGCGTCCCGGACGCCCGCGTTCGCCTTCCTGGTCCTGATCCCGCTCGGCGACGCGACGCTCCTCGGCCTGTACACAGCGTTCTCGCCGCTGGGGACCGCGGACCCCGCCGCGCTCGCCGAGGCGGCCGTCGCCTCCGCCGCCCTCCTCGCAACCTTCTTTGGTCCGGCGTTTTTCGCCATCGAGGTGATGAGTTACTCCTACAGCCGGTCGCTCCCGATGACCGGCCGCAGCCTCCTGATCGGCAAGACGAGCCTCATCCTGTTCCTCTACGGCGTGGCCGCCTCGGTCGTCCTGCTGCTGACGCTGCTGCGGTTCTTCCAGCCCCTTGAGTTCGTGGGATTCCTTCTCGCGGAAGTGCCCGCCGTGGCCGCGGCCGCGCTGTTCCAGCTCGGGATCCTGCTCGCGGTCGCCCGGCGCCGCGGGCTTCCTCTCGTCAACCTCTACACGGGAGCGTTCTGGCTGTTCGCCGTCAGCATTCCCGGCCTGTTCGTCAGCGGGACACCGCTCGCCCTGTACGTGCTGCTCAGCGGCTCCGGTGCCTGGAGCGCGCTCGGCGTGATGGGGGCGTTCTCGCTTGCCGAGCTCGCGATCGTTGCCCCGGTGGTTCTGGGCAGCTTCGGCGGGAGTGCGACGTGACGCGCGAACCGATGCCGACCCGGTTCGACTTCGCGGCCGTCGAGGTGCGTTGGCAGGCCGAGTGGCGGAAGCGGGAGGTCGCGAGGGCCCCGACCCACCCGACGGGCCGGACGTTCAGTCTGATCCTGCCCCCGCCGAACGTCACAGCGTTCCTCACGATCGGCCACATGATGGGCGACACGTGCATGGACGTCCTCGTCCGCTGGCACCGGATGCAGGGCGACGCCGTCCTATGGGCTCCCGGGGTCGACCATGCGGGCCTCTCCACCCAGGTCGCCGTCCGAAAGGCGCTCGCCAAGGAGGGGGTCCGCCTCGAGACGCTCCCCCGCGAGGAGGTCCTCCGCCTCGTCGAGAACTGGAAGAACGAGCGCGAGGCCCGGATCCGCCGACAGATCGACGCCGGGGGATTTTCGGTCGACTGGACGAAGTACCGGTACACGATGGACGCGGGCGCCATCCGGGCGACGCGCGAGGTGTTCGTCCGCCTCTACAACGACGGTCTGATCTACCGCGGCGAACGGATCGTCAACTGGGACCCGAAGCTTCGGACCGCGCTCTCGGACCTCGAGGTCCTCCACCGCGAGGAAGACTCCGAGTTGCTGACGATCCGGTACCCGTGGGCCGACGGAACTCAGGGCGGACTCTCGGTCGCCACGGTCCGGCCCGAGACGATCTTCGGCGACGTGGCCGTCGCGGTCCACCCCGACGACGCGCGGCACGCCGGCGCGGTCGGTCGGTCGGTGCGGGTTCCGCTGACGGACCGGCGGGTCCCCGTGATCGCCGACAAGGCGGTCGACCCGGCGTTCGGGACCGGCGCGGTGAAGGTCACGCCGCGGCACGACGCCCTCGACTTCCAGATCTACCAGGCGCATACCGCGGAGCTCGAGCTCGTTCCCGCGATCCTCGACCTCGACGGGCGCCTCGGGAGCGAGCTCGTCCCGGTGGAGTTCCGGGGCATCGACCGGGAGAAGGCCCGTGGCCTCGTCACCGAGGCGCTCGTCTCGGCCGGGGCGATCGAGTCCCGCCGACCGTATCGGCATTCCGTCGGGCGTTCGGAGCGCTCCGATGCCGTGGTCGAGCCCCTGCTGTCGGCCCAGTGGTTCGTCCGGATGACCGACCTCGCCGCCCCCGCGGTGGCGGCGGTCCGGGACGGCTCCGTTCGACTCCACCCGGCCCGGTGGGAGCGGACGTTCTACAGCTGGATGGAAGGGCTGCAGGACTGGTGCATCTCCCGGCAGGTCGTCTGGGGACACGCGATTCCGGTGTACTACTGCCCGGCCTGCGGCGCGGAGCAGGCCTCGGTGGACGTCCCGGGGGCCTGCGCGAAGTGCGCCCACGTGGGGCTCCGCCCCGACCCGGACGTGCTCGACACCTGGTTCACGAGCTGGCTGTGGCCGTTCGTGAGCCTGGGTTGGCCGGAGGCGACCGAGGAGCTCGCCCGGTACTACCCGACGAGCGTCCTCGTCACCGGCCGCGACATCATGTTCTTCTGGGTCGCCCGGATGATGATGGCGGGCGCCCGGTTCACCGGGAAGCCGCCGTTTGCCGACGTGTACTTCACGGGGCTCCTCCGGGACGAGCTCGGGCGGAAGATCTCGAAGAGCCTCGGCAACTCGCCGGACCCGCTCGACCTGATCGCCGAGCGCGGGGCCGATAGCCTTCGGTTCGCGCTCGTCCACCCCGGCCCGGTGGACCAGGACGGGCCGTTCACGCCGGGGACGCTCGACGGGGGACGGAACTTCCTCACGAAGCTCTGGAACGTCGTGCGGTTCGTCCACGGTCACCTCGCCGAGGGGGAGGAGCCGACAACCGTTGCTCCGGTCTTGCCGCCGGGGGCGCCCATCGAGCACCGGTGGATCCTTCACCGGTGGCGCTTGACGATCTCCGAGGTCGACCGGGCGCTCCGGGCGTACGAGCTCTCCGAGGCCGCCTCCGCGCTCTACCAGTTCCTCTGGCACGACCTCGCGGACGTCTACCTGGAATGGGTGCGGGGCGACCTCGGCGGCGCGAAGGGGGACGCGGCGGCGCTCACCGCTCGGCGGGTCCTCACATTCGTCACCGAGCGGACGGTCCGGGCGCTCCATCCGTTCGTCCCCCACGTGACCGAGGAGCTCTGGCATGCCCTGCCCCACTCCGGCGAACTGCTCGCTCTTGCCCCCTGGCCGCGCGAGGAGGAGAGCGCCCTCGACCCGGAGGCGGAGGTCGCGGTCGGGGTCGTGCTCGAGGCGGTCCGTACGCTCCGGCATCTTCGGTCCGAGCACCAGGTGCCGCTCGCCGCCGCCCCGGACGCCTGGCTTCGGCCGTCCGGGGCCGAGACCGCCGCGCTCCTCGCGGCCCAGCAGGACGTCGTCCGGAGGCTGGCGAAGGTCGGGACCCTAACCTTCATCGGTGCAGCCGAACCGGTTCCGCCCGAGGCCCGGGGCACGGTCCGGCCGAGCGGCGAGTACTTCCTCGCCGTCCCGAAATCCACGCCGAGTTCCGACGCTCTCCAGCGGGAACGCGACCTCCTCGCCGGGCTGCTCGCGAAGACCCGCGACCGTCTGGCGGATCCGGGGTTCCGCTCCCGCGCACCGCCCTCCGTCGTGGCCGAGACCGAGGAGAAGGCCCGCGAGTTGAGCGAACGCCTCATGAAGGTCGAGGAGCAGCTCGGGCGGCCGGCGGGGCCGGGCGCATGACGAAAAAGAAGGCGAGCCCGAAGGTCGCGGCCACCCACGCCACCGCGGGGCCGATCCCCACCGTCCCACTGAAGGTCGGCGGCAAGCCCCATCCGCAGCTCGGACTCGGGCTCTGGGCGCTCGGGCGGTGGGACCGGGACGCCGAGGTCCGCACCCGGACCACCCTCGAGCACGCGCTGAAGGCCGGCGTGAGCTGGTTCGACACCGCGGAGGTGTACGGGACCGGCCGGTCCGAGCGCCTCCTCGGCGAAGTGCTCACCCGGGTCGGCGCCGAGCCGTCGAAGCTGTTCCTCACGACGAAGGTCTCCTGGGAGCACCTCCGGGCCCAGCAGGTGAAGGCGGCCATCGTCGGCAGCCTGCAAAAGCTGGGTCGGAGCTCCGTCGACCTCGTCCTCGTCCATGCGCCCGACCCGCACGTGCCGATCGCCGAGACGATGGGCGCGCTCGAGGCCCTGTGGAAGGAGAAGCGGTTCGGGGCGATCGGCGTGTCGAACTTCTCGGTCGAGCAGCTCGCCGCGGCCCGGGCCGCGCTCCACGAAACGGACATCGTCGTCAATCAGGTTGTCTACAACCTGTTCGACCGCGAGGACGGCGACTCGGTCCTCGACTACTGCCGGACGAACGGAATCGTCGTGGAGGCGTACACCCCGCTCATGCGGGGGCTCCTGGCGGGACGCTACCTCGATGGGGAGGCGCCGAGCGCCGAGGTCCGCCGGTTCGCGCACCACCTGCTCGAGCGCGACCGGTTCGACGACCTCGTGACCCGGGGCCGGGCGATCCGCGACCTGGCCGCGAACGAAAAGGTCCCGATGGCCTCGATCGCTCTCCACTGGCTCCGGCGAAGGGGCGCCGCGACGATCTTCGGCGCGAGCTCCCCCGAGCAGGTCGACGCCGTCCTCGACGCCTGGCGCCACCCGCCGAGCGATTCGGTCCTCGACCGGGCGGACGAGATCGCGCGCGGAGTCGGTCGTGCTTAGGCTCGCCGCGTTCGATATGGACGGGACCCTCGTCGACGCCGTGAGCTCCTGGGCCGCCGTCCACGAGCACTTCGGGGACCGGAACGAAGAGGGGCTAAGGCTGTTCAACGCCGGGAAGATCGAC
>DAIQBL010000050.1:0-13113 GCA_036781185.1 Thermoplasmatota archaeon | reverse complement strand
TGGATCACCTACCACAACCACCGGAACGAGCACCTCTACGAGGTCATCGAGCCCCCCCTCTCGCCGATCGAGAAGGAGCTCCGCGAGAAGCTGAAGGTCGTCCTCGTCGACGAGTTCGAGCCGCTCCCCGAGCTCGACCCGGAGACGAAGCGCCGGGAGCTCCGCAAGATGGTCGACGACAAGTTCCACGAGTGGGAGATCTCCCCGAGCCCCACGACGAAGGGGCGCCTCATCTACTACCTCGAACGGGACTTCATCGGCTACGGGGTCGTCGACGTCCCGATGACCGACAGCGAGGTCGAGGACATCTCCTGCGACGGCGTCGGCATCCCGCTCTACATCTACCATAGGAAATACGGCTCGATCCGCTCGAACCTGAAGTTCGACGATGCCACCACGCTCGACAGCTACGTCGTCTGGCTCGCGCAGCGCTCGGGGAAGCATATCTCGGTCGCGAACCCGATGCTCGACGCGACGGTCCCGGACGGCTCGCGTCTCCAGGCGACGCTCGGCATGCACGTGACGAAGCGCGGAAGCTCGTTCACGATCCGACGGTTCCGGGACAACCCGTTCACGCCGGTCGACCTGCTGAAGTTCCGCACGATGAGCTCGGACATGATGGCGTACCTGTGGATCGCCATCGAGACCGGGCAGTCGATGATGGTCTGCGGCGGCACGGCGTCGGGGAAGACGACGACGCTGAACGCGACGTTGCTGTTCATCCCCCCGCAGATGAAGATCGTCTCGATCGAGGACACCCGGGAGCTGAACCTCCCGCACGAGAACTGGGTGCCGTCCCTGACGCGCGCGGGGTTCGGCGCGAAGAACCTCGTCAGCGGGAAGGCGCCGGGGGAGATCGACATGTTCGACCTCCTCGCGGCCGCCCTCCGGCAGCGTCCCCAGTACCTGATGGTCGGTGAGGTGCGGGGTGCGGAGGCGTTCATCGTCTTCCAGGCGATGGCGACGGGGAAGACCTGCTACACGACGTTCCACGCGGAGAGCGTGAGCGCGATGGTCCATCGGATGGAGAACCCGCCGATCTCCCTGCCGCGGTCGCTCGTCTCGGCGCTGAACCTCGTCCTGCTGCAGCGCCAGGTGAAGGTCGGGAACAAGATGACCCGGCGCGTCCAGAGCCTGACCGAGATCGTCGGACTCGACCCGGAGACGAACGAGCTGATCACGAACTCGGTCTACTCGTGGAACCCCGGCGATGACACGTTCCTCTTCTCGGGCCACTCGTACGTCTACGAGCGGGTCGCGATCATGAAGAATCTCACGATGAAGGAGATGGAGAAGGAGGTCCGGCAGCGCGTCGAGATCCTCGAGTACATGAAGTGGCTCGAGGCGCGCGCGACCCGCCAGCACCCGTTCACCCACCGGGATGTCGGCCGGCTCGTCTCGTTCTACTACAAGGAGCCCCAAGAGGCGCTCGTCGAGGCCCGCACCACGATGGAGAAGGGGAAGATGGCCGCGAAGTCCGCGGCCGCCGCCCCGGCGGCGTAGGTTTTCCGTTCCGCCCCCTCCGGGGGCCGTGCCGACGCCCGCGCGGTTCGCCCACGTCGTCGGCCCGTCGGGCGCCGCTGTCGACCTGTACGAGGGCGACGCCCTCGAAGGGCTCCCGGAGGTCGCGCGGCCGGGCACGGTCGATTGCGTCGTCACCTCCCCGCCGTACAATCTCGGCGTCGCCTACGGTCGGTACGACGACGACCGCCCGCGCGGCGAGTACATCCGCTGGGTCGGGCGGGCCGCCGACGCGGTCGACCGGGTGCTCGCCGCGGACGGCTCGTTCTTCCTGAACCTCGGGGCGTCGCCCTCCGACCCCTGGCTCCCGTGGGACGTCGCCCGGGAGGTCGGGCAGCGGTTCCGGCTGCAGAACGTCATCCATTGGGTGAAGTCTATTGCGATCGATCGGGAGCTCGCCGGGCGCTCGGCCGGCCTCGACCGCGACCTCGCCGTCGGCCACTACAAGCCGCTGAAATCCCGGCGGTTCCTCCACTCCGGCCACGAGTACGTGTTCCACTTCACCCGGGAGGGGAACGTCGAGCTCGACCGGCTCGCCGTCGGGGTTCCCTACCAGGACGCCTCCAACGTCGCCCGCTGGCGTTCGAGCGGGGCCAACCGGCGCTGCCGCGGGAACACGTGGTTCCTCCCGTACCGGACGATCCGGTTCCGCGAGAAGGACCGCCCCCATCCGGCCGCCTTCCCGGTCGAACTCCCGGAGCGCTGCTTCCGGCTGCACGGCGTCCAGAGGATCCGCCTCGCGGCCGACCCGTTCGTCGGGATCGGGGCGTCGGCCGTGGCCGCGTGGCGGCTCGGACTGCCGTTCATCGGGTTCGACATCGACCGGGCGTACCTCCGATCGGCCGTGGACGCGCTCCACGGTGCGGAGCCTCCTCCCTCGCAGCTCCGGACCTCCCGGTCCCACCTCCGACGACGGACGTCCGCCGCACCGCCGTAGGGCCAGTCGCGCGATTCCACGGGCGTCGCCAGGAACACCCGAGTTCTCCCCCGCCGTCGACGCTCCGGGCGAGACGATCCGTTTGCCGTACCCACGCCGATGGCGGCGCTCGGCGCCCCGGCCCGGACGTCCGCGGCGCGGTCTCTCGTCGAAGACCCGACGGGCCGCTCGGACAGGGCCGCCCGGTCGGGCGCTCGAGCGCGCTCGGCCCGGCTCAGCCGGTCGGCCGGTCGAGCGCCACCATGTTGGTCTTCGCCCCGTCCCGCCGCAGCCGCATCACGGGCGCGTACTCGGGAGAGGCGTACCATTCTCGCACCGCGTCCATCGTCGGAAACTCGAGGAGCACCAGGCGGGACGGCTTCCAACCGCCTTCCAACACGTCCGGTGCTCCGACGGCCATCGTGCGTCCTCCGTACTTCTCGAGCGCGGGCCCGAACAAGACCCGATACTCCTTCGCCTTCTCCTCGTCGTGCCAATCGACTTCGGTGATCACGAACGCCGGCATCGCTGTCGATCGAACTCTCCGGGGGCAGATGGCCTTGCCGGCCACCGGCGCAGCCGCACCGCGCGGACGAAGGCGCGCGGGCCACATTCCTCTAAACGCGCGGACGGGTTCGACCCGGATCGTGCGACAGACCCCGCGACCCCGGCCCTCCGCCCGTTCGGCGACACCGGTGTCGCCGGAGCAGGTCGCGGCGTTCCGGTTGCGCCGCCACCGCCTGATCGAACGCGCCCCGGCCGGCTCGGTCGTCCCCGTGGTCGGCGAGATGGGCGGCGCGCAAGCCCAAGTCCTCGGGGCGGCACGGTCGTCGCTGTGGGCACGAGTGGAGGCCCTCGAGGCCACCGACGTCGACCGTGCGCTCTGGGAGGACCGGCATCTCGTGCGGGCCTGGTGCATGCGCCGCACCCTCTACCTCGTCCCCGCGGCCGACGTCGCCGTCTACGTCCGCGGGACCGCCCGGCGAGCGGAGAAGGAGGTCCGGTGGGTGCGCAACCGCGGGATTCCCGGACGGGCCATCGGCGATTGGATCGATGGGCTCCTCGGCGCGCTGGACGAGCCGCTCACCCGCTCCGAGATTGCGGAGCGCCTCGGCCCGGCCCTCGGGGTCCGGATCCGGTGGGCGGTGGGCGGCGGCGGTTGGGGAAGTCGCCGGAAGATCCCGTGGCTCGGGTCGGGCCGAAGCTCGCTCCCGGTGGCCTACCTGATGCACCTCGCCGGGGCCCGCGGCGTCCTCTGCTCGGGGCCGAACCGCGGGAGCGAGGCGACGTTCGTCCGGGCCGACGCGTGGATCCCGGGGTGGCGCGACCGTTCGGTCGACGACGCCGAGCTGGAACTGCTGCGGACGTACCTGCGGGCGTTCGGGCCCGCGACGCCCGGGGATTTCGTCGCGTGGACCCGGATCCTGATGTTCGAGGCCCGGACGACCTGGGAGCGACTCGGGTCGGAGCTGGCCGAGGTTGAGGTCGATGGGAGAGTGGCGTGGGTCCTGCGGACGGACCTCCGGGACCTCGAGCGGGAGGACGCGGGCGAGCTTCCGGTCCGGCTGCTCCCGTTCTTCGATTCGTTCCTGCTCGGCCATCTCGACCGGGGTCATCTGCTCCCTCCCGCCAACGTCCGGGACGTCTACCGGAACCAGGGCTGGGTCGCGCCCGTCGTGCTCGTCGAGGGACGCGTGGCCGGCGTCTGGTCGGCGAGTCCGGCCGGACGTCGGCTGGGGGTCGACGTGGATCTGTTCGGTCCGACGAGCCGCCGCTTGGAGGCGGCGATCCGTCGCGAGGCCGAAGACCTCGCGAGGTTCCTCGGATGCGGGGCGGCCGCCGTCCGGATCCGCTCGCGGCGTACCCGCGCTCCCGTGTCGGCCTGAAACCGTGGCTCTCGCGCCAGCGGCGGGCCAGCGGCCGAAGGGGCTCTGGATCGATACGACGGAGCGTTCCGTCCGACCCTAGCCGCCCGGCCGGCCGGATCGGGGGGCGGGGACCCCCGGCCCTTTTCTCGGCCCCATCCGCCGATTCCCTGCGCGGTCCCGGGGCACGGCCGTCCCCGGGCCGCGCCGGTCACGACGGGGCCGCCGAGGGGAGCGTTTCCGTGTATCGGAGCACGAGGGAGGCCGCCGCGAGGCACGCGAGGGCGAACAGCGCGAACCCGAGGGTGGTCCCGGGGATCGTCAGCGTCGACGCGCTGCGGCCGAGTCCCCCGGAGGGAACCAACTGGGAGCCGACGCCCCGGAGATAGTAGACCAGCGTGTAGCGCTGGATCGGCCCCGGGATCAGGGAGACGAACGTCTCCCACAGGAAGCCGTAGACGAGCCCGATTACGAGCGCCGAACGGGTGACGAGCCCGAGGAGGAGGAACGCCGCGCCATAGGCGACGACCCCGAGGATCGTCAGGAGGACGACCGCCTCCCAGAGCCCGTCGGTCGCCACCGTCGGCCCCACCCCGAAGGCGACGGCGATGGCGGTCCCTACCACGGCCGAAGGAAGGAGCGCAAGGAGGGTCGTGCCGAGGAACCCGAGGTACTTGCCGGCCACGAGGGAGGGTCTCGGGACCGTCCGTTTGAGCGGGTAGAGGAGCGTGTCGTCCTCGAGCTCCGTCCGGAACAGGGACACCCCCTGGACCAGGCAGACGAGGAGGACGACCACCGGAAGGAACAATGCCGAGAACAGCGTCTCGGCCGCGCCGAGCAAGTCGATCCCCGAGAACCCGGCGGAGGCGATCGCGGCGACGATGGCGGGGTAGACGAGGGCCGCCCCGGCGAGCCCGACCCACGCCGTTCCCTGCAGGGTCCCCCGAACCGTCGCGGCGGCGACGACCATCGTCCGCTCGATCGGTCCGGTCGCCACGGCTCACTCCGACAGGAAGCGGAACACCGCCTCCAGGTTGTCGTCGGGGCTGCTCACTTCCGAGACGTCGATCGACGAGTCGAGGACGAGTCCGGGCAGGTCCCGGTAGAACGTGTCGGGGGCCCGCGTCCGCACGATCAGGCGGTCGGGTTCCTCGATCTCGAGCGAGGTGACGTTCTCCCACCCTGTGAGCCGCTCCGCGAGACGTCGCGGGTCCTTCGTCCGGAGCGCGATCGTGTGCGGGTGGGCGTCCAGGGCGTCCCGCAGTCGGTGGACGTTGCCGGTCGCGAGGACCCGCCCGTTCGAGATCATCACGATCTCCTCCGTCAGCCGCTCGACCTCGTAGAGGACGTGGGAGCTGACGATCAGGTGGTGGCCGGCGGCGGCGAGACGCTCGAACAGCTCGAGGAGCTGGACCCGGCTGAGCGGGTCGAGGCCGTTCAGCGGCTCGTCGAGGAGGAGGAGCTTCGGGTCATGGGCGAGCGCCTGCGCGACCTTGACCCGCTGGCGCATCCCCTTGCTGAACCCACGAAGCCGACGGTTCGCGACGTCGGTCAATCCGACGGTGGCGATCGCCCGCGTCGCCCGGCCTTCGGCCTCGTACCTCGGGTACCCGTCGAGCCGAAGGAGGTACGCCACGAACTCCGTCGGAGTCATCCACCCGTACACCGCCGGATGTTCCGGGCAGTAACCGACGTCGACGGAGTCGGCGCGGGATGTCCACGGGTCTCGTCCGAGGACGGTGAGGTGGCCGGAATCCGGCCGGAGCTGCCCGGTGAGGAGCCGGAAGAACGTCGACTTTCCCGAACCGTTCGGCCCGATGAGCGCCGTGATCCCGGGACCGAACTCCGCGGTGAACCCGTTCAACCCGAGGACCTCGCCGTACCGCTTCGTCGTGTTCTCGGCGCGGACGACTTCGGTCATTCGGCGACCACCTGCGCCCGGAGCAGGCGGCGGTAGGCGAGAACGAACGCGACGACCGCCACGCCCGCCAGGACCGCGCCCGCCGACCAGGGGTCGAGCGGGCTCTCGGACGCACCGAACACCCCGCTCCCGACCGCGACGATGTCGTGGATGGGGCTCGCGTAGAGGAACCCGTCCCGACCGGAGATGCCCGCGACGACCTGCATGACCAGGTACGATCCGAGGAGCAGGCCGAAGATCCCGGCCCCCGCGAGCGTGCTCCGCGGGGTCAGCGACGAGAGAAGGACCGAGAGGCCGGTGAGCGCGCCGATCGCGAGCACCCCGACGACGAGGTACCCTCCTGCCGCCTCGAGCGCGACCGGGAGCGAGACATAGCCGAGGGCGAGGACGAGGACGGAAGCGATCCACCCGGGGAGGACCCCGCCGAGGAACACCCAGAACGCGACCGCGCCCGACTTCGCCGCGAGGTAGTCGAGCGGCCGGATCGGCCGCGCGAGGTACATCGTCATCGCCTTCGTCGCGACGTCCCGGGCGATGATCGCGGCGCCGATGGAGCTCGTGAGCAGGATGAGCAGGAAGAACCAGATCTGCTGCCCGACCGGCCAGAAGAACGCCGCCCGGCCGGACGCCCCGAGCAACGAGGTCCCGACGAGCCCCTCGAGGTAGAAGTTCAGGACGATGGGCAGGATGCTGACGATGGCGAGCAGCACGATCAGGACGACGTTGAGCGCCCCGTACCGCTCCCGGATCTGGTGCTCGAGGATCGCGAGCCCCCGCCGTGAGCGGGGCTCGAGGGTCGGCGGAGGCAGCGAGTAGCGGGGCGCGATGATGCTCATGTCGCCGCCTGGGCCGGACCCGCCTCGACCAGGCGGAGGAACAGCTCCTCCATCGTCCGGGCGCCCGGCCCGAGGTACCGGATCTGTGCCCCGGCCTCCTGGGCGGCTTCGAACACCACCCTCTCCCCGCCCGGCGGACGGTCGAGCCGGACGTCGGCGCGACCGACCCGCGGAACGATCCCTCGACGGCCGAGAGATTCGACGAACGCCGCGGTGTCGCCCTTGAGTCGCACGACGAGTTCGTCGCGGCCGCCCGTCTTCATCTCCGCGAGAGTGCCGACGGCGAGGAGCCGGCCCGCATTCAGCATCAGGACCTGGTCGCAGACCCGCTCCACGTCCCCCAGGAGATGCGTGGAGAGGACCATGCTCCGGCCGGGTCGTCCGGCAAGGATGCGGAGCAGCCCGAGCATCCCCTCGCGCCCCGCGGGGTCGAGGCCGGACGTCGGCTCGTCGAGGATGCAGAGCCGCGGGTCGTGCACCAGCGCCTGGGCGAGCTTCACCCGCTGGCGCATGCCGACCGAGTACTCCGAGATCTTGCGGTACCGCTCCTCCTTGAGCCCCGTGAACTGCAGCACCTCGTGCGCCCGCCGGTAGGCGAGCTCCTTCGGGAGCCCGCTCACCCGGCCCATGTACGCCACGAACCCGATCCCGCTCATCTCCGGCAGGAGGCAGTCGTCTTCCGGCATGTACCCGACCCGCTCGCGGATGGAGAGCCCGTGCCGGGACGCGTCCTCCCCGAACACCGACGCGCCGCCCGAGCTCGGGGGGATGAGGCCCATCAGCACGCGGAGGAGCGTGGTCTTCCCGGCCCCGTTCGGGCCGATCAGGCCGATCGCACCCTCGGGGACGGCGACCGAAACGTCCTGCAGCGCGTCGACCTCCCCGAACCGGCGCGAGAGCCGGCGGGTCTCGAGGAGCGCGGTCATCGGGAGCGAGGGCTCTCTACCGCGTCGGCCTCATAGCCGAGGCGGAGCGTCGCCGGTCGATCGGGAGACTCGGTTCACGCCGGGGGACGTTCGAGGAACCGGCCGAGGAGGTTCGCCATTCGTCCCTCGAGGTCGTCGTACTCGTAGGCGACCGTCACGATCGGCTGGGGGACGTGCACGAGGTGGCTCAGGTCGACCGGGCTCCCGTCGAGGACGAGCTCGGCCTCCGACCGCCGGATCGTCTCCTCGAGCTCGTGGACCTGCTCCGCATCGTAGCCCATCGCCGGGAGGACTCGCGTGAGTTGCGGAAAGTCGCGATAGAGACGGGCGAGACTCCCGACGGCGCTCGTCCGCGCGTCGACGACCGTCGCCCCGCTCCGCTCGGCGGCGAGCATCGCCGCCCCGAACGCCATGCCGCCGTGCGTGAGGGTCGGCCCGTCCTCCACGACGATCACGCGACGACCGCGGAGCTCGGTTCCCGGGGGGAGCGAGATCGTCAGCGCGCCCCGGAGGACCTCAGCGCCCGGGTTGACGCGGGCCGCGTTCTCCTCGATCGACCGGACGTTCTCCGGGCGCGCGGAGTCGGTCTTGCTCACCACGATCGCGTGCGCCATCCGGAAGTTCGTCTCCCCCGGATAGTAGCTGAGCTCGTGGCCGGGCCGGTGTGGGTCGGCGACGACCAGATGGAGGTCGGGGGCGTAGAACGGGACGTCGTTGTTCCCGCCGTCCCAGAGGACGATGTCGGCCTCCTTCTCCGCCGCCCGAAGGATCGGTTCGTAGTCGACGCCGGCGAAGACGACCGTCCCGTCCCGGATGTGGGGTTCGTACTCCTCCCGCTCCTCGATCGTCGTGTGGGCCCGGTCGAGGTCGTCCATCGTGGCGAACCGCTGGACGGCCTGGGCGGCCAGGTCCCCGTACGGCATCGGGTGGCGCACCACGACGACCTTCTTCCCCCGGGACCGGAGGAACCGGGAGACGAACCGGGTGAGCGGGCTCTTGCCGGCCCCGGTTCGAACCGCGCAAATCGCGACGACCGGCTTCGTCGACCGGATCCAGGTCGACCGCGGGCCGGGCAGGAGGAAGTCCGCTCCGGCCGCCTGGGCGATCGACGCCTTGTGCATCACCTCGACGTGGGGGAGGTCCGAGTACGACAGGACCGCGAGGTCGACCTTCTCGTTCCGCAGGAGGGCGGGGAGTTCCGACTCGGGGACGATCGGGATGCCGCCCGGGTACCCGGGACCGGCCAGCGACGGCGGGTACAGCCGTCCCGCGATGTTCGGGATCTGCGCGGCGGTGAAGGCGACGACCTCGAACTCGGAGTGGCCGCGGTAGAGCCGGTTGAAGTTGTGGAAGTCTCGGCCGGCGGCGCCCAGGATCACCACACGCTGACGCGGCATGGCGAATGAAGGCGTTGAGAGGGTAAAGGGCTGGGGGTGGCCCGCGGAGCTCACCGGCGCGTCCCCGGCCCGCCGTCACAGCGGGGGAGGTTCCGTTGGCGTCCGGGGCGCCACCCTGTTAGCCGGTACCGTCGGGACCTGCCGGCGGCACCGCCGGCGGCCGTCGTCGTCGGGCGAGCAGGAACCCGACCAGGACGGCGACCGCGACCAGGGCGATTCCCGCTCCGACGATCTCCCAGTCGACCGGGGTCGCAGATCCGGGGGTACTCCTCCCCCCCGAGGTGACGGTCAGCGTCAGGTTCGCGTGCACGGCCGCGCCGCGCCAGTCGGTCACGATGACGGTCACGACCGATGTGCCGTCCCCGAGGGGAGTGCAGCTCAGGTTCGCAGCGTTCGCGCCCCCGCAGCCGTTCGGCAATCCGGAGTAGGCGTAGGCGTACGGCTGGGTGCCCCCGGACGCGACCGTCGTGAGCGTCGTGGTGGCGCCGACCGCGATGGACGACGACTGCGCGACGAAGCTCACCAGGGCCAGCGGCGAACCGGTCGCCTTCGTGATCGCGAGGTTGTCGGTCTTCGGGACTGAGGTGCCGGCGTACGTCGCCTTGGCGGTCAGGGCAATCTCGCCGGCCCGCGCGCCGGCGGTGAGGGAGACGGAGGCGCCGGACGAGGCGTTCAGCGCCGCGAGGTCGGTCGGGGTGACCGTCCAGGCGAACGTCGCGCCGCTCAGGGCGTGGCCCGCCGTGTCGAAGGCGTGGGCGGTGAGGTTCGCGCCCGAGCCGGCCGATAGGTTGGCGAGCACGGGCATGATCGTCACCGAGCCGATCGGCAGGGCGGCGGCGGTGACGTTCAGGAAGAGGGGCAGGCTCGTGACGAAGTTCCCATCCCGGTCCGTGACACCGACCCGGATCTCGAACTCGCCGGTCCCTGTGGGCGTACAGGCGAACGCCGTGGCGTTCGGCCCCACGCATCCCGCGGGCAGCCCGCTCCAGGTGACCGTATAGGGGGTCGCCCCACCGGAGACCCGGTCCGAGAGGTTCGTCGTCGCCTGGACCGCGACCGGGTCGAGCGAGGCGGTCGGCGTTCCGACCGAGAGGGGTGTGGCCGAGCCGGGCGAGAGGGACCACCACGAGCCCGAGCCGATGCCGCCGCCGGCCCCCGGTGAGCCGAACAGGAACGCATAGCCGTCCTGGGAGTCCTCGACGAACGCCCATCCGAGACCTCCGTCCGGCGGGGCCCCGACCGCGCCGGTCAGGTTGGTCCACGTCCCCGACTGGTACTCCCAGGTGTCGTTCTCAGGCTGGGACACGCAGGACGTCACGTTCCCGACGGTCCGGCACGGGAACCCGAAGCCGCCGACGAGAACGTCGCCCCGGAACGCCGGGTCGTCCACCACCCCGGCGAAGTCTCGGACCGACGGCGCTCTCGTCGTCCGATGGACGGTCCACGCGCCCGCCGAGTAGGTCCAGGTGTCGTTGCAGAGGTACGTGGGGCTCTGGGACGGCGGGCAGCCGTACCCGCCGAAGAGCAGGACTCCCGAATCCTTCGGGTCGTCCCCCAAGGCGGCGCCCTCCCGCGTCACCGGCGCGGCGCCCGTTAGGGCGACCTGGGACCACCGGCCGGCGTGGAACGCGAAGGTCTCGTTCAGCAGGACCGCGGCCGTTTGGCCGCCGAACAGGAGGTCCGCGTTCCCGGTCGAGTCGTACGCGATCGAGGCGGCGAATCTTCCGGACGGCCCGTGGGCCGTGGCGGTGAGGTTCGTCCACGTCCCGTTCGCGAACACCCAGGTATCGTTCAGCACCCCGATCTGCGTTCCGTTCGTCGACAGCGTTTCGCCGCCGAACAGGACCACGCCGGAGTCGCTCGGGTCGTCCGCCAGGGCGGCGGAGAGCCTTCGCGGGGGCGAGGTCGGGGGGGCCAGCTCTGTCCACGTCCCGCCCGAGAAGCTCCAGGTGTCGTTGAGGAGAGAGCCGCCGAACAGGATCACCTGGTGGGTCGTCGAGTCGTACGCCATCGACGCGCCCTCCCGCCCGGTCGGCGTGGAGGGCGACGCGAGTAGGGTCCACGCGCCTGCCGAGAACTGCCAGGTGTCGCCGAAGATCGTCATGGCGACGTAGTCCGCCCCGGCGTAGAGGAGGACCCCGGAGCCCGCGGGGTCGTCGGCCATCATCTCGAGCTCGCGCTCGGCCGGAGCCGAGGCGCCCGTCCCGACCTCGGTCCACCGGTTCCCAGAGAACAGCCAGCTTTCTCCGCGCCAGGTGGGCAGGTAGCTCCCGTTGGGGGGTTGGCCGTACCCCCCGAACAGCAGCACCCCGCCGGCCGTGGTGGCCGGGGAAAGCGCGGCGTACACCACCCCGGGCGGGGCGTTCGACACGGTCGAGGTGAGGTTCGTCCACCGGTTCCCGACGAACTTCCACGTCTGGTTCTGGAACGGCGCGGAGGACGTGCCGTCGCCGAACAGCACCGCCTCGCCGTCCGAGGCGTCCGACGCGAACGCCGGTCCCTGCGAGCTCACCGGCGAGCTGGTCTGGTTCGCTGAGACGTTCGACCAGTGGCCTCCCGCGAACTCCCAGGTCCCGTCGACCGGGACGCTCGTGTTGTTGAGCCCGCCGAACAGGACCCCGACCGAATCGTTGCCGTCGTAGGCGAATCCGGCGAAGTACCGGGCCGGCGGAGCCGTGCCCGCGGTCCCCGTGACGTTCGTCCAGTTTCCGGCCCGGTACGCCCAGGTGTCGCCCAGCGTCGCCCCGCCGTGGGCGAACGAATACCCGCCAAACAGGACGGTCTCATTGAGGGCGGGATCGTAGACCATCGCGCCCCCAGCCCGGGGGGGCGGCGAGCCGTGTACGGTGAGCGTGGCGTTCGTCCACGACCCGTTCGCGAAGGTCCAGGTCGACCCGAGGTCCGGGTCCCCGCCGAACTCGAGCACGTACCCGTCCGCGACGTCGTACGTCATGGCGCCGGCGTACCGGGATTCCGGCGATCCGAGGAGGTGCCAACCGAGGGAGGCGGCCGGCCGTCCGGCGACCCCGGGCCCGGGCGGCGCCCGGAGCAAGGGGCTGGGTGGGAGGAGCCGGATTCCCGGTTGGCCCGCGACAGGGTGGATGGGAGGGCCGAATCCGGCGGCGAGACTCTTCTGCGCGGCGAGGAGGTCCATCGGTCCGCTCGACGCCGCCGCCGGGGCGTTTCCGAGGTGCCCCGAGGTCCGGTCGATCCGTCCGGCCCCCGAGCCCGGAGCGGGCGGGCCGAGGGCGATCCCCGAAAGGAGCAGGAGGACCGGGACGAGGAGGGCGAGCGCGAGCCGGGGAAGCTCAGAGCGCATCGCCCCGCGACACCCCGGCGGGAGGGATGAAGGTGAGCCCGGCGGCCTGCCGCGGAGAATTTGGGAGGGAGAGGACTCCGGCTACGGCCGCGTCGGTCGGGGGCCTAAGGGAAACGCCGCGTCTCAGATGAGCTGGACGTCGACCAAGCTCGCGAGATCGATGCCCGACGTCGGCACCAGCTTCGCGTCGGCGGTGCACGAGTCCAGGTCCCCTGTCATGGGGTTGTCGACCTGGGCGGTCATCCAGAAGGAGAAGCCCGTCGAGATGGCGTACGAATCCGAGGTGCTGAGCTGCACGCTCATCGTCAGCGTGACATTGGTGGCCAGGTTGAGGGTCGTACTGCCCGCGGCGCTCACCTGAGTATGATTGATCCGAGCGGCCGACTTGAGCATCATGTTGCTCGTTTCGTTC
>DAIQBL010000049.1:0-13299 GCA_036781185.1 Thermoplasmatota archaeon | reverse complement strand
CCCGCCCCACCCGGGCCGCCGGGGTCCCTCGCGGGGACGACGCCGTCCGGGCGGGTCGTCGATGCGCCGGCGCTCTTCCGGGCGTACCACTCGGAAACGATCCTGGCCGCCTCCGCGAACCGTTCGGCGCCCCCCGTCAACGGCTCGCCTCGAGCCCCGGTCGCGCCGGCGACCGTACCGACGGTACGGCTGGCGTCGTCGGCGAGCTCCGGCGGGTGGGTCGCCGGGACGGTGGTCGACAGCCTGTATGACACGCCGCTCTCGGGTGTCTACGTCTCGACGTTCTCTGGTTCCGGATGCACGTACTGCCAGGTCGTGACGACGAACGCCACCGGGTTCTTCCGGGTGGAAGCCGACCCGGGGCCGACGACCGTCAAGTTCAGCCTCAACCTGTACGTCGACAATCTCACCACCGCGACGGTGACGGCCGGGCAGGTCGTCTCGGTCGGGACCGTCCAGATGGTCCACTTCGCCACGGTCTACGGGGTGGTCGCCGCCGACCTCCCGGGTCAACCCGGCCTCGTGAACGTGACGGTCACCTCGGTCTCCCGCGACTTCGGCCTGTCGGGCCCGGATCTGAATTTCACCACCTCGAACGGATCGTTCCGGTTCTACGTCGACCCGCTCCCCGTCGAGGTCGATTTCACCCCCTCGGACCCGGCGTACCTGACGAACCTCACCGACGTCGCGACGACGCCCTGGCAGGTCCTCGACATGGGCACGATCCTGCTCGAGGGGGGGGTGGTCGCCACCGTCCACATCGTCGATGCCGAGACCGGCGCGGCGGTCGCCCTCGCCAACGGCCGGTACTGCTCGAACCGGATCGATTCGGCCTGCTTCCCCTTGCTCTCGGACGCCGGCGGCACGGCCGGGTTCGACTCGGTCGCTGGTCCGGGGTTCCTGGTGGTCGGCGCCCCGGGGTATGTCACGAACGTGACCCAGGTTCCGGCCGTCCCGTCGGGGACCGCCGGCCCAACCAGCCTCGGCACGGTCCAACTCCTCCCGCTCGGCGACATCGAGGTGACGGTGAACTTTACCGGTGGGGTCCCCAACGGAACGTGGCCAACGGGGTCCGGATTCGACGTCGTCGTCTGCTCGTTGTCGGGAATGTACACGTCGACCGGCGGCGTTGGCGAGATCCTGCCGAGGTCCTGCGTCGGCACCGTGGGCGCGGTCGGCCAGACGATCCTGGCGGCGGCCACCCCGCTGCGGAACGTCGTATACATCGACCGGTGCTACCTGGTCCCGGACGGGTTCCCGGTCGCCGAGTATGGCGGCGCCCCCGGAGGCTGCCCGTTCCCGACCCCGGCCGCGAACGTCACGTGGGCCAACGTGACCCCGGACCATTCGACCTACCTGGGTTCGTTCAACGCCGAGGCCGGGACGTACCTCTCCGGCACGATCCAGCTCACCGGGCCATCGGCCAATTCGACCACCGCTCTCGTGACCCTCCGCGCGTGTTCGACCGTCCGGATCTCGGAGTGCGGCCCCGTCGTCCAAACGAACTCCGCCGGTCCGATCGGTTCGGCGGCCGGCTGCCCGGGGACGGCGTGGGCGTTCTGCGTCCCCGCGCCCCCCGGGCCCGACCGACTCACCGCCTCCTGGGGTCCGCTCCAGAACACGACTTGGGTCACGGTGCCCCGTGGGTGCTGCGCCCAACAAGGACATCCGCTCAACGTCGGGAGGATCGGCTTCGACACGGACCTCGGCCCCTCCGGGACGGCGTTCGGTCAGATCGCCATTGCCGGCGACCCTCCGTCCATCGTCCCTGCCGGCGGCTGGACCGCGACCGTCACGGTGTGTCCGGCGCTCCGGAGCCTGCAGAGGTGCAACACGACGGGGGTCGACGCTTCGACCGGCACGTTCTCCTTGCAAGCTCCGGCCGGCTGGGATTCCGTCAACGTCACGGCCTCCCAGTTTCGACCGAACGGCACCTGGATCGACGTGGTTACGAACAACTCCACGGGAACCATCGAGCTGACCCCGTTCGGCGCGATCTCCGGGCAGGTGGTCTCCGCGGCCACGGGCGATCCCATCCTCGAGGCGCAGGTGGTGATCTGCAGCCTCGCGACCCAAGGCTGTCGTCCTCTCGGGGTCGAGAGCAACTCCAACGGCACATTCGTCTTCGCCGTCTCGACCCTCGCGTACCCCGCCGGGACCTTCCAAGTCAAGGTCACAGCGGCCGGCTACGACGGTGAAAGCACGTTCGCCAACGTCACCGCCGGGGCGACGACCGCCCTCCCCCGGCTCCGGCTCCCCCCGATCGGGTTGGACCCCGCCGGCTCCGGGCGCCTCGCTCCCCGGGGGGCGAACTCCTCGACGCCCACCACGGGCTCCTGGGTCACCGGGCGCCTCGTCGACCGGTCCGACGGGCTCGGCGCCGGCTTGGCGACCATCCTCATCTGCCAGCTCCTGACGAGCAACTCCTGCTCGTACAGCGCCGGGAGCACGTCGACCGGGGGCGAATTCAATCTCAGCACGGTCCACGGGGCGTACGAGCTGTGGCTGAACTCGACGTACTATGCGACCCTCCACGTGTTCGTGAACGCCACTGCGGCCGGGACGGTCTCCCTCGGCACAATGAACCTGACCGAACTGCCCCGCCTCGCCGGTCGTGTCGTGATCGACCCATGGGAATCGCTCGCGACCACCTACGGCGAGGGGGCCGACCAGATCCTCGTCACAGTCTGCGTCGCGGTCCGCCAGTGCGGGCCGCCCGCGACGACCGGCCCCGCCGGCTTCTTCAACGCGAGCGCGCCGGCGACCGGATCCGCGACCGTGCAGTTCGTCGGCTTGGGGCCCACCGGAGAGGCCGGGAACGGCCTGCCCGGCTTCAACTCGACGACCCTGACGGCCACGGTCGTCGCCGGCGGCTCCGGGCTGAACGGCTCCGGACCTTCGGGTGCGATCCCGTTGCCGATCCTGGGGGGCGTCACCGGCTACCTCGACGAGTTCGGTGGCGGTCCGACCCGACCGGCGATCTTCACCACGTACGGCGTGACGGGGAACGGTACGGGGCTGAGCGCCGGGGGATTCACCGGCGGCGCGGGCTACTACGTGGCGTTCCTGCCCGTGGGAGCCTCCCGGTTCTCCACGCAGGCGAGCGCCGAGGGGCTCGAGCCGGGGAGCTCCGCGGTCGTCCGCGGGCCTATCGCGGCCGGAACCGTCATCGTTGGACCGGAGGTGAACATGACCCGGTTCGGGTTCCTCACCGCGTACGTGTACGATACCGCGAACGGCCGACCGGTCGACGGAGCGTTCCTCGCGGTCACCGGGTCCGCCGGCCCGACCTTCCCCCTCGTCGGTTCCGCGCTCACGAACGGCTCCGGGGAGGTCAACGTCACGGCCCCGCCGGGGAACGACACGCTCGCGACCGGTTCGCCCCTCTACGGGAATTGGAGCGGCTTCACGACCGTCCCGGTCGGGGGGCTGGACCCGTTCGGCGCGATCGGCCTGACCGAGCTCGCCAACGGGGGGCTCGTGGTACTCCGCAGCGCGGAGGTGAACACGGTCGGGATCCCGGTGACGCCGGGCGCGTTCGACAACATCTCGGGGATCCCCGTCGCCGAGCCGGTCGTCCTCGAGACCGCCGGAAGCGGAATTGACGTCGGGCCGGCTATCGGCAACGACCTCGGGCAATTCCTCCTCGCCGGCATCCCGGCGGGCGACGCGACGCTGTCGATCTCTGCGCCGGGCTACAACCCGCTCGCGATCGTCCGGAACCTGAGCGCGGGCGGTACCTCGGTGTTTGCGCCCCTCAACCTGAGCGCGGGCGGCATCCTCGAGGGCACGGTCGTCGCCGAGCCGGGGAACGTCACGGTGCCGTACGCTACGGTCTCGGTGTGCGTGGTGAACGCCCCGGTCTGCCGCGACACGGTCGCGACGAACGCGACCGGGGCGTTCTGGATCTGGTCGCCGAACGGGACCGTGTCCGTGACCGTGGTCTCGCAACTCTACGTCTCCAACCTCAGCCGGTTCGTCAACGTGCCGTCCGATTCGTTCGTCGAGCTCGGCAAGATCCCCGTGTACTCCTTCGGGACCGTGCGGGGGATCGTCCGGGGGCTCCCGAGCGGCGGCCTCCTCGTCGGCGCGAACGTCTCCATCTGCTCGCCGTACAGCCCGTCGAGGGGCTGCCTCCCCGACGAAAGCGTCACCACTGACGCGAACGGCTCGTTCTCGCTCGATTCGCCCCCCGGCCTCTACTTCTTCTACACGACGTTCCCCGGCTACAACGCGAGCCGGTTCGAGTTCGTCCTCAACCCCGGGGAGAACCTCAACCTCGGCGTCGTCGTCCTCGAGGAGGACGGCGTCGAGGCGGGGACGGTGGTGACGCCGGTCGGGGCGCCCGTGCCCGGCGGGACGGTCCTCTCGTGCGCCAGCTACTCCGGTGGGGGATGCACGACCGTCTTGACCGCGGGCGACGGCAGCTTCAGCACCGTGGCGCCGCCCGGACCGATCGAGGTCACGGTCTCGGCGTCGGGGTACCTCGACACGGTCCTCGGCACCACCGTCGTCTCCGCCGCCGTCGACGAGCTCGGGACGATCGTCCTCCAGCCGGCCCCGCCGGACGTCTTCGAGAACGTCACGGGGTTCGTCAACGCGGCCCCGGCGGGCATGCCCCTCCCCGGGGCGCTCCTCATGGCCCAGGAAGGGGGCGCGCGCGTCGCCCAGGCCTACACGCTGTCGACCGGCGCCTACGACCTCCAGATCCGGTGGGGGGACCCGACCATCGTCGTCGTGCTTCCGGGGTACCGCGCCGTGAGCCGGACGCTCGCCGTGCACGCGAACGTCTCGAACGTCAATTTCTCGCTCGCGACGATGACGTACGACGTCGGAGGGGTCGCGTTCGACGGCGGGACCGGCTCGCTCCTCGGCGGGGTCGCGATCTCGCAGAACGGTGTCGAGCTCGCGACCACCGGGCCCGACGGTTCGTTCCACCTCGCGCTCGCGAACGGCTCGGCGTCCCTCGTCGCCACGCACGACCCGGCGGGCGCGGTCGTCTATGGGTCCGTCCCGTTCCCGGTCCGGGTCAGCGGGGCACCGGTGGTCCACGACCTCACGATCCCCCGAACGGTGGTTCCGCTCACGGGCGCGGTCGTCGACGCGGCGACCGGCGGCCTCGTCGCCTCGGCGTCGATCGTCCTGTGGAGGTCGAGCGGCGCCGAGGTCGCGAACGCCTCGACCGGCAGCTCCGGAGCGTTCTCATTCGGCGTCGGGCCCGGCACGTACAACGTGAGCGTCACGGCCAACGGGTTCGACCCGGCGAACGTCACCGTAACGACGGGTCCCGCGGGCACGCGCACGACCGTCGCGCTCGTCGAATTGGGTTCGGGGCACTCGTCGTCGAGCTCGATGTTCCCGGTCGTCGTCGCGGTGGCCGCGGCCGTGGCCGTCGCGGCGGCCGGGGTCGGGGCGCTCCTCTGGCGGAGGAGCCGGCGGCCCCCGCCCGGAGAACGGTACTACCGGCCCGGGGAGCCGTACGCGACGGACGAGGAGCCCATCACGTGACGACCACGAACGCCCGCATGACGCCGTGGTACGTGCCGCAGAACTCGGTGCACTGGATCAGGTAGGTCGTCCCGACGGACACCGACGGGATCGCGAACGCGAACGTGTTCATCCGCCCCGGGATCGCGTCGATGCGGACGCCGAGGTTCGGGATGTTGAACGAATGGATCACGTCGTCGCTCGTGACGTTGACCTGGACGATGGTTCCGGGACGCACCCAGAACGCGCCGCCGGTCGCCGAATTGTTCGACGGGTTGTACGTCACGTTCGCGCACGTGCCGTTCTGCGGATAGCAGAACTCCCAGAACCACTGGTGGCCGATGACGTTCACGTACTCGTCGACGTGGGAGGGCACCGTGTCGACCTGGTACAGCAGGACTGTCGAGTAGGCGAGGACGCCCGCGAGCAGGCCGACCACGGCGAGGGTCCAGGCGTACTCCATCCGACGGGTGCTATCCATACCGTCGCCCCTTCGTGTGCGGGTCCCGGTACCGCCAAAGGGCGTAGGCGAGGAACGCGTAGGTCACGAGCGAGCCGGCGACCGAGATCGAGACGAGGACCCAGACCAGCGGCGACGTTTCCTGAAGGTTGGTCGAGGTGGCCGAGGCGACCCCCGAGACCGAGGCGAACGTGGCCGCCGCCCCCAGCCCGAGGAGCGCGCGGGCGAGGGGCCCGGGACGCACGGAGGGCCACGGGGGCCCGCGCTTGATATTTCTCGCGTACGTACGGGAATCCGTCGGACCAGGCGCCCGGGGGCCTGTCTGGCCAGCCGGCGTACGTACCAAACCCCTTTGAACCGCCCCCCCCGTCCCGCCGCCCAAGCGCGCGTCCCCGCGCCCCGGAAATCCACGATGCCAAGGTCGCATGTCCGCGCCTCCGCGGCGCTCCTCGTCGTCGCCCTCGTGCTCACGATCGGCCTCGTCCCGTCGCTCTCGGGCTCTCGGGGAAGCGCCCCGTCGTCGGGGGTCCGGACGGACGCGAACGGGGTCGACTTCCTCAACGTGAGCGTCTCGAACGACCTCACGTTCGCGACGAACATCAACGAGGTCCAGCCGGGCGACTCGGTCCACGTCGTCGTGACGCAGCTCGGCAACATCCCGCACACCTTCACGCTCTCGCCGACGGCCGGGTTCACATTCCCGAGCACGGACTCCTCCGGCGACCTGTCGAGCTACTTCTCCGCGCACACGCCGCTCGTGAACGTCCAGATCAGCGCGACGACGGGCGCGACGGCGTTCGCGAACTTCACCGCGCCGCCGGTCGGCGTCTACGAGTACGTCTGCACTCAGACCGGCCACTTCCCGAGCATGGCCGGCCTGATCGGCTCCGGCGAGTCGCCGGGGAGCCTGACGTCGAACAACGGCCCCGGCGCCCCCGTCTACATCATCGCGGGGACGATCGTCGTTCTCGTCGTGATCGCCCTGGTCCTCGGCTTCGTGGTGGGGAAGCGGCGCGGGTCGGCGGAGGAGATGCCGCCGGAGCGCCTCGGATATCCGGAGCCGAGGACGACGGCCGAACCTCCGCACGCGCCGTAGGTTCCGTTTCTCGACGGCCGGGCGCCGGAAAGTCTAAGAAGGACCAGTCGTTGCCAACCTACGGACCTCGTAGGAGGTTCGCAGGTTTCCATCATGGCGTGGGGGGTTCCAAGTCGCGAGCGGCGCGTACTCAAGGCCGGTCATTCGTCGATCGCGGTCACGCTCCCGAAGCCGTGGGCCGAGGCGATGAACCTCCACCCCGGCGACCTCATCGTGTTCGACCAGAACGACGACGGCACGCTCTACCTCCGCCCGGCCCCCGTGGCGGGCGCCGCCCTCGCGGTGTCGCCGTACCTCGTCCAGGCACCGGCGTTCGACACCCCCGGCGTCCTCGAACGGCTCGTCCTCGGCGCCTACCGGGTCGGTCACGATGCCATCGAGATCCGGAGCGACGCCCCGATCCCGCCCGAGCGGGTCGAGGAGCTCCTCGCCGCCGCGCGCCGGCTCATCGGCGTGTCGGTCGTCGCCCAGGAGCCGAACCGGATCGTGCTCCAGAATTTCATCGACCCGTCGAAGTACGGCCTCCCCCAGCTGGTTCAGCGGATGAAGATGATCCTGATCGCCTTCCTGGAGGAGTCGGAGACGCTCCTCGACCGGCGCGGCCACACGAAGCGACTTCCGTCGCTGGACGAGGAGACCGAGCGGGTCTTGGCTCTGCTCGTCCGCCAGCTGTTCCTGGCGAGCCGCGACTGGTCGCTCGCCCGTCGCATCGGCAGCCCCGACCCCCGCCAGCTCCTCGAGTGGCGTGTCGTCGTCCACGCGCTCCAGGAACTCGGAGGGCTCCTCTCGGAGATCGCCGACCTCCTCGAAGCGAGCCGGGAACGCCCCGCCGGCGACACCGCGGTGCTCCGTGCCCACTTGGGCGAGGTGAAGGTCGGCCTGAAGTCCGTCGTCGACGCGCTCATCCGCCCGTCCCTTACCGACGCCTGCGAGGCGTACGCCCAGGTCCGGGCGCTCGGCGAGGCGGCGCGCGTCAGCGCCGCGGCGATGGGCGTCACCGCCCGGCGCGCCGGGCTCCACGCGGCCACGGTGGCCACGCAGCGCAGCGCCAGCTGCCTCACGACGCTCGCCGAGGTCGCCGTGGACCGTGCGGTCTCCCTCGGGAACGAGAGCGTCGTCATCTCCCCCGTCTGATCGGTTAAGTAGTCGAAGTCCGGACCGTTCGTACGGGTCGCACCTCCCCGTACGAACGCCACATACCCCCCGCCTCGGTGGTCGACGGAGCACTATGTTCGACTCGTTGGACGACTGGCTGATCATCGGCATCGTGGTGGCGATCCTGTTCTACGGGTCGAGCAAGATCCCTCAGCTCGCCCACAGCCTCGGTCGGTCGATCGGGGAGTTCAAGCGCGGGCGCCTCGAGGTCGAGCGCGAGCTCAAGGCCGAGCAGGCGCGCGACGCGGCCGCGATCTCGGCGGGCCCCCGGTAGACGCAGGACCCGAGGCGAGATGGGCAACGTCGGTCCGGTGCGAACCGCCGCCGACGCCGCCCCGAGCCTGTGGCCCAGCATCGGTCGGAGCGGGTGGGTGTGATGGATGGGAGACCTCGACAAGATCCTCGCCATCCTGGGCGAGGTCCGGCGGCGCCTCGTCCGGATCGTCCTCGTCCTGGCCCCCATCTTCGGGTTCCTCGTCACCTTCGAGCTGAAGCCGTACCCTTTGCACGCCTTCGGACGGACGATCCCGTTCGCCTACCCCTGGCCGAACCTGTTCTACAACGTCACCGCGCAGGTGTTCCTCGCGCTCCGCAACCTGATGCTCCCCCCGAACGTCGTGTTGCTGAACGTTGGGGTCGGCGACTCGATCGTCGTCCAGATGGAGATCGGGGCGCTCCTCACCGTCATCCTCGGGATGCCCTGGATCGTCCACGAAGTCGGCGCGTTCCTCGTCCCGGCGCTCCGCAAGAACGAGCGGGAGATGATCCGTCGGATCGGGATCCCCGCGACCGGGCTCTTCGCGCTCGGGACCGGCATCGGCGTGTTCCTCCTCACGCCGCTCACCTTCCGGCTTCTGTTCCTCTACGTCGCGGCGATGGGGCTCGCGCCGGTCCTCGGGGTCCAGCAGTTCGTGCAGTTCGCCCTCCTCTACCCGATGGCGTTCGGCGTCGTGTTCGAGATGCCCGTGTTCCTCTACGCGCTCACGCGGCTCGGCGTCGTGCGGGCGGCCACCTGGCGGAAGCACTGGCGGGCGGCCGTGATCGGCTCGCTCGTCTTCGGGATGGTCGTCACCCCCGACAACTCCGGGATCACGATGTTGCTCATCGCAGGGCCGATGATCGGCCTCTACCTGGCCGGTGTCGCCTTCGCCGCGCGGTGGGAGTCGCGGAGCGTCGGTCCGGGCCAGGGACCGTTGGCCGCGGCGGGGTGACTTGACGTGGCGCTGTTCTCCGACGTCGACTGGGGGATCCTCCTCGCGGTCGCCGGCTTCTTGTTCCTCGGACAGGGGAGCGGCGCCGCCCTCCGGCAGTTCGGGCGGTACTACGGCCGGTTCGTCCGCCTGAAGCAGGAACTTCTCGGGGAGCTGACACGGGCGGCCGACCTTCCCGCGCCGATGCTGGGCGGCTCGCTCACGTTCCGGGGCGCGCTGCTCGGGTACCCGGACGGCTCGGCGACGCCCGGGATCCCGGTCGCCGTGACGAGCGCGCCGGCGTTCGTCCCGGCCGCCGCGTCCGCCAGCGCGGGGACGATCGGTCCCGAGCGGTGGTCGGTCGCGCTCCCGACCGCGGGCCTGGAGGGGCCGGTCCTCCGATGACGGCCCTCTCGATCGACGACCAGGTGACCATGGTCGAACTGTTCCTCTTGATCGCCGGGATCGCGATCACCTGGGCGATCTACTACGGGAGTGACCGGGCGGAACTGCCCGGCGACGCGACCGTCCCCGAGCCGGGCCACTCCGACGACATGGAGATCGACACGCGGGGGAGGACGCTCTAGTGTCGTTCGACTGTCCCTCGGGCTGCCCGTTCCTCGCCGGGCCGGCCGGCGCCCTCGAGTTCCCGGTCGGCCAGCTCCACCGGCTGGCGGCGACGGGCGGTGCGGGGACGGGCGAGGTCGACGAGACGAAACGCAACGTGCTGAAGCTGCTCGTTGCGGCCGGCGTCGTCGGGGCAGCTGGCGGCGGCCTCGTCGCCGGGTCGCTGCAGTACGCGCAGCCGCCGACCGTCGGGCTCGCCGGGTTCCCGCGGGTGCAGCTCCTCGACCTCGACGGTTCGCCGCTCACCGTCACGAACGTCGAGAAGGAGTACAATGCCCAGACCAGCGACGTCCTGACGTTCAACTACCCGCTGCGCAACGAGCCGAACTTCCTGATCAACCTCGCCCCGGCCCCGGGGACCTCGACGGGCGGGACGAACGTCCTGAACGGCGTCGGGACCCAGAAGTCGATCGTCGCCTTCAGCGCGATCTGCCAGCACCTCGGCTGCCCTGCCCCCGCAATCCACTACTACCCACCCGGCGCCTGCCCGCAGACACCCGGCGGCCGGGCGTTCTACATTCACTGCACCTGCCACGGCTCGACGTACGACGTCACGAACGGAGCGTCGAACCTCACGGGGCCGGCGGTGTTGCCGCTCCCGCAGGTGATTCTCGAGTGGGATTCGGCGGACGACACGCTGTACGCGGTCAGCGAGGTCGGGCCCCCGGTGAACGGGCACCTCGACACGCTCTCGGGCGACTACGGGGTGGGGAACTCGAGCCAGCTGTCGAAGCAAGCGCCCGTCCTGCTCTGCAACTTCCCGCCGTAGGAGGGGAACTTGGCATTCGAGCGTTGGTTCAACCGGACCCTGAATCGGGTCTGGGGATTCATCGAGGACCGGTCGGGGATGCCCAAGTGGGCGCTCCGGCCCCAGCCGGAATTCTCGTTCAAGCCGTCGTACTGGACCGGCGCGTTCGTCGTGAACGCGTTCCTCTACCAGGTGATCTCGGGTCTTCTCCTCCTCCTCTACTACCAGCCGAGCACGAACCCGACGTACACGGCCTGCGGGCAGGCGGCGGGAGCGCTCTCGACGGCGCCGGCGGCCTGGTGCAGCACGTACTTCATCGTGAACTCGGTGCCGATGGGCCAGCTGCTCCTCTCGACCCACCTCTACGGCGCCTACGCGATGATCTTCCTCGCGATCGTCCACTTCTTCCGGGGGTACTACCTCGGCGTCTACAAGGCGCCGCGCGAATTCTCCTGGATGGTCGGCACGCTGCTCCTGCTGACGACGCTCGGGATGGGGTTCACCGGCTACCTGCTCCCGTACACCCAGATCTCGCTCAACGCGACGAACGTCGGGCTCGTCCTCGCCCTCCGGCTCCCGTACGCCGGGCCGCTCCTCGGGCCGCTAATCCTCTCGGACGGGACCGGTCAGGGACTGATCTCGAGGATGTTCGCCGCCCACGTCCTCCTATTGCCGCTCGCGCTCGGGGCGCTCTTGTATGCCCACATCGCGCTCTTCGAGTCGCACGGGATCGCCCCACCGGCGACCTCCGACCCGTTGCAACGTCGGCGCTTCACCGAGGAGGAGGACAAGAAACACGTCCCGTTCATGCCCCACATCCTGTTCTACATCACGAAGTGGGCGCTGCTGTACATCGGGCTCCTGATCGGCATCGCGGCGCTCTGGCCGTGGAACCTTCCGACGTACGCGGGGAACGTCGCGGCGGCGAGCGTCGTGACCGAGCCGGACTGGTACTTCCTCTGGGAGTTCAAGCTCGTCGACTTCCAAGGCGTCACCCCGGTGATCGCCGTCGGCGCCACGACGGTGATCATCCTGTACGTCCTGTTCCTCCCGTTCCTCGACCGGTCGAAGCGGACCCACCCGAGGGACCGGCCGCTGTTCACCTTCCTCGGGACCTCGCTCCTCGAGTTCTTCGTCCTGATGTCGGTGTGGGGCGGACTCACGCCGGGGATCTCGATCCCGGCGATGGAGGTCGCGCTCCGGCTCGTCCCGATGTTCCTCGTGAACGCCATCGTCGTGGCGCTCTTCCATTGGCGCTACCAGCGGAGCTACCGCGCCCGCCTGGCCGCCCGGACCGGGCTTTCCTCCGCGCTCCCCGGCGCGTATCCGACGACGACCGGCTCGGCCCGTCCCTCGGTCGCGGAGGCGAGCGCCCGTGAGTGAGACCACACCGGCCGAGTACCGGACCGGCTGGCTCTGGGTGGTCCTCGCCGCCTTCCTGGGGGTCGGGACGATCGCCGCGGCCTTCGTCGTCTACGGGCTCACGCAGCTGCTCACGACCGGCGACTGGCTCGTGGACGTGCCGCTGTTCGTCGGCGCGGCGGTCGTCGCCTCGATTGCGATGCTGCTGGTGACCGGCATCCTCTACCGGGTCGACCGGCTCCGCGGGACCCCGCACCGGGAGGTGCTGCTCTTTGAGTGAGACCTCCACCGCCCCCGACGACCTTGCCGACGTGCTGGAGGCCCACCGCGCCGTGGCGGCCCGGCGAGTGCTCGCCCTCTACAACGCGACGGTGGTCCTGCTCCTGCTCGGGATCGCCGGCCTCGCGATCTACGCCTTCCGGCTCGGACCGCTCGTTGGCCCCGGGGTGGAAAGCTCGTTCGGGTTCGCGGCCGCGACGATGTTCGTGATGGGCGCGCTCTTGGTGCACCTCGTGGACGAGTCGTACCGGAGCTGGCCGCTCGGTCGGAAGTTCCGGCCGACGACGCCGGCCCCGGTGACGCCGGGCGGGACCGCCCGGGTGGTCACGTGGCTGATCGTCCTCGCCGCGGTCGTCGGGATGGCCTACGTCCTCGCCCAGTTGCTCATGTGAAGGGAGATCCGAATCGATGTACGACCTGGTAGCGCCAATCCTCGAGATCCTCCTGATCCTGCTCCTCGCGGGCTTCGGCCTCTACCTGACGCGGGTCCACGGCGAGTGGTTCGTCCGGAAGGCGTCGCTCTACCTGTTCACGACGGACCACAAGCGCATCGGTCTGATGTACATCACCACGGGAATGGTGTTCTTCTTCATCGGGGGGATCTACGCGATCCTGATCCGGACCGACCTCGGCTTCGTCCAAGGGCTCGGCCTCGACCCGCAGACGACGCTCGGCATCACGCCCGACGTCTACTCGACGCTGTTCACGATGCATGGCGTGCTGATGATCTTCATGTTCATCATGCCCGTCCTCGCGGGGTTCGGCAACTACCTCGTCCCGTCGATGATCGGGGCGAAGGAGATGGCGCTCCCCCGGATCAACGCGATCGCGTTCTGGATGCTCCCGCCGGCCGGCGTGATCCTGATCCTCTCGAACGCGTTCGCTGGGTGGACCG
>DAIQBL010000048.1:0-13443 GCA_036781185.1 Thermoplasmatota archaeon | reverse complement strand
GCCGACCTGATCCGCGGGGCCCTCCCGCAGCACTACAAGAAGCTCCGGTCGATCCGCAAGTTCGACGGCGCCTCGTTCCGGGCGCCGGAGATCGTCGGCCCGGTCCGGGGAGGCGCGTAGCGATGGTCACCTCCGTCAAGCCCGTCGCGTCGACCTGGTGCCCCGGCTGCGGCGACTTCGGGCTCCTCGCCTCCGTCAAGAAGGCCATCGCCGAGGTCGGCGTGCCGATCCACGAGGTCGTTCTCGTCGGCGGCATCGGATGCTCTGGCGGCATTCACAACTTCATCGAGACGAACGGGATCCACGCGCTCCACGGACGGCTGCTCGCGCAGGCGGTCGGGGTCAAGCTCGCCAACCCGGAGCTCACGGTCATCGCGGCTGGCGGGGACGGCGACGGCTACGCGATCGGGATGGGCCACTTCATGCACGCGTTCAAGAAGAACGCGTCGCTCCTCTACGTCGTGATGAACAACGAGACGTACGGCCTCACGAAGGGCCAGGCGTCCCCGACGAGCCCGGTCGGGTTCGAGGGGAACATCGAGGCGCCGTTCGACGCCATCCTGACGGCGCTCTCCATCCCCGTCCCGAACTTCATCGCGCGGACGTTCTCCGGCGACCCGAAGACCATGACGCAGGTGCTCGTCGAGGCGATCCGGTTCAACCGCGCGAACCGCGGCTTCGCGTTCGTCGAAGACCTGTCGCCGTGCGTGACGTACAACGACACGTTCAAGGACTGGCGAGCGCGGGTGCTCGACATCTCCACGCTGCCCGGCTACAACCCGGCGGACCGCCAGACGACGTTCCGGCTCTGCGTCGAGACGATGCAGTCCGGGCGGATCCCCATCGGGGTGATGCACCGCCCCGCCGAACCGAACCCGAAGGAGCCCGGCCTCGAGCTCAAGCTCCTCCCGGACAAGGTCGGACCCGCCCGCGCGGACATCGGGCTCGAGACGAACCGTGCGGCGTACGAGAAGCTCCTCCGCGCCGTCGCGTAGGCCCGAGCGGGGTCAGGCGGCCTCGGTCCTCCTCGTCGCAGCTGCGTTCCTCTTCCTCCCGATGGCCGCGTCCGCGGCCAACCCATCGGCCGGTCTGACCGTCGGCTCGGACGGCACCGTCGCGGTGGCGCTCTCGTTCGTCGACCCGAACGGCTCTGCGATCCGCTACGCGATGGACGGGAACTTCACGCTTCTCGTCGACGCGCTCCCCGGGAACGCGTCGAGCCACGCGAGCATCCTCGCGGCAATCAAGTCGGCCGAATCGACCATCGGGATCGGCCAACTGTTCGGGGACGGGGCCGGCTCGGTCAGCCCCGCCGAAGTGGCGATGTTCGAGAACCTCCTCCGTTACGAGGCCGGGACGATCCCGTCCGCCGTCCTCACGGGGGGCGGAATCCTCCAGATGTCGCTCGACGGGAACGCTCCCGGCTCCTCCAGGTTCGACGGCGTCACCTTCGACGGCGCCGTCGGCGCCGACAGTTCCCCCGCGCCCATCACCATCACCAGCAGCTCGACCCTGCAATTCCCGACCTCCGGCAATTCCGGGACCCTGGGCATCGCCTGGAACCTGACCGTGTCCGGCGGGTTCGCGATCCCCGGCCCCAACGTCTCGGTCTCGGTGTCCACGCCCGCCGGGACGACCATCACCTCCTCGACCGGCTTCCAGGACGGGTCGGTCCACAACGACGCGCTCGGCTACGGCGCCCCGACGGCGTCCGGCACCCTCGGGATCTCGCCGACGGGCACCGCCCGCGTGGCGTTCCAGCCGGCGTTCCCGCTCGGCGACGTCCTCCTCGGCGTCTCGATCGCCGCCCTCGTCGGCGCCGCCGCGTTCCTCCTCTGGCGCCGCCGGCGCAAGGCGGCCCGGGGTTCGACCGATGCTCCTCGGAGTTGACGACACCGACTCGCCCGACGGTGGCTGCACGACTCACGTGCTCACCGAACTCGTCGCGCTCGCCCGGGAGCACGGGCTCGACGTCGTCGGCGAGCCCCGGCTGGTCCGATTGAACCCGAACGTACCGTGGAAAACGCGCGGGAACGCGGCCCTGTCGGTCGCCCTCGGCCATGGGCGCGGAGCCTCCCGGGTCGTCGGCTCGGTGGGGGGACGGCCGGTGCGGTCGTTCCGCCGGGCGGCGCCCGCGACGGCCGCGGAGACGGAACGGTATCGCGAGGCCGCCTGGGACCGGGTGCTCGAGATGGCCCGCCCGTCCGAGCGTACCGACCCGGCGATGGTGGTCACGGACCGTCGGTTACCGGGGGCCCTCTACGATTCCGCGGTCACGGGCGTCGTCACCCCGGAGTCTGTCGAGTCCGCGCTCGACGGGCTCGGAGGCGTCTGGTGGAGGACGCACGGCTCGAACCGGGGGATCGTCGGTGCCGCCGCGGCGGCGGCCTGGCCCGGCCGTCGGCGGACTTGGGAACTCATCGCGTATCGAGCGCCCGGCGCGAGCGGAGCGCGCGACGTCGACGCGGAATCGGTCCGCGCCGCGGCCCGTCGGGAGCCGGCCTTGTTCCTTTGCCACGATCCACGGACCCGGCGGTTGATGGTCGCGCCCCACACCCCCTGCCCGATCTTGTTCGGCCTTCGCTCCCGGACCCTTGAGGGGGCCCTCCGGGCTCGCCCATGGATCCGCTCCGAGCCCGTGGACCGATGGCTGATGTTCCGGACGAACCAGGCTACGGGGGACCACCTCCGGGGGAATCGGCCGGAGCCGTTGGCGCCCTACACGCCGTCGCGGCTCCGAGGTTTCGTCGCCGAACGCCCCGTGTCCCTTCGCGGGGGGCACGTCGCGCTCTCGCTCGTCCTCCCTTCCGGCACCGTCGTGGCCTGCCGGGTGTTCGAGCCGACGAAGACTCTCCCGCCGGTCGCGCGCGAGCTCGGACCCGGGGACGAGGTCGAGTTCTGGGGCGGGACCGGACCGGACCCTCTCTACCGGGTCGAGGGGATTCGAGTGCGACACTGGGGACCTGATCGACGCCAATCGGTCCCACCCCGGTGCCCGAACTGCCGTCGACGGGCGCGCTCGTTGGGGAGCGCTCGAGGATACCGGTGTCCCGGTTGTCACCGCCGCTGGCCGCCAGAGTCCGCGCGCCGGACGCCGATCCCCCGGACCGTCGCGCTCGGAACCTACCACCCAACGCCGTCGGCTCGGCGGCACCTCGCTCCGCTCGGCCCCGAGCCGGCCGCCAAATAGCCCTTAATACGGCCACCGCCTCGAAGCCCCGAGGTTCACTATGTCGAGCAGTTCGTGGCGGACCGCGGCGCTGTTCGCCACCATCGTGGCGCTGTTCGTCTTCCTCGGCGCTCTCATCGGCGCGCTGTTCTTCCACAGCTTCCTCGCGGGGCTCCTCGTCGCGCTCGTCCTGTCGCTCGTGTTCAACCTCGTGTCCTACTTCCTGTGCGACCGGTTCGTCCTCTGGACCTCCGGCGCGAAGATCGTCAAACCCTCGGAAGCGCCGCGCCTCGCCCGCATCGTGGAGGAGCTCGCGCCGATGTTCGGGCTCGAGGCACCCCGGATCGCGATCGTGCCGTCGATGACCCCGAACGCGTTCGCGACCGGCCGCGACGCACGGCACGCCGTCGTCGCGGCCACCGAGGGGATCCTGCACCTCCTCGATGACCGGGAGCTGCGCGGAGTCCTTGCCCACGAGCTCGCCCACGTCAAGGACCGGGACGTCCTCGTGATGACGCTCGCCGCCACGCTCTCCGGCGCGATCGCCTACCTCGCGCAGTTCGCGATGTTCTCGGCCATGATGGGCGGGGGGAACCGGAGCGACGCCGGGTTGGGGGCGCTCCTCGCGGCAATCCCCGCCGCGATCGCCGCCACGCTCATCCAGCTCGCCATCTCGCGGACCCGCGAGAGCAAGGCGGACGAGGTCGGCGCCCGGACGATCGGCGACCCGCTCGCTCTCGCGAGCGCGCTCGGCAAGCTCGAGCGGGGCAATGCCGCGCGACCGATGACGACGGGGTCGCCGTCGACCTCGAGCCTGTACATCGTGAACCCGTTCCGGGGCCGGACGCTCCTCGGCTGGTTCTCCACCCACCCCCCGATCGAGGAGCGGATCCGCGCACTGCGCGCGATGGCGGCCGACACGACCTACCGGCCCTCCATCCGTTCCCCGTCGGTCGCACGCCCCGGGTTCACCGGCCGGAGCCAGCGGACGTAGCGCGGGGGCGTCGTGCCGGTCTGCCCCGCGTGCGGCTCCGAGAATGCCGAGAGCGGCCGGGCGTGCGCCCGCTGCGGCCTCGCGGTCGAGCTGTTCGAGCCCGTCCGGCTCGCGGTCGGCCTGCCGGAATCCGACCCCCAGTTCGTCCAGCGGGTCCAGGAGATCGTCGACGCGCTCGGGGCCGGACCGGGAGAGACCCAGAGCCTGGGGTCCCCGGCGCTCCTCGCCCATCCGGCCCGATTTCCCGCGATCCCGCCGCGGAGCGCGGTGGGTTCGGCATCCCTTCCCGGGTCCCCACGGCCGATCCAGGAGATGCCGGCGCTTCCGGCGGCCCACGGCATCGCCGTCGTCCGCCGGCAGGTCGAGGAGTACCTCGCGATCGCGCGCCGGCAGGGGATCGACATGACCGAGTTCGCGGACCGGGCTCGGGACGCGGTCGCGGCCAATGAGGAGTCGACGTTCGAGGTCCTCGGCCGGTCGCTGTTCATCCAGCTCGCTGGCTCGTTCACGGAGGAGTTCGAGTCGCTCGTCGCCCGCCGGAACGACCTCGCGAGCTTCGCCCCCACGTCCGGCCCGGATGTGGAGTTCGAGAGCTGTCGGGCCGCCCTGGCCCTCGGCGACCTCGGCGGGGCCCAGCGCCGACTCCGCCACCTCGAAGACACCCTCTCCCGTCTCGAGGACGACTGGGCGACGGTGCAGGTCCTCGTGACGCAGGCGGAGCTGCTCGCCGAAACGATCCGCGAACTCGGGGGCGACCCGGCGCCGGCGCTCGGCCCGCTCGCGGAGGGCCGCCGCCTCGCCAAGTCCGGGGACCGGGAACCGGCCGAGCCGGTCCTGGCCCGGGCGGGCCTCGCCCTCTGGTCGATCCTGGAACCGACGTTTCTCGCCGACCTCGCGAAACTGAAGGACCGCGTGCTCGCCATGCGGGAGTCCGGCGCGGACGTCGGCCCCGCGCTCATGGAACTTCGCGAGATCGCCCCGGACCTGCGGCGGCGGTCGTTCGTCTCCGTGATCGGTTCGTACCGCCGCCTTCGGGAGCTCCTGGGCCCCTCGGCACCGACGGCGCCGGCCGACGCCGGCCCGAAGCTTTAGTACTGGCCGTCCGCTCGGCGGGCGATGCCGTTCACGACCCTCCGAGGGTTCCGAGACTACCCGCCCCCGGACGCCGGCGCCCGCAGCGAGCTGCTGCGGCGATTCCGCGCCGCGGCCCGACGGGCCGGCTTCCAGGAGCTCGAGACCCCCTCGGTCGAGAGCCTCGAGCTGTTCAAGGTCAAGAGCGGGGAGGAGATCGGCCAGCAGGTCTGGGCGTTCCGGGACAAGGGCGACCGCGAGGTCGCGCTCGTCGCGGAGACGACGCCGTCGCTCGCCCGCGTCTTCGTGGACCGCGCGAAGGCCGAGCCGCTCCCGGTCAAGTGGTTCACGATCTCGAAGCTCTGGCGGTACGAGGAGCCGCAGTCCGGTCGGACCCGGGAGTTCGCCCAGTTCAACCTCGACATCCTCGGAGTCGCGGGCATCGAGGCGGAGGTCGAGCTCCTCCAAACGGCTGCGATGCTCATGGACGATGCCGGGGCGGCCGGCCTCTACGCGTTCCGGCTGAACGACCGAGGGCTTGCCGAGGGCCTCGGGCGGCACTTCGGGGCGACCGACGGGCTGGCCTACTTCCGCGCCATCGACCGGTACCGGAAGGTCCCCGGCGGCGAGTTCGCGGACGCGCTGTCGGCGGCCGGGGTGAGCCCGGACGGGGTCGACTTCCTCAAGGCCCACCTCGAGCGGGTCGGGGACGGCATCCCGCCGTCGGAGGTCGCCTCGGTCTGGTCGGAGCTCACGGCGCTCGGGCTCGGCGAGGCGGCCGACGCGGGGATCGAACGTCTGCGCGAGATCCTCCGGTTCCTCGACTCCGCCGGACTCGCCGACCGCATCGTGTACGACCCGACGATCGTCCGGGGGTTCGCCTACTACACCGGCCCCGTGTTCGAGGCGTTCGACCGGGCGGGCGACCTCCGCTCGCTGTTCGGCGGCGGCCGGTACGACCACCTCGTCGAGCTGTTCGGCGGTCCGCCGACGCCCGCCTGCGGGCTCGCGATCGGAGACCAGACGCTCGAGCTCTTGCTTCGGGCGAACGGCCGGTGGCCCGAAGGAGAGCCGGCGCTCGACACCTACGTGGTCGGCACCGGGCCCGAGATGATGCCGGTCGTGCTCGAGGTCGTCGCGCGGCTCCGGAAATCCGGGGTTTCCACCGACTTCGACCCGATGCGGCGGACGATCTCCCGCCAGCTCAAGGAGGCGGCGCGGCGGCGGGCCCGTCGCGCGCTGATCGTGGGGCCGAAGGAGCTCGCGCGTGGCCAAATCGTCGAACGTGACCTGACGTCGGGTGCGCAGCGGGAGATCCCTCGGGGTGGTCCGGAGGGACCGGGATGAGCCCCTCGATCGTCTCGCCGTCCCACAGAAGGATCCCGGGCGGCGACTCCGCGCCGTCGATGTACCCGAACCAGTAGACGACGGCCCCCTCGCCGAACAGCTCGGTGTACGGGCCGAGCTGCCGCTTCAGGTTGCGCTTCAGCTCGACGTCGTCGCCGAAGTTCCCCTTCGACTCGATCCAGGTGATCTTCTGGCCGTAGAACATGATCGGCTGGTCGAGGAGGGCGTCCGGCGTCTTCTGGTACTTTCCGCGGAGGTCCTTCTCGGTCCGGTACCCGATGCCGTGCTTCTCGAGCCACGCGTAGAGGCGACTCTCCCCGACGACGCCGCGGGCGCGCTGGCGCTCCATCCCGGCGGGTGAATAGATCGGATCGTCCGCGAGCAGCTCCTCCACCTCGCGCTTGATCCGCTCGTCGGGGGCGCTCTCCGGGTGGAGGAACGTCTGCCAGACCTTCTTCCTCGGGACCCCGAGCTCCTGCAGGAGGATCTGGCCCATCAGGACGGGGGGGAACTTCCACTCCTTCGCCATGTCGAGGATCGTGCGGCCCCGTCGCCACTGGCTGGCGAGCCGGGGGATCTGGCGCTTCACGACGTAGAACCGCCGGGTCGCGTCCCGCGTGACCCGGTGCGTGTGGATGACGAACAGGAGCTCCTCCTCGAAGCCCTCCAATCTCGAGACCTCGCGGACGTCCTCGACCGTGGCGAGCCGGTCGTACAGTCTTCGGTAGGTCTCCCGGTCCATCCACGCCTTCGCGCACCCGCGCCGTTCGCGCGAGATCGTGTCCGTCGAGCGTCCGAGCACCATAAGGTTTCGCGCAATGACCGTCGGCCGCCCCCGCTCCTCGGCGGGTGCGGAGGAACGGACGCAAGATTCACATGGAGTCGACGGGTCCACTCACGCCATGGTGCGCCCGACGAACGCCCCGCCTTCGCCGGGGGCCGGCCAAGGGCCGGCACCGGCCCACCCCTCGAGGGCGAGACGGACCGCCGTCTCGGTGCTCATCGCCGTCCTGGTCCTCGCCACGGTCGGGCCGCTGCTCTACGTCACCGGCACGCCCGACCTCGACCAGACCCCGACGGTGCCGATCAACCACGTCGTCATCGTCGTGATGGAGAACCGCCCGTTCGACAACTACTTCGGCGTCTACTGTCCGGCCGTCGGCCCGAACTGTCCGTCGACGGTGAACGGCATTCCGCCGGGGACGTGCGTCCCCTACAACACCACGAACCTCTCGGTGGGCTGCATCCGGCCGTACAACTTCTCGGCGAGCCAGCTGAGCACCAAGGACCAGCGCCACGAGTGGAACGCGACGATCGACTCGATCAACGGCGGCGCGATGAACGGATTCTACGAGGCGGAGCACAACGGGCTCCTCCCGTTCGGCCATTACAACGCGTCGACGGTTCCGGTGTACTGGGACATGGCCCAGGAGTTCGGGCTCGCGGACAATTTCTTCTCCTCCGCGCTCACGTATTCGCTCCCGAACCACTGGTACCTGCTCGCGGGGCAGGCCCCCCCGGAGACGATCAACATCTCCGTTTTGATGAAGGGGTCGTTCGAGGCCAAGCACGACTACCTGAACGCCGCCAACCGCACGAAGACCGTCGAGGACCTCCTGAACAACTCCCCCGGCACGAGCTGGAAGTACTACGACTGGGCGCTCCCGTCGTACCAGACCGCCATCAACGGCGGCGTCGGAACCGGAGGGTACAGCGCCTACTCGTACTGGAACCCGCTCGCCGCGAAGTACGAGTCGTACACGCAGTGGTACGTCAACCACTTCGTCTCGCGGAGCCAGTTCTTCAACGACACCTCCGCCGGTCAGCTTCCGGACATCTCCTACGTGATCCCGAACGCGAGCTTCTCCGACCACCCGCCGGCGAACGTCTCCCTCGGCCAGTCGTACGTCGCGAGCGTCGTCGACGCCATCGAGGCGTCCCCCGACTGGCGGTCGACGGCGATCTTCGTCACGTGGGACGACTACGGCGGATTCTACGACCACGTCGCCCCCCCGTCGATCGACCCGCTCGGCCTCAGCTTCCGCGTGCCGATCCTCGTCATCAGCCCGTACACGCCGGCCGGGCTCGTCGACCACTCCCTCGGCTACTTCGAATCCCTGCTCCGTTTCGTCGAGTGGCGATTCGACCTCGGATGCCTCACCCCGAGGGACTGCCACGCCCCGTTGCCCCTCGGGCTGTTCGACTTCTCGATGCCGCCGCGCGCGCCGGTGTTCTTTCCGACGTCTCCGGCGAACGCGACCTACCCGTACGTCCCTCCCCCGTCGGGGGCCATCGGGCTGCCGCTGACGGGAGCGTTCACCCTCATCAACCCCGACGCGTGGAACACCGCGCCACCCAATCCGAACCTGCCGGACAACGCGACCGACTGACCGCGGAACGGTTCAGTCGCGCCAGTCGAGGCCGACGGTCCGTAGCCCGAGCTTCGGGATCGGGGCCGGTCGCCGCTTGTGGCGGTTGACGCGGACCCGCTCGACGACGCCGTCGACCTCGGTCCTCGACAACCCCGACAACTTCGCGATCTCCTCCGGCTCCCGGAGCTCCTCGAGCCCCCGGAGCACCTGGTCGATCGCCTCGTACGGCAGCCCCAGATCCGCCTCGTCGGTCTGGCCCTCGTAGAGCCCGGCGGTCGGCGCCCGGGCGAGAACCGGCTCCGGCAGGCCGAGGTCGGCCGCGAGCGTGCGGATCTCGGTCTTGTAGAGGTCGCCGATGGGCAGCAGGTCGGCGCCGCCGTCGCCGTGTTTCGTGAAGTAGCCGAGGAGGAGCTCGGACTTGTTGCCCGTCCCCACCACGAGACCCCCCACGGACCCCGCCAGGGCGTACAGGACCACCATGCGGGCCCGCGCGGCGAGGTTGCCGACGCCGGTCCGGTCCGTGACCTCGGGGACCGCGGCGCGCAGCGCGGCGACGATCCCATCGACCGGCACGATCCGGACATCGTCCGCGAGCGGTCGGGCGTACCCGACGGTCTCCTCCCGCAGAACCTCGGAGTACGACTCGGTGGGCAGGAGGACCGCGACGACGCGGGACGGCCCGACCGCCTCGGAGACGAGCCTTAGGACGAGCGCCGAGTCGATCCCTCCGGAGACCCCGACGACCGCGCGGCGGACGGGAGGTCCGTCGAGGTGGGCGCGGAGGAACCGGACGATCGTCTCGCGGGCGTAGCTCGGCAGACGGGGCGTGAGCGCGCTCACGCCTCGACGCCGACCCCCTCGAGGTCCCTCCGGCGGGCGTAGCCGGCCCGGCACTCGCAGTCGAGCGCGTCGAGCCCGTCGAACTGCTGCGAGAGCGACGCCTCTTCGAGCGCGGCGAGGACCGTTCGGTCGCACCGGCCGCAGTTGTGCGGGCCTCTCGGCAGGCCGCCGGCGGTCGGGAAGGTGACGAGGCGGGCGGAACCGCGGACGGCGGCCGCCCCGCGCATCGCGTCGACGAGGCTCCACAGCCACGGAGGCCGGTATCGGCCCCGTCGGAACAGCCACTCGACGACGGTCCCGTTCTGGATGTGGACCGGGTTCACGGAGATCGCCTCGAACCGGTCGTGGGCGACGTCGACCGATCGGACGACGTCGGCGACCGCCTCGGCCTCGGTGAGGTACGGGGGCTTGAGCAGCAGGTACGCCTTCGGGTGGACGCCGAACGATCGGAGCCGGTCGGCGGCGGCGAGGTATTCCGACGGGGTCTCGCCCTTGTTGATCAGTCGGCGCAGGACGTCCGGCTGCGTCGACTCGAGCCCGAGCGCGACCTCGAGCTCCCCGCCGAAGGCGTCCCGCACGGCGCCGACCGCCGGCGCGAGGGCGAACTCCGGCAGGGTCTCGAACAGGAGACGCTTCGCCCGCCCCCGGAACGCCTTCGCGATCGCCTCGCGCGATGCGGGGTCGACCTCGCGGTCGTCGAGGAAGCTGCCCGAGGTGTAGAACTTCACGTACGGCTCGTCCCGGTAGCGTCCGAGGACGGCGTCCAGCTGCCGCGCGAGCTCCGCCGGGGTCGCGGACCGGCCGAGCGTGTCCTTCGCGTAGCCGCACATCGAGCAGCCCTTCACATCGGCCCAGTAGCAGCCGCGCGTCCGGAGGATCGCGACGAACGCCCGGACCCGGTCGGGGCCGATCGCCTCGTCCTCCACCCACGTGTTGACGGGTTCGCGGGCCGTCGGCGGTCCGCCCGGCGTAGGGCGGCGCTCGCGGGCGACCGAGCGCGCGACCGACTCCGGCACCTACCGCTCCTCGATCGTGACGGCGACGCGGTCGCCGTCCTTCGCGGGAAGGGCCTCGCGGAGGAAGACGGGCGCGATGAACTCGGCGACGTCGGTGTGGTGGGTCCGGTCGGGCACGATCCAGTGGCAGGTGTGCGTCCCCAGCCGCGCCGCAAAGCACGTCGCGCCGCCGAACGTCCGGCCCGCGGCCTGGAAGCCGTCGATCCGGATCCCCGCCCAATGGCGGGCCGCGTCGAGCCGCGCCCGGTCCGCCTCGCCCATGCGGACGTTGAGCGTCCCGGGGTAGGGCGTGTAGCCGAGCCGCTCGGTGAACTGGAGCACGTACCCCGGCTGGCTCAGGTAGTACCGGCCCTCGCCGAGCCCCGACGCGACCTCGCCCTCGAACGCGAGCCGGCCGGGCCCCTCGAAGATCCGCCGGTACTGCTCGTACTCGACCCGCAGGAGCTCCATCGCCGCGGGGGCGAGCGCGATCCGCTGGCGGCGCGCGGCGAGCTGGCGGTTCACGAGCCCGCGCTTCGCCAGCGCCACGAGGTGCCGGTCGGCCGCCTGCTGGCTCGTCCCGGTCTTCTCCCCGATCTCGCGGGAGGTGAGCGTCACCGGCGTGTGTCCGGCCCCGAGGGAAGCCAGGAGCCGGAGGATCGCGACTTCGGGCCCCTTGGGACCTTTGGTGGCGGCGGCCATCGTGTGCTATCGGGCCCCGGTCCGGGACACCCGACGGTCGGCCCGGCGGGCGGCTCGATTACGGGACGGCGTCCGGGTCGAGTGCGAGGTTTTCGCCGGCGTCGACGTCATCCGAGGCCGCCGACCCGAGAACGCTCCATAAGCCTTTCCGGAACGTCGACGGCCTCCGGTGTCTCCCGCGGGGCCGGCGGGCGTACCGCACCGACAGCACGATTTGGACCACCGCGGCGGCCACGACCGCCCAGAGCAGGAGATTCGTCGCCGGCGGGGGAGGGTGGCTCGGCGGCGGCGGGCCGGAGATGGTGCCCGGCGGACCATCGACGACCGTGACGACCAGATGCGTCGTGGCCGTCGCCCCGAGCGCGTCCGTGACCGTCGCCCCGAACGAGTACGACCCGGGGAGCTGCGGGTCGCAGCGGAACGTCGTCGCGTTCACGTGGACGCAGCCGGGAGGTACGGCGCCGTACGAGTAAGCGAACGGGGGCGTGCCGCCCGACTCGTTGATCGCGAGGGCGAACAGCGTGTCGCGGTCGATCGCGGTGGGGGGTCCGACGGCGGCCGCGGACACCGGCCGGTTGACCGTGACGACGACCGGGCCGAGGGCCTCGAGCGATCCGGCCCGGTCGCTCGCCGTCGCGGTGAGCACGAATTCGCCCGGCGAACTCGGCTGGCACGTGGCGAGGAACGGACCGAGGAACTCGCAGGGGCTGCCGTCCGGGAGCCGGACGGAGACGTTGCCACTCCCCTGGCTCGCGAACGTCGCCGCCACCGTGAGGCTCATGCCGAGGTCGATCACCGCCGCCGAGCCCCGGAGCGCGCCCACCAACGGCGGGGCGACCGTCAGGAGCTCGAGGCCGCTCGTCGAGTGGACCCCGTGCGCGTCGACGACCGTGACCTCGACCTCGTACTGACCGGTGTCGACGGGCGTGCAGGTCAGGTTCGCGACGTTCGACGCCGCGCAGCCCGGCGGCAACCCGGAATACCCGAACGTGAACGGGGCCGACCCGTTCCACGTCGCCGTGTGGATCGTGACCGGTTGGCCGAGGTCGACCACCGCGCCGGAAAGGGCCACCGTGACGAGCGGGAACGGTTCCACGTGGACCGCCACGGTCCGGTTCGAGGTGATCCCGAACGCGTCGGTCACCTCGGCGTTGGCGAGGTAGGTCGCGGCCGCGGCGTACCGGTGCACGACCGTCCAGTTCCCGGACTCCGTCGCCCCGTCGCCGAACGCCCAGCTCACGCGGAACGGAGCGGTCCCGTTGGCGACCCCGGCCGAGAAGGAGGTGTTCTCGAACACGTCCACCGTGGACGGAATCGGCGCGAGCGCCGCCCGCGGGTCGGGCACGACCGAGACGGACCGGTTCGCCCAATCGAACGCCAATTGCCCCCCGACGGTCGCCGTGGCCGTCGCATTCACGTCGTACGTCCCCGACGAGGAGTAGGTGTGGGACGGAGCGGCCCCCACGGCGTCGGTCGTGCCGTCCCCGAACGTCCACGCGAGGGAAGTCGCCAGACTCGCGTTGGCGAGCAGGTTCGAGAACACGTCCGGAACGCCGACGTCGACCTCGCCATGCGCGGCCGCCACGGCGACCGCCGGGGCCCGGGTGAGTTCCCAGGCGGGGATGGCGTAGCCCGGGTAGCTCCAGTGTCCGAGCGAGACGAGCCCACCGAGCGTCGGGTCGGGGGCCGTCACGGTAATGGGGGTGGTCGGGGAGTTGCCCGAGAGGTCGAGCTCGCTCCAGGTCCCTCGCTCGTACACCCAGGAGGACGGCGGGTACCCGATGAGGGACCCGAGGTACCAGCTCGTGCCGCCGCCCGTGAGCACCGATCCTCCGATCGACGGGTCCCAGACGAGCGACGCCGCGACGTTCGGATCCGGCCCGGCGGCGATGTCGAGATTGCGCCAACTCCCGTTCGACCATGCCCACGTGACGTTGCTGCCGGTCTCGTAGT
>DAIQBL010000047.1:9486-13561 GCA_036781185.1 Thermoplasmatota archaeon | reverse complement strand
TCGCCGAGCTCCCAGCGCCGCCAGAGCGGTCGGTTCAAGACGGCGACCCCGAACCGCTTGACCCGACCGACGTTCCGGGTCGGCATCTGCTGGACGACGGTCCGATGGAGCGGTCGGAACCGCTCGACCGCCAGCAAACGGTCGAGTTCTCCTCGGGTGTACTCGACCACGTGGCCGTACACCCCCTGGCCGTCCCGCGGGTACCGGCCGCGCTCCTGGATCGAGCGGCCGAGCAGGAGGCGGTACCGGTTGCCGAGTCGGGCGACGTTGGGAGTCGTGAGGAAGAGGCGGCCGCCCGGGGCGAGGTGGTCCCGGATCTCCCGGAACAGGAGCAGCGGGTTCACGAGCAGGTGCTCGAGCACCTCGACGAACAGGATCAGGTCGTAGTCGCGGCGGAGGGCGTCGAGCGCCGGTCGGGCCGTCAGGTCGCACCGGTAGCTCTGCGCGACGCCCGCGGCCACCTGGGCGACCCGGACGCCGTCCGGGACGGGAAGGAAATCGGCCACGTCGTACGCGCCCCCGTACGCGGCGTGGAGCGCGACCGCGAGGGAACCGATCCCTCCCCCCAGGTCGAGCGTTCGGGTTCCCGAGCGAGGGAGGCTGGCCGCGAGGAACCGGACGATCGAGGGGTACCGGCGAGCCTGGAACTCGGCGTACGACCGCCGTTCGGGCGGCAACGCGGCCGCGTTCCAGAACGGGGCGAGCGCGGCGGAGGCTCGTTCGACCTCGTCCACGAGCTCCCCGACGGCCGTACGTCGACCCGTATCTAACGGTTCACGACCCGGCCGAGGTCGACGACGGCCCGTCGAAGGGTTCAACTACGCGGGACCGCCGTGGAGGGCGCGATGTACGGGACCCCGGCCGGCTACCGGCCGAAGCCGCCGTCCCAGGGGACCGCCGAGACCCTGATCCTCGTCGGCTTCGTCTTCCAGCTGATCTTCAGCTCGATCCTGCTGATCGTCGGCGTCATCGGGTTCCTCGCCGGGGCGTTCTTCTTCTTCACCGTAGCGGGCCCGCCCCTGCTCGCCCTCGCGACGCTCATCGTGGTCGTCCCGATCCTGATGCTCTACGTGGCGTACCGGTACAGCTACGCGCGCGCGCGGGACGGGGACTTCGAGGGCGCGAAGGGTCCGACGCTCCTGCTCGGAATCATCGGCCTGATCTTCGGCGGGATCATCCCCGGCATCCTCTACATCATCGCGTACATCAAGCTCGGAGACGCCGAGAACGAATCCCGCAACTTGGGCGGTTGGCCGGGGGGCCACCCGGCGTACGGGTACCCCGGGCAAGCGCCCTACGGCTACCCGTACGGATACGGTCCCGGCTACCAGTACGGCCGCCCCGGGGCGGCCCCGGCTACCGGCGGGGTCCCGTACTCGCCCCCGCCGTCCGCGCCGATCGCCACGACGTGCCCGCGATGCGGCCGGCCCGCGACGTACATCCCCCAGTACGGGCGCTCGTACTGCTACAGCTGCACCCAGTACGTCTAGCGGCGCGTTCGCCGGGGGAAAAGACCTAATCCCCGCCCCGCTCGCTCTCCGATGCCGTGGCCGACGAGCTGCTCGACCCGATCCTGATCCAGGTGACGATCCCGTTGCCGCAGGCGATGGTGTTCGGCGCGTTCGCCGACCCCACCAAGGTGCGCGAATGGCTCGCCCCGGTCGCCCGGATCGAACCGAAGGTCGGCGCGCCGTACGAGCTCGAGTTCACCGAGCCGATCGCCTTCGCCACCCTCGGGCGCGTCACGCACTACACGCCGGACACCGACATCGGGTTCACCTGGCGGCCGCCCCCCCTCTACGCCGACGGGATCGGGCCCGGCGAGAGCTTCGTGTACGTCCGCCTCCAGGATTCCCCGGAAGGGATCGACGTCACCCTCGAGCACTCCCCGTGGCCGTCGAACGGCCCCGGCGAGGAGGCCCGTTCGTTCCACTTCCACCTGTGGGACGAACGCCTGCACCTGCTCAAGGAGTACCTGATGCGGGCGGCGTACGGCTGACCGGCGGCGGCTCCGCCGGGGGCCCGGTCACCGATTCCGTCCCCCGGGCCCGGAGGCGCCGTAGGTCCATCTCCGGCAGTCCCTGCCGGGGACCGCGCCGCTTCCGGACGAGCAGGACGAGCGCGACCAGTGCGACCACGCCGACCGCCGCGCCGAGGGCCGGGAGAATCACCGTCGTGCCGTACCTCTCCCACAACGTCGGGGGCGGGGCCCGGACGTCGACGGAGACGACCGCCCGGCCCCACACCCCGAAATCGCTGACGATCGCGAGCAGGACGTACTTGCCGAGCACCGTGGGCGCGAGTAACTGGACCGTGATGGTCCCGTTCTCATCGGTCGTGCCCGAACTCGGCTGGGCGATCACGCCCGACAAGGAACCACTGCCCGTGCCCGCGATCGGGGTGAAGCTGAGGGCGACTCCCGGGAAGAGGGCCCCTTCCGCCGACCGGGTGACGAACGTGACCCGGGTCGTCGCTCCGGGGGCGATCGCGAGGCTCGAGGTGCTGGCGCTCACGAGGATCTGGACGGACGGACCGACCGTGAGGCCGGTCGACGCGGAACCTACGTAGCCCAGCACCGTCACGACGCCGCGGACCGAGTCTCCGACGGTCCCGCTCTCGTTCGCGAGGGTCAGGATCGTGTTCGCCGCCCCGTTCGCTTCCGTGTTGACGGTGGACGGCGCCGCGCTGCCGCCGAGGGTGTCGCCGACGTACACCGGGACCGCGCCGAGGGGCGTCCCGGTCGGGGTGGTGACGGTGACCATCACGTTCACGAACCCGAGGCCCGCGGCGGTCGCGGGCGCGACGGCGACGGCGACGTCGACCGGCACCGGGCCGGAGTTCCACAGGAGCTCGTTCGAACGCACCGCGGCGAGCGATGTCCCCGAGACGACCTCGCCCGGGGCGAGGCCGGAGAGCTGCGCCCGCCCCTCGATTCCGTAGGCGGCGCTCGGCGGGCCCGTGAAGTTCGCGGTTCCGTTCACGGGGAGGTACCAGCTGCCGCCGGGATGGCGGACCGCGAGCGCCGTCGTCGCCACGAAGGAGACCGGGACCGTCGTCGTCGCGGAGTAGATCGCGACCTCCGAGAACCCGAGGCCCCCCAACCAGGTGGAGGTCCGGGCCCCGAAGTCGAACGTCGCGGCCGACGCGTTCCCGAAGTCGACCCCGTTGACCGAGAGGGTCCACATCGTGCCGTTCGACTCCGCGAGCTGGAAGTCGTACGCCGCGCCCGAAACGATGGGGAGCCCGGTCCAGTACAGGTTGCGGATCGGCTGGTCGGTCGTGTTCGTGAAGATCGAATAGAACGCCGTCGGGGGCGTCTTGTCGTTGGTGAACAGGCCGAACACCGCCTCGTAGGTCCCGATCACCTCCTCGGCCCCGGTCTGGAACGACGAGTCGGCCGGGAACGTCGCCGTCGGGAACGCGGTCAGGTTCGTCGCGATGCCGTCGTTCGGCACGGCGAGCGCGTCGCCGGTGGTCACGAGGACCCGGGTCGAGGCGCCCCCGGAGACCATCGGCGAAACCGTCGCCGGGGCGAGCGTCGCCCCGGCCCTCGGGGCGACCGCGGGGACGGCCCGGGCCCCGGCGAGGCCCGGGGAAGAGCCCGGGAGGACGAGGAGGATCGTGGCGACCGCGACCGCCACGAGTACGGCGGCCCGCGCTCGTCGCATGGTCGACAAACGCGTCGGACCCCTCATCCCCCTTGCGGGGCCGTTCTCACGGGGCGAACCGGCGGCAGACGGGTTCCCCGCACGCCTGGCACGGCCCGCTCGCCTCGAGGCGGAACGAACCCGAGGCGTTCCCGGACGCCGGGACCACCCGCATGTGCGTGGTGGGGTAGTGGCCGCATCGGCACCGGTGAGCGGTCGGGGCGGCGGGCTCCGCCTCGACCGTTCGACCGACCATGGGGGGGACGCGACGGCCAACCGGGCACTAAAGGATGATGCGCGGCGTCGCCCGCGAACGGGTAAATCCACGACCGGACTCGGCGGGTCGTGGACGTCGCGGGTTGCCCGATCCCCGACGACCGGCGGTACGACGTCGAGAACGACGTGTGGGCCCTCGAGGAGCCCGCGAC
>DAIQBL010000047.1:7533-9386 GCA_036781185.1 Thermoplasmatota archaeon | reverse complement strand
AAGGTCCGGACGATGCGGATCCACTGCCTCCCCGCCGCGCCCGACGTCGAGATGTTCGAGATCGGGGCCGAGTGCCAGGCGATCCTCGTCCGGCTCGACGAGGAGCTAACCGCCCGGGCCGTCGACGACGTCATCCACCTCGTGACGGACGACCCGACGTCCCCGATCGAGATGGTCCGGTGGGCGGACCGGAGCGGGTACCCGGTCCTCCACGAGTGGGCCGAGGGGAACCTTCGGCACTTTCTCGTGCGGAAGGTGGCGAACCCGGCCCCCCGACGGCGCCGGTTCCCGTCCGGGTCGCCCGGCTAGGGCTTCTCGATCGGGCTCCGGACGAGGTTCCCCCACTCCGTCCACGAGCCGTCGTAGTTGCGGACGTCGGGGTAGCCGAGCAGGTAGGTCAGCACGAACCACGAGTGGCTCGACCGCTCCCCGATCCGGCAGTACGTGATCACCGACTTCGTCGGGACGACCCCCCTGGAGTGATAGAGCTGTTCGAGCTCGGCGACGGACTTGAACGTCCCGTCCTCCTTCACCGCCTGGGCCCACGGGATGTTCGCGGCGCCGGGGATGTGGCCGCCCCGCTGGGCGTGCTCGTTGGGGTACTCCGGCGGGGCCGTGACCTCCCCCGTGAACTCCTTCGGCCCGCGGACGTCGACGAGCGCGAGCTTTCCCGCCTTCACGGCGGGGAGCTCGGGCAGGATCGTGTGGTAGTACGCGCGGAGCTTCTCGTTCGCCGGGTGGGCCGTCGCCGCGCCCGCTCCGACCTGGGGGGCCTCCTTCGTCATCGGCCGGTCCTCGGCGATCCACTTCTTCCGGCCGCCGTTCATGAGCCGGATGTCGTGGAAGCCGTAGTACTTCAGGACCCAGAAGGCGAACGCGGCGAACCAGTTGTTGAAATCGCCGTAGAGGACGAGGGTCGTGTCGGAGTTCACACCGGTCCGGTGGTAGAGTTTCGTCATCGCCTCCGCGGAGAGGATGTCCCGGGCGACGGGGTCGTTGATGTCGTGCTTCCAGTCGATGAGTACGGAGCCCGGGATGTGCCCGAGCTGGTAGTTCGCGGCCGGGTCGTAGTCGACCTCGGCGACCCGGACCTTCGGGTCGTTCGCGTGCGCGGCGACCCAGTCGGTCTCGACGAGCACTTCCGGATGGGCGTACGACGACATCGAGCTCCTCGGAGCCGCCGAGCCGGGACTCGATTATATCCCAAGCGGAGCGTACAATTTGCGCCCGAGTGGGCCGAACGTGCGCGTAATCCGCGGGAACTCGTCGCCTATCCGCGCCGTCCGCGCTTCGGGAGCTGGGCGTTCGACACCTCGACCGTCTCGGGGTCGAAGCCGAGCCGGGCGAGCTCGTCGCGGATCCGGAGCCGGTGGTCCCCCTGGAGGTACACCTCGCCGTCGACGACGGAGCCGCCGGTGGCAAGGCGGTTCTTCAGCGAGCGGGTCGTCTCGGCGAGGTCGACGCCGGGGGGAAAGCCGGAGATGACCGTCGCGGGCTTGTTGTAGCGGCGCGGCTCCGCGCGCACGCGGATCCGGGCCGTCTCGCGGTCGAGGGCGGAGAGGATCTCGTCGAACTCGTTGTTCCCCATCGAAGCGGTCCTACGGCTCCCCCGTCGGCGACGGCGGGAGAAAACTCAGCGGCGCCCGCGGTTCGTCCGGCGACGACCGGCGAGGTCGCGCGTCCGCCGGACCGTCCGTATCGAGGGGCACCACGTGTTCCATGCCGAGGGAACGGATGAACCTTTGCCGGGCGCCGGCCCCGCTCACCGCTCGCCCCAGACGTAGAGTCGGAGGGCGACGAGCGTGACGGCGACGGCGAGGACGAGGAGCAGGATCCCGTACTCGACCAGCGTC
>DAIQBL010000047.1:0-7433 GCA_036781185.1 Thermoplasmatota archaeon | reverse complement strand
GCCGGGATGAGGTTGGAGACCGCGATACCGATCAGGTAGCGGAACTTCCCCATCGGGGAGGCGACGAACAGGTCCTGCAGCGACGCCTCGATCCGCCAGGTCGCCGAGTCGCCGAGGACCCAGTTGCCGATGTTCTGGGTCGTGAACAGCATCGCGCCGACGACCTCGAGGGGAAAGTAGCTCGCCGGCGCGATCAGGTGGAGGAAATAGAGGAAGATGAACGGAAGCATGATCGGAGCGATCGTCGACGCCGGGTTGCGGCTGATCCACCGCCAGCCGAGGATGCCGAACGCCGGCAGGACCTGGCCCGTCCGCGGGTACTCCGGCGGGGTCGCGGAGCGGAGCGGCGCGCTCACGAATCCTCCCGGACGGTCCGGCGGGCCCAGTAGATGGTGAACAGGAACATCCCGAACCCCTCGACCATGAGCGCGGTGGTGGCGAAGGCGACCTCCCAGGGCGAGAGCGTCGCCCAGCCGATCGTCGACTGAACGAGCGCCGCGGCGGCGCTCGGCGGCATCGCGAGGGCGACGGGGATGAGCGGGGCCGGCCAGAACCCGAGGGGGTAGAACACCGGCGGCAACACCCCGAACAAATTGTAGAAGATCGAGGCGTACGGCCAGATCGTCCGCATGTCGCGGAACAGCGTCGAGACGAAGTAGCCGAACGACGAGGCGAACATCCAGACGCCGGCGCACGCGCCGAGCAGGACGAGCGCCGTCGTCGCGCTCATCCCCGCGACGACGACGGTGACGGCGACGAGGACCCCGATCGGCGCCAGGTAGGCGCCGAGGACGCCGAGCGACATCCCGAGGAAGTACGCTTCCGGGGTGAGGGGGCCGGCGAGGTAGAGCTCGTTCAACTTGTGATCGATGCGGACGAACGCCGCCTCGTTCTGGACCCGCTGGCCGAGGGCGAACATCGAGAACAGGATCCCGCCGAACAGCGCGACGGGCAGCAGGTCTCGGGCCAGGATGGCGACGAACAGGAGCAGGACGACCTGGACGATCAGGCTCGTCACGATCGAGGTGGACTCGTGCAGCTGGACCCGCAGCTCCGTCAGCGAGAAGGCGACGAGGCCGCGGAACGGCGTTCGGGTGGCGACGGCCATGTCCTATTCCTCGGTGTCGATCGACCGGCCGACGACGCGGAGGAACGCCTCCTCGAGGGTCACCGGACCGACCGTCGCCGTCAGGTGCTCGCGCACGGCGAGTCCCATCAGCTCGGGGAGCCGCTCCGGGGTCGTGATCACGTGCAGCGTCTCCCCGTCGTTCAAGACGGAGCCGAACGTCGCCGCCGCCTCCGCGAGCCGCTCGCCGCCCGCGATCGACACCCGGAGCGAGCCCCCGACCTCCTGCTTCAGCGAGGCCGCGGTCCCGTCGACGAGCACCCGCCCGCGCTCGATGATGTACAGGCGCTGGCTGAGCGCCTCCGCCTCGTCGAGGTAGTGGGTCGTCAGAAGGATCGTCGAGCCGCGGCGGGTGAGCGTGCGGAGCGAGTCCCAGACCGCCCGCCGGGCAAAAGGGTCCATCCCGATCGTCGGCTCGTCGAGGAACAGGAGCGGGGCCTCGGTCGCGATCACGGTCGCGACCATCGTCCTCTGGCGTTGGCCGCCGGAGAGCGTGATCGACAAGCGGTCCGCCACCTCGGTGAGCCCCATCTGGCGAAGGGCGTCCTCGGTCCGGGACTTCGCCTCCTTCGCATCGTACCCTCGAGCGCGCAGGTACGTGTACACCTGCTCCCGGGGGGTCAGGTGGAAGAACGGCTTCCCTTCCTGCGGGACGACGGCGATCATCGGTCGGACGTCGTCGGGCCGTGCGGCGACGTCGTGGCCGAACACTTCGACCGTGCCGCCGGTCGGACGGAGCAGAGTCGAGGCGATCTTCAGGAACGTCGTCTTGCCGGCGCCGTTCCGGCCGAGGAGGGCGACCCGCTCCCCGGGGTGCACGACCAGCGAAACGCCCGCGAGGGCCTCGACGGTCGGGGCCCGCCGCGAGCTGTACGTCTTTTGGACGCCCCGCGCCAGCAATGCCTCCGCCGTCATGGCGGGGCGCGAGCCGAGGGGCCGTATATAGCGACGGACCGGCCGACGGGACCGTCGAGGGCGGACGGCGTCCGGGGAGGCGCGGGGGGTGGATCTAGCCGCACCCGCAGCCGCCGCCGTTGGCGGAGTTCGACCCGCAGGAGGTGCAGCCTCCCTGGAGACCCGCCGCGTCGGGCTCGGGCAGCGTCGGGTTCGTGATCTTGAACCCGGACTCCTCGAGCGTCTCGACGTAGTCGATCACGGCGCCGTTGACAAACGGAATGCTGGTCGGGTCGACGATCACCTGGAAGCCGTCGACCTTGACGACCTCGTCGTCCCGGCGCGGCTTGGCGAACGCCATTCCGAACTGGACGGCGCTTCCGCCGCCGCAGCATCCGCCCCCGCCCGGCTGGGCGTAGACGCGCACGGCGACCCCGTTCGTCTGACCGGCCATGAGCCGGCGAACCTGGTCGGCGGCGGTCGGGCGGATCTCGAGCTGGACTTCGGGCATGTCCGTTCCTCGTCTCGACTAGGTCCGCAGGGGGGCTTAACGTCTTGTGTGGGATGGCGGGGCCGCCCGTCGGTAACCTCAGTGTTACCAAGGCGCTCGGAGCCGATGAGCGAGGCGTCACGCACCCCCCAGGGGCCCGTCCTGATCGTCGCCGCCGCGGGGACCCTCGTCGACCTGGAGCGCGCCCTACGGGCCGCGGGGATCCGGACCGAACGGTTCGATGCGACTCGGTTCGAGCCGTGCCTCAGTCCGGCGCGGGAGCGCCGCCTCCGCTCCTCCAGCTGGGATGGCGTGGTGGTCTCGAGTCCGAGGGTCCTCGACCTGTTCCTGGTGCCCGTGTTCGGCCGCCCGGTTCCAGGCCGGCCGGCTCCTGTGGCCTACGTGGCCGGCGAACCGACGGCGGCCGGGGCCGCCGCGCTCGGATACCCCGTCGTGCGACCCACCGCCGCCCCGGGCATGGCCGGAATCGCGGCCGCGATCCCGAGCGGGCGCCGACTTCGAATCCTCAACGCCCGGTCGGACATCGCCGGCCCCGGCCTCACCCGGATGATCCGTGCTCGAGGGCACACCGTGCTCGACGTCGTTGCGATTCGTACGGTCGTGACGCCGAACATGCCCGCGTCCGCCCGGCGCGCGGCCCGGGACGCCCGCGGCGTCGTCGTCTCGAGCGCGACCGGTCTCCGCTCGCTCCGCCGCCACCTCGGGCGGGAGGCGTTCCGGCGGCTCGCCCTCCGGGCGCCGTTCCGAGTGCTCGGGGAGACGACGGCAACCGCGGCGCGTCGCCTCGGAGTTGGGAAGATCGACGCGCTTATGGCCGGTCCAAGTCAAGCATTTGACCCGGCCACGGTGACTTCTCTCTTCGATGGGGATTGAGCCGCCCGCCGACATCGCGCGCACCGGAACGTCCCCCCGGCTGCACCGCCTCCGGCGGTCTCCGAGGATGCGCGAGTGGCTCGCCGAGAGCCGCTTCGACTCGGGACGGACCATCTACCCGATCTTCGTTCGTCCCGGGTCCGCCGGCCGGGAGCGTATCCCGTCGATGCCGGGCCTGTTCCGGTATTCCGCCGAAGATGGCGCCCGTCACGCGGGGGAGGCGTTCGACGCGGGTGTCCCCGCCGTCCTCCTATTCGGCCAATCGTTCCGGAAGGACCGCCGGGGCCGGGCCGCGTACAGCGCGGAGAGCGCGGTCGCGAAGTGCGTTCGCGCCATCAAACGCCACTGGCCCTCGCTCGTCGTGATCACCGACGTCTGCCTCTGCGCGTACACCGACCATGGACAGTGCGGGGTCTGGAACGGCGGCGAGGTCGACCACGACGCCACGCTCGAGGTCCTCGAAAAGGTCGCGCTCACGCACGTCGCGGCGGGGGCGGACTTCGTCGCCCCGAGCGCGATGATCGACCACCAGGTCCTCCGCCTGCGAGGGGCGCTCGACCGCGGCGGGTTCCCGAGGGCCGGGATCCTCGGCTATTCCGCCAAGTTCGCGTCGACGTTCTACGGTCCGTTCAGCGAGGCGGAAGGGCTCCCCCCGGTCGAGGGGGCGCGGCGGGGAAGCGAGCTCGACCCGCGGAACGGTCGCGAAGCGATGCGCGAGATCGAGATGGACATCGCCGAGGGGGCGGACGTCGTGATGGTCGAGCCGGCCCTGCCGTCCCTCGACGTCATCGCGCGCGCCCGCGACCGGTTCAACGTCCCGATCGCCGCCTACCAGGTCAGCGGGGAGTACGCGATGATCAAGGCCGCGGCGGACCGCGGCTGGGTCGATGCCCGGGCGGCCGCGACGGAGACCCTCGCGGCGATCCATCGCGCGGGCGCCGACCTCGTCGTCACGTACTTTGCCCTCGCGTTGGCGCGCTGGGAGCAAGAGCGCACCGAATAGACGGACCGGATCCGGCAGTCGAGAGGAGCCGCCCGTCGACGGGTGTTGGCCGGGCGTCCGGGTGGTTCACGGCGGGGGCTCGTCCCGCCAACAGAGCCGCCCAAGGGCCGCCCCGACTCCGTCCGGGAGCCCCATCGCGCCCGTGATGAGTCGCACGTCCCCTTTCGTCAGCTCTCCAATCCCGGCTAGGACGAAGGCGTACACAACGAATCCAAGGACGAGAAATCCGCCCAGGATCCACCAGTGGTTCGGGTTGACGAACCGATTCAACCCCGCCATGATGAGGAACGCGGCCGCCGCGGCGGCGGTGATGCGGAGAATCGGGAACGGCCGAATCCTCACGCGGAGAAGGTGCTCCATGAAGTAGGTGTTGAGGGCGAGAGCGGCGAACGACCCGATCAGCACCCCGGCGGCGATGGACGCTAGGACTGGAAAGATCAGGTACAGGATCACCGTCGACCCGATCATCGCCCCGACGATCGTGCCGTAGATGTAGAGCTCGAGTCGCTGGTATCCGATCGAGTTGAGGGCGGTTCCGATCACCTGGCTCAGGCCGAGGGGAATGGCGGAAATCGCGAGTAGGGCGAGGGTGGTCGCGCCCTCCTGCGCGACGAGGCCGCTGGTCAGGTTGTTCGGGATCGGGACTCGATAGACCACGAGGGCGACGGCCGCCGGGAGCACGATCATCGCCGTGAATCGGAGCGCCTCCCACGTCTTGCGCTGGACCAGAGCGTAGTCCCCCTTCGCGTGGTAGCTCGCGAGAAAGGGGAACAGCGGCAGGACGACCGCGCTGGGTACGGAGAGCAGCAGGATCCTCCAGCCATTGTCCCAGGAGAAGACCGCGAACAGCTTGGTGCTCCGCAGGAGCCCAGTGACGAAGAACGGGGGGGCATTCGACGCGAGGAATTGGAACATCAGGCTCCCCATGAGGGGCCATGAGTAGCGAAGCATCTGCAGCGCCCGGGCCTGGGCCGGGGGGCTCATCTCGCGCCATAGCTCCGGTAGGCAGTACGCGAGCGACGCAATGCCTCCGATGAAAAATGCGTAGGTGAAGCCTAGGAGTCCCGGTGCGAGAAAGATCATCGCGATGATCGCGACGGTCCGGACCGCGACTTCGACGAACTGGGGGTACTGAGCGCTGATCGAGTGGCCGCGCGCGATCCGAAGCTGCGAGACGACCATCCAGGGCGTCCAGAGCAGCGGGAGCGCGAGGTAGAGCCCGAGGGAAAGGAGCTGGTTTCGGTTGAACGAGATCCCGAGCGGGCTTCCGAAGAACGCCGCCACCGCAAGAATGGCGATCGCGATCACGGACACGAGGCAGAGTCGGAGGGCGAGGTACGTCCCCGTCAGCTCGCGGGCCGGCTGCCCCCGAGAGACGTAGTACGTGTACGCCGAGCCGACCCGGAGGTCGCCGAGCCAGTTGATCGACGAGGCGATGAGCAGGAACACCCCGAGCTCGCCCCAGATGCTGGTACCGTACGCGCCCTGCGCGAAAGTGTGAAAGACCGCGTAGGTCGAGACAACCCCCATCACCTGGATGAGCGTCGTCAGCAGGAACACGCCGAAGGAGGACCTTCCGAGACCGCGGTGCATGGGCGGGGTGTGCTGCGTCGGGGGGGGCGCGGCCGGTCGCCCGAACTTCGCGACGATCTCGTCGGAGGGCTGGTACCCTCCGTTTCCCGATGGTATCGCCACGACCCGTCGCCTACTCGACCACCTGGGACGTCGGCGGCTCGTCGGAGGCGACCGGCTCCGAGAGCTCGACCCACACTCCGTTGGGGTCCGAGAGGAAGGCGAGGCGGTCCCCCCCCTCCCGGAACGCGGGGATCCGGAGACGAGCCCCGAGATCGGTCAGCCTCCGAATCGTCCCGTCCAGGTCGTGGACGCGGAATCCGAGATGGTCGAGCTCGTCCCCCTCGCGGTACGGGGGCTGGTCCGGGTAGAAGTTCAGCTCGAGGACCGCGTGACTTTCGGGGTCGGCGAGCTCGAGCCACACACCTCCGGCGGCCATCCGGCCCGTGCGGCCGGCCACCAGACCGAGCCCGGTCGTGTAGAACCGACGGGAACGCTCCAGGTCCCGTACCCGGATCCCGGTATACTCGAGCACCGTCGTTCCTGAGACCATCCGCTCTATACGGCCTTCGGAACGAGATTCGCGCCGTCGGGGCGGCGCGTGTGGGCGGCGCCGGAGCACGACGGCGCCGAAGGGGAGGGGGGATGGGAGCAGGGGGATTTGAACCCCCATATGCGGGTCTCTCCGCGCGCTCCAGTCACTCGTCATCGGGGCGCAAGCGCCCCTCCGCAGACCCTAATCGCAGGACGGCGAAGCCGCCGACCTGACTGGAGCCCGCTGGTCTGCCAAGTTAGCCTATGCTCCCTCCAAGCGGCCCGGAGGGGCGGGGCAGATATCCTTTGTTGTGAGCCGGCCACCGCGTCCCCGGACGACCGCCCGCCGCTCGCACAACCCTTATGTAAAGGCTGTTTGTCTCGAATCTAATGACATTGAATTCGGCATCGGAGAGCCGTCCCGCCCCCACCCGGACCATCGCGCCCGCCGTCGTCCTCGTGGCCCTGCTCATCGTCGCCGGCGTCGCCGTGGCGGGCACGGCGGCGTACTTCGAGTTGCGACCGGCCGCTTCCCCGCACGGAGTCTCGCCCGGCAATCACACCGTCGGTGTCGTCGACGACCTCGGCCGGCGCGTGACGGCGCCGACCAACGCCACACGTCTCGTCGTCCTCGCCCCGAGCATCATGGACATTGTCAGCCGCCTCAACCTGTCAAGCCGCGTGGTCGGGGTCGGTTGCCAGCCGACGGGCACGGGGATCTTCGGCGAATACTCTCCGAATCAGACGAGCGCGTGGGGACTCTCCCCCTCGTCGTGCATCGCCGACTTCCCGAGTCTGAACACCGAGGAACTCCTGAACCGGTCGCCCCAGGTCGTCCTGGCGAGCACGATCACGTCGGCGGCGGCGGTCGAGACGATCTCGGTCACGGACGGGATCCCGGTCATCCTCCTCGCCCCGTC
>DAIQBL010000046.1:0-13892 GCA_036781185.1 Thermoplasmatota archaeon | reverse complement strand
CGCCGTTGTGGAACACCCAGGTGTCGTTGACCGTCGTGAACGACTTGGCCCCACCGAAGAGAACAACCTCGGCGTCGGCCGGGGCGTACGCGACCTCGGCGCCGACCCGCGGCGACGGCGACGTGGGACACGCGGGAGGGGCGCTGGTCCCGCTGCACAGCTCGCTCCATACGCCGCCGTGGAACAGCCACGTATCGTTCAGGAGCGCCGAATTCACGAGACTCGCGCCGCCGAACAGCAGCACCCCGTTCTCGTTCGGGTCGTCGACCATCATCGGTTGGGACCGCGGGGACGGCCCGACTCCGGTGCTCCACCGAGTCCACGACCAGTCGTTCGAGACGTTCACCGTCGTGGAGGTGGCGGGAGATCCGACCGCGCTCGGGCCCAAAGGGCCCGGCGGCGGCGGGGCGAGTCGAACCGGGGGCGCGGCCGCCGAAGTGTGGGGGGCCGCGCTCGCGAAGTTCGAGGTCAGTGTCGCGACGACGAGCGCCATCGTAAGGCACGCCGCCGCGGCGTGCCCCCGTCGAGGGCGCCATCGGAGAACCCGGGGGACCGCGTCGGGGAACGTCAAGCTCGTGAGCACCCGTCCGGGGGGCCCACCGAACCCGGCCGGCCGCGCGCCCCGTCCCGGGGTTCACCGGGTTCGGCCACAAAGCTCCTTCGCGCGCAGCGGGGAGGGGGATGCAGCGACCGGCGTCCGGATCTCCGCCGAACCGTTCGGAGGCGCGTCCTCGACGTCAGTCCACAAAAAGTTTGAATAGACGGCCCAGCTTCGGCGCCCTCGGAGCCAACTACATGGCCAAGCGTAAGTCCGCACCCCCGGCGCCCCCGGCCACCCCCGACGAAGTCCAGCCGGCGCCGCTCGCGGACGACAACTTCGTGACGTCGCTGCGCGAAGAGCTGTCGAAGTCGCAGAAATCGGCCGGCGAGAAGGGCGGCGAGGACCTCGCGCACCGGGGCGAGCTGAACAAGCGGCTCCTCCAGGACCTCTGGGAGGTCCACAACCAGTTCGAGCAGATCTCCGTCCACCTCACGATCGAGCCGTCGCAGACGCTGTTCGCGACGTTCGTCGAGTACCCGGAGAAGTGGTCGTTCCGCGACAGCTTCGACTTCGGCGCCGTCAAGACGATCGAGCTCCACGACCGGACCCCGGGCTGGGTCGGCTTCACGCTCCGCTTCTGGTACTACCGGACTCCGGAGGGCGCCTCGCACCTCCGCGGGATCTACGAGTGGTGCGAGGGCGAATCGTACCACAAGTACACCGGCTGGATGCGGATGATGAACCAGGCGGTCCTCTACGACAGCCGGGAAGAGTCGGTCAACCTCCGGGAACTGCACGCCTCGCTCCGGGACCTCGTGGTCCGGTGGTACTCCGCGCATCTCGAGCGCAGCTCCGAATCGTTGATCGCGCACCTGAAGGAGAAGTTCCCGAAGGGCGTGAACTACGCCAAGGAATCCTACCGGGACTAGCGGCTCTTCCGCGACCTCTCCGGGCCCGACCCGTCGCATTCATCTGCCGGGGCGTTCCTCGAGCGGCCGGGATCGTCGGCGATGTCGTCCGAAGGGTCCACGGTGAGCGTTCCGTCCCCGGGGTCCGCCTCGGTGCGCGACCAGCTCGTTGCCTACTTCGAATCCCGGAACAAGCTCGTCGCCGCCGACGCGCTCCGCCTGCTCGTCGCGCAGCCGTGGCCGCTCGCGATCTCCCAGAAGGTCATCGAGGAGGTCGGCCCCGGCGAATCGTTCGTGACGATCGCGATGGTCGAGCGGATCGTCGCGGTGACGGAGGTCGCCGGGGCGATGGAGCGATTCCGCCCCGCGTCGACCCCGGCGCTCGACGAGTTCGCGCCGGTCGCCCAAGGGACCTCGACGGCGACCTCCGCCGTTCCGACGTTCTCGGTCGTCTCGCAAGGGTTCTCCGCCCCGCCCGAGACCGACGAGCCGCTCGCCGCGTACGGGGCGCTGTTCGCCGCCCGGTACCGGGTCCTCGCCCGTCTGATGAAGGGACGTTCGACGTTGCCGAACCTCGTCCCGGTCGCGGAGGCCGCCGACCGGCCCGGCGTCGCCTCCGTCATCGGGATGGTACGGGACGTGCGGACGACGCCGGAGAAGCACCACGTGATCGTCCGCGTCGAGGACGACTCGGGCGCCATCGAATGCTTCGTCCCCAAGGACAGCCCTGGCGCGAAGGTCACGTTCCTTCCCGACGAGGTCGTCGGTCTCCATCTCGTCGTCGGCCCGGACCGCGCGCGGGCGCCGAGGGTCGCCGGCGTCGAGCGGCCGGAGAGCTCGCGGGGACGGGTCGAGCACCGCGCGACGAATCCGGGTCGCGCGCTGTTCCTCTCGGACCTCCACATCGGCAGCCGGTCGTTCCTGTCCGGCCCGTGGTCGGAGCTGGCCGAATTCCTGCACGGCCGCGGGGCCGCCCCCGAAGTCGCGGCCGAGATCGAGTACGTCGTGATCGCCGGCGACCTCGTCGATGGGATCGGGATCTATCCGAACCAGGAGCGCGACCTCGCGCTCCACGACGTCTTCCTCCAGTACGAGGAGCTCGGCCGCCGACTCCGGGACCTCCCGGAACGATTGCGCCTGGTCCTGATCCCGGGGAACCACGACGCGGTCTGCCCGGCGGAGCCCCAGCCGGCGCTCTCGCCCCAGGTGACCGGGCTGTTGCCCCCGAACGCGACGTGCCTATCGAACCCGTCCACCGTGGCGCTCGACGGCGTCGTCGTCTCGGCGTACCACGGCCGGAGCTTCGACGACCTGATCCCGGCGATCCCGGGCGCGAGCTACTCGCGGCCGACCGACGTGATGAAGCGGATGCTGCTGATGCGCCACCTCGCTCCGATGTACGGGGGACGGACCCCGATCGCCCCGCTGGCGCGCGACGGCCTCGTCATCGACCCGCCGCCGGACATCCTCGTCACCGGCCACGCGCACACGTTCGGGATCGACCAGTACAACGGAACTCTCCTCCTCAACGCCTCGACCTGGCAGGCCGAGACCGAGTACCAGCGGATGCGGAACATCACCCCCGTTCCGGCGCACGCCGCCGTCGTCGACCTCCGGACGCTGGCGGTCTCGACGCTCGACTTCTCCGGCGACGCCGCGAACCCGACGGAGGCGGCGTGACGCCGTACCCGCTCGACCCCGTCGACGCGACGGGCCCGATGCGGCTGGTCATGACGACGTTCCCGTCCGAGGCCGCGGCCGACCGGGCGGTCGCGAGCGTGCTGGGCGCGCGCCTCGCCGCCTGCGCGCAGTCGACCCCGGTCCGGTCGCGCTACTGGTGGGACGGGAAGCTCCGCTCGGACGCGGAGGTCCTCGTGATCTTCAAGACCGTGCCGAAGCGCGTCGGCGCGCTCTTCCGAAGGCTCGGCGAACTCCACCCGTACGATGTGCCTGAGGTCATCGAGATCGACGTGCCGAGGGTGCATCCGCCGTATCTCGCCTACCTCGCCGAGACGCTCGACGCCGACGCCCCGCCCCCACCGCTCGGCGGCGGCCGGGTGCGGGCTACGCGTCCGGGATCACGGCGAGCCCGGGGAGCTCGGCGCCCTGCACGAACTCGAGCGCCGCCCCGCCACCGGTACTGACGTACTGGAACGCCCCGGCCACCCCGAGGTTCTCGGCGACCCGGGCCGAGTCCCCGCCCGCCGATACATGGAACCCCGGCACGGCGGCGAGTCCGCCCAGCACCTCTCGTGTCCCCGCGGCAAACCGGGGGTCTTCCGCGAGGCCGAGCGGCCCGTTCCAGAAAACGGTCTTCGAGCGCCGGAGGACCTCCAGGAACGCCGCTCGGGTCGTGGGGCCGATGTCGAACGCCCGGGCGCCCACGGGGAGCATCGTCGCCGGGGCGATCTCGCCGTCGGCACCGGGCGTACGCTCGAAGACGAGGTCGGTCGGGAGGACGATCTCCGTGCCGGCCTGCGCGGCCGCCGCCCGAAACTCCGATACCGCCTCCCCGAGGCCGGCTTCGACGTTCGTCGCGCCGAGCTGGGCCCCGCCGGCGGCGAGGAACGGGAAGGCGAGGGCCCCTCCGAGGAGAATCGTGTCGACGCGGCCGAGAAAGCTCGCGAGCAGCGGGAGCTTGTCGGCGACCTTCGCCCCACCGAGCAGGGCGACGTACGGCCGCTCGGCGCCGTGGACCAGGGGGGTCAGGGCCCGGATCTCCTTCTGGACGAGAAACCCGGCGTAGGCGGGCAATCGGCGCGGCACTCCGACCGTCGATGCGTGGGCCCGATGGACGGTTCCGAACGCGTCCTCGACGAAGACGTCGCCGAGCCGCGCCAACTGGGCGGCGAACGCCGGGTCGTTCGCCTCCTCGCCCGGATGGAATCGGAGGTTCTCGAGCATGAGGAACCCGCTGTTCTGGAGCCGGGTGACCCCCTCGATCGCGTGGATCCCCACGATATCGTCCGCGAGCGGCACGGGTTGCCCGAGCAAGGCGCTGAGGCGGTGGACGACGGGGCGGAGCGAGAACTTCGGGTCGCGCTTCCCGTCCGGCCGCCCGAGGTGGGAGAGGAGGATCGTCTTCGCCCCGGCGGCCTCGAGGTGCTTCAGCGTCGGGAGCGCCTCCGCGATCCGGCGGTCGTCGGCGACCGATCCGTCCGGCCGCTGGGGGACGTTGAAGTCGACGCGGACGAGGACCCGCCGGCCCTTCACCGACGCCTCGGTGAAGCTCCGCTTCTCCGCCATTCGGCCCCCCGACGGCGACCGGGGTAAAGCCGTTCCGGCGGCTCAGCCCGCCGCGCGGCGCTCGGCTTCCCGCGTCCGGATTCGGACGATGGCCCGTTCGGTCGCCGGCATCGGAATCCCGTGACGGCGCCCGGCGTCCGCGATCGCCCCGGAGATCGCGTCGATCTCGGTGCGGCGGCCGTGGTCGAGGTCCTCGAGCATGCTCGAGCGGTTCGCGGCGGTCGCGCGGACCACGCCGAACACCGTCCGTTCCGCCTCCACCGGATCGAACTCCTGCCCCTCGGCGGCCGCGGCGCGGAGCGCCTCGCGGAGGAGTGCGGTCGCCTGGCCCCGCCACGGTTCCTCGACGAGGCGGCCGTTTGAGAGCCCATGGTCGGCGGTCACGGGGTTGATCGCCGCGTTCACCAGGGCCTTCCGCCACACTTCGCGATCGATCTCGTCGGTGACCCGCACGACGAACCCCGCCGTCTCGAACGCGCCCCGGAGCCGCTCGGACCAGTCGGGGATCGCCGGGTTGCGCCCGAGGATCACCTCCCCCGTGCCCGTCGAGCGGACCACGCCGGGGGCGGTGAGACGCGCCGGCACGGTGTGGACCCCGCGGATCGTCCAATGCTCGGGGTCCGGCCACCCCCCCTCCGAAAGCCCGCGCGAGAGCGCGGTCTCGATCCCGAGACCGTTCGAGAGGGCGACGACCGGGACGGGCTCTGGGAACCCGGCCGCGATGGCGCGGCCGGCCGTCTCGACATCGTAGCTCTTCACCGTGAGCAGTACGACTTCCGCGCCGTTCCCGCGCTCGGCCTCCGTCCGCGCCTCGAGGTGGACGGCGGCGGCCGACTCGCCCTCGAGGACGAGGCCGTTCGCGACGATCGCGGCGACGTGGGCCGGGCGGCCGACGACGGTCACCGAGTGCCCCGCCTCGGCGAGGGCCGCGGCGAACCGGCTTCCGACGGCCCCGGCCCCGAAGACGAGGACGCGCACGGGGTCGCCCGTCACCCGAGGCGGCGGACGATCTCGGTCAGCCGCGGGGCACCGCCCCAATCGCGCCGAAGCTCCACGAGGAGTCCCTCGTAATGGCGGACCTGCTCCTGCGCCTGCCGGACCTGGTCGACGAGATAGTCGGCCTCGCGGCGGAGCCGCGCGACCTCCGCCTCGGCGTCGGCGCGCGCGGTCAGGAGCGACTCGAGCCTATCTTGAAGAGAACTGGGGGTCCGTCGCCGAACGGCCACGTCCCGCACCTCCCGTGAACTGGCGCCGCGATTGGTCGAGGAGCGCATCGGAGACCCTCGCCAGCTGCGCGAGGTCCTGCTTGATCCGGCGCAGCCGCTTCTGCAGCCGGGCCTCCCGGGCCCGGATCTCCTTGAGCGACTCTTGGAGGAGGGCGAGGCGGCTCCGCCACTTGTCCCTCTCTTGGACGCTCTGCAGGACCGTGTCGACGTCCATCGGCCCGCGGGGTCGAGCAGGCCCGGGGGGAATGAAGGTTTCGGAGGTCAGGGTCAGCCCCCCTCCTCGAGCCGAAGGGCCTTCGGCGAGCGTCCCGAACTCGCCGCCCGCGCCGGGCCCCCTCGAAGGCGCGAGCCAGTCATGCTAATGACCCGAAACGACTCGGCCCCGCCGGACGGTGCGTTCGATGTCGGGCCTCTCGAAGATTGCGGTGCTTGGGGCGGGGAACGTCGGCGGCACCCTCGCCCAGCGGCTCGCGGAGATGGACGTCGCGGACGAGCTCGTGCTCGTCGACATCGTCGACGGCCTCCCGCAGGGGAAGGCGCTCGACATCCAGGAGTCCGCCCCCATCCTCGGGTTCTCGACCCGCCTGAGCGGGTCGACGTCCCTCGACGCCCTCGCGGGCGCGGAGATCGTGATCGAGACGGCCGGGCTCGCCCGGAAGCCCGGCATGAGCCGCTCCGACCTGCTGACGAAGAACGCCGACATCCTCCGCGACCACGCGCTCGCCGTGAAGGCGCACGCCCCGCGGTCGACCGTGATCGTCGTCACGAACCCCGTCGACGTCATGACCTACTGGTTCCGGCACGTCGCCGGCCTCCCGAAGGAGCGGGTGTTCGGCGAGTCCGGCACGCTCGACACGGCGCGGTTCCGCTGGTTCGTGGCCGACGCCCTCCATGTCGCCCCGCGGGACGTGGTCGGGTTCGTCCTCGGCACCCACGGCGACACGATGGTGCCGGTGCTCTCGCACACGAGCGTCTCCGGTGTGCCGCTCACGAAACTCCTCCCGGCGGCGCAATTGGACGCGATCGTCGCCCGGACGAAGTCGGGCGGCGCGGAGATCGTCAACCTCCTGAAGATGGGCAGCGCCTACTACGCCCCGTCGGCGGCGCAGGCGGAGATGGTCGCCGCGGTGGCCCGCAACGAACACCGCCTGGTCGGCGTGACGGCCCACTTGAGCGGTGAGTACGGCCTCTCGGACCTCTGCCTCGGTGTGCCGGTCGTGCTGGGGCGAGCGGGGGTCGAGAAGGTCGTCGAGGTCGCCCTTACCGACGCCGAGCGCCAGGCGTTCGAGGCGAGCGCCGCCGCTGTCCGCTCGGACCTCGCCCTCCTCCCACCGGTCGCCAAGGCCTAGCGGTTCGGCCGAACCGCTCATAGGCCCGTCCGCGATCGGATGTTCGTGGCCGAGAGTCCGCCGACCGGGGACCACGGGGCGCCCGTCGGCTACGTCGAGATCAAGCGCCGCCTCGGCACGCTCCGATACCAGACGGACTCGGCGGATCACGCCCACATCACCGTCAAGCCCGCGATCTGCGCGAAGTGCCCGCATTCGTTCTGCACGAACGTCTGCCCGGCGCAGTGCTACGAGCGGATCGAGGGGAAGCTCGTCTTCCGGTACGAGGACTGCGTCGAATGCGGGGCGTGCGACATCGCCTGCGACCAGGGGTCGGTCACCTGGACGATGCCCCGCGGACCGTACGGCGTCCGGTACGCCTACGGATAGTCCCGACCGCTCACGGAAACCGTTCCCGTCGAGGCGCACCTTCAAACCCCCTCGGCCCGGTCGGTCGTCCCGAGGGTCGCTACGGCAACGTCCGACGTTCCGCCGCAGAGCGCGGCCCTGTTCCCCTACCGGCCGCGCCCCGGCCAGGACCGCGTGGTCGCCGCGGTCGCCGAGCTGACCCGCCGCGGCGGGGCGTTGCTCGTCGACGCCCCGACGGGGAGCGGGAAGACGGTGGCGGCGCTCGCGCCGCTCATCGAGCACGCCGAGGCGGCGGACCACCGGATCCTCTACCTCGTCCGCACCCACGCGCAGGAGGTGCAGGTTCTCGCCGAGGTCCGGGCGATCTCGCACCGCCTCGAGCACCCGATCCTCGCGATCGGGCTCCAGGGCCGCCAGCGCCGGTGCCTCCTCCTCGAGGGGGTCGCCGAAATGAAGGGGGCGACCGCCGAGGAGCACGGGAAGCTGTGCGCCGACCGGAAGCGGGCGACCGAACGCTCCTTCTCGGAGGGGGCGGGGTTCGAGCCGCCCCCGGAGCTCCCGGACGATGGCCCGGTCGACCTCACCGACCTCGACGGGTGCGCGTACTACGCCCGCGTCCTCCAGGCCGACGTCGAAGCCCTCAGCGACCGGTTCAGCCAGAAGATCCCGTCCCCCGGCGAGTTCGAGGCGTTCTCGCGCGAGGAGAACTTCTGCCCGTACGAGCTCGCGAAGAAGCTCTCCGCCCGGGCCCGCATCGTCACCGCGCCGTACCCGTTCTTCTTCCACCCCCACATCCGTCGGTCGCTCCTCGGGTGGCTCGGCGTCGGGCCGGAGCGCGTCGACCTCGTCGTTGACGAGGCCCACCATCTGCCGGACCATCTGCGCGAGCTGTCGACGGTCTCCCTCCCCCAGGAGTCGGTCCGGCGGGCTCGGGCCGAGGTCGCCGAACGCGGCGACTTCGCCCTCCCGGACGGCCCGAGCGCGAGCCGTCTCCTCGAGATCGTCAGCCAGTCGATCGACCTGCTCGTCGAGCGGTGCGGCGGCGACGACGACGCGATCCTCCCGCCGAACGCGCTCGAGGACGCCCTCCTCTCCGAGATCGGGGGGACGTCCCACCGCCTCGACACCTGGCTCGGCGCGATGGTCTCCTGGGGCGAGTCGCTCCGGGACGAACGGCGCCGCCAGCGCCGTCTGCCGAGGTCGTGGGTCCACGCCGTCGGCCTCTCGCTCCTCTCCTGGCCGCAGCTCTCGGCCCCGGAGTACGTGAAGGTCGCGGCCCGACAGCCCCGCCGGGCGCTCGAGGCGTACGCGCTCGACGCCCGCGGACCCGCCGAACCGATCCGGGCGTGCCACCTGTCCGTCCACCTCTCCGGAACCCTGGCGCCGCTCGCGGAGTACCGGGACTCCCTCGGGCTCGGGGAGGAGGCCAAGCTCCTCGAGGTCCCCTCGTACTTCCCCCCGGAGAACCGGCGCCTGTTCTTCGACCCGAGCGTGACGACCCGCTTCGAGGAGCTCCGGGCGGACCCGGCGGCCATCGGGCGGATCGCGGACCGGCTCGCCGAGGTGCTGGAGAGCCTGCCGGTGAAGACCGCCGTGTTCTTCCCGAGCTTCGACCTCCTCGACCGGGTCCTCGCCGCCGGCCTCGCCGGCGCGCTCCCCCCCAACGCGGTGATCGAGAGCCGACGGGTCCCGATGGGGGACCTGTGGCGGTCGATCGAGGGGTTCAAGAAGGAGCCGGGCGGGGGCGTCCTTCTTGGAGTCACGGGCGGCCGCATCGCCGAAGGGGTCGACTTCCCCGACGACGAACTCGAGGCGGTCGTCGTCGTCGGCATCCCGTACCCGCGGCCGAGCGCGAAGCGCGAGGCGCTGCGGGCGTACCTCGACTCAACGGTCGGTCACGGTTGGGAGTACGCCGTCGAGGCGCCCGCCGAGCGCGCGATCCGCCAGGCGCTCGGTCGGATGATCCGCTCGGAGAACGACCGGGGCATCGGCGTCATCCTCGACCGGCGGGCGGAGACGTTCGCCGCCTCCTTGCCCGGGCTCGCCCCGCTCGGGGACCTCGCCGCGACCTCGCGGAGCTTCTACGGTCGTCGCAGTCGGTGGAACCGGCCGACGGCGATCCCGGCGGGGAAGCCATAAAGAGGGCGGCCGGCCCCGGGTCGCCGGACGATGATCATCACCCGCACCCCGCTCCGGATCTCGTTCGCCGGCGGCGGCACCGACCTGCCGTCGTATTACCGGAACCATGGCGGGGGCGCCGTAACGAGCGCCGCGATCGACCGGTACGTCCACGTCCTGGTCAACGAGAAGTTCGACCAGTCGATCCGGATCGCCTACTCGAGGACGGAGAACGTCGAGAAGCTCGACGACCTCCAGCACGGCCTCGTCCGCGAGGCGATGCGCCGCACCGGCGTCACCGATTCGCTCGAGGTCCACACGATCGCCGACATTCCCGGCGAGGGGACCGGCCTCGGTTCCTCCTCGAGCCTGACGGTCGGGCTGCTGAACGCTCTCTACGCCTACCGGGGGGTCCTGAAGGACTCGGCCGAGCTCGCGGAAGAAGCGTGCCAGATCGAGATCGAGGACCTGCACGGCACGCTCGGCAAGCAGGACCAGTACATCGCTGCCTTCGGCGGCCTCCGCCATTTCGAGTTCCGCGCGGACGATACCGTCCGCACCACGCCAATCCCGCTCGCGGCGAAGGAGCGCGAGGCGTTCTCCGAGCACCTGTCGCTGTTCTACACGGGCCTCACTCGGAAGGCCGAGGGGATCCTCAAGGGCCAGGACGCCCGGACCGCGGAGAACCTCGAGGCGCTCGGGGCGATGCGGACTCTCGCCGACCAGACCCGGGACGCCTTCCTGGCCCGCGACTGGGCGAAGGTCGGGGGCCTGCTCGATGAAGGGTGGCGGCTCAAACGCACGCTTTCGTCGGGGATCTCGAACGAGCAGATCGACGCGATCTACGGCCGGGCGAAGGCGGCCGGGGCGTATGGCGGCAAGATCACCGGCGCCGGGGGCGGAGGGTTCCTGCTCGTCGTGCACCCGCCAGAACGGCATTCTCAAATAGCGACCGCTTTGTCGCCGATGCGGCGGCTCCCGGTGCGCATCACGCCGGAAGGTTCGCGCATCCTGTTCGTCGGCCGGTGAAGGTGGGACGATGGAGGTGGGACCGTACGTCCGACGCTACGTGGAGGAGACCCACGCCGCGCTCGCCGACCCGTACCTCGCCGCCGCCATCGAGCGGATCGTGCCGGTGCTCCTCGCCGCGCGCGCCGCGGACCGGACGATCTACTTCTTCGGGAACGGCGGGAGCGCCTCGACCGCCTCGCACTTCGTCGTCGACATCGGCAAGGCGACGATCCGCGGGGACAGCCGACGGTTCAAGTGCGTCGCCCTCGTCGACAACGTCGAGACGCTGACGGCGTGGGCGAACGACAGCGAATACGCGAAGGTGTTCAGCGAGCCGCTATTGACCCTCGCCGGCGCCGGCGACGTTGCCTTCGGGATCTCCGGGAGCGGCAACTCCCCGAACGTCCTCGAGGCGATGCACGTCGCGAAACGCCTCGGCCTCCGCACGATCGGGCTCACCGGGATCGGCGGCGGGAAGCTGAAGAGCGCGGTCGAGATCCCGGTGGTCGTACCCTCGAACTCGATGCAGCACGTGGAGGATGTCCACCTCCTGATCTGCCACCTCCTCACCGCGTACCTCCGGGACGAGGCCCCCGCGCCCCCCGGCCGATGACGGTCCGCGTCCGCGACTACATGGTGCTCGAGGTCGAGCACCTCGAGGAAGCGACCACGGTCGGCCAAGCGATCGACCGGCTCTCCCGGAGCCGCCACCATGGCCTCCCGGTCACCGGCGCCTCGGACAAGCTCGTGGGGTTCGTCAGCTCGAAGGAGCTCCTGAGGAACTCCCTCCGCCGCGACACCCCGCTGCGCGACATCATCCGGCCCGGGACGTACACGGCGACGCCGGACATGGCGCTCGACGACGTCGCCCGCATCATGTTCCGCTTCGGCCTCCGGGACCTCCCGATCACCGACGAGGCGGGTCGGCTCGTCGGGGTGATCTCCAACCTCGACATCGTCCGGTCGCACTTCGAGCGGGCGTCGCCGGCCAAGTCGGAGACCCTGAAGCATCTCCTGTCCGAGCGGTACGGGCTGCCGTTCTCCTCGCGCCGGGGGCTCGTGCCGATCGCCCGGCTTCGGCCGACGCAGTGGAAGGTGTTCGAGGACGAGCTCGAGGGCCGGCGTTACGAGCTCGAGCGCGGGTTCGCGGAGCCCGTGCTCGTCGTCCAGAAGGGGGACCTATGGATCCTCGTCGACGGGCACCACCGGGCGCTCGCGGCGCAGGAGATGGGGCTCGCGCAGCTCCAGGCGTTCATCCTCACGTGTGACAAGCCCGAGGAGTTCGCGGGGTTTGAGACCGGGCTCGAGCGCGTCGCCCGCGAGCACCACTTGAACAGCCTCGCCGACATCGAGATCGACCGGTCGGCGCACCATCCCCTTCTCGAGGTGACGACCCAGCTGATCCGCCGGTTCGGGCCGGACGACCCCGCCGGCGCTTCGCCCCCACCGGCGTGATTCCTTCGGCGGGCGTGATTCGTACACTAGGGATATCAAGCGACCCCTCGTCGCGCGACCGGCGCACATCGATGCCGGTCTCCGTCAGGTCCCGGACGTCGCGTCCGGCCGCCCGGCGGCGCCGGGCCCGGACGTTCGTTTCGCTCGGCCTCCTCCTGCTCCTCGTGGTGGCGTTCGTCCGGACCGCCCCCCCGTCGTCCTCCGCCGCGCCCCGCGCGTTCGCCACGGGCGGACCCGGGGGCGGGACGTTCGCGACCAACGCCACTCTCAACCTGACGGACGCCCCGTCCTACACGCCGAACTCGATCGCCGCGACGTCCGGGACGGCGGTGGCGGTCCACCTGGTCAACACCGGTCTCTTCTCCCACACGTTCACGGTCTCCTCGGTCGCCAACCTCTCGATCAACCGCAGCTGGTCGCCGACCCAGCTCAACGCGTTCTTCGTCGCGCACGCGCCGTGGGTGAACGCCTCGGTGGGCCCGAACTCCTCGCAGTGGGCCAACTTCACGATCCCCGATACGGCGTCCGGCAGCTACGAATTCGTCAGCGTCGTCCCGTACCAGTTCCAGGCCGGCATGGCCGGCTTTCTCAATATTACGGCGAGCTCGCCCGGCGCCGGCCTCACGCTGAGCGAGGGGACGGCAGCGTCCTCGCTCGCGTTCGCTCCGGCGGTGTTGCAGGCGAACGCGACCGGCTACCCCGTCCGGATCTCCGTCGCGGTCTCGAACCTCGGCTCGACCGGCCACACCTGGACGCTCGTGCCGCAGGCGGACGTCAACCTGACGCCGGGAAACTTCAGCTCGTACTTCTCGGTCCACGCCCCGCTCGCGAGCGTCACGGTGCCGACGACGCCGGGCCAGGTCATCTGGGCGAACTTCACGATCCCGAAGGCCGGTGTGTACCAGTTCGTCTGCGAGATCCCGGGCCACTTCGCGGCGGGCATGGTCGGGTACCTGTACGTCGGGGTCGCCCCGCCCGCCGTCGCCCCTCCGCCGAGCACCGCGATCGTCGAACCGATCCTGCTCCTGGGCGGCGGGGCGCTCCTCGGCATCGGGGCATTCCTCGCCCTCTCCGCCTCGCTCGTCGGACGCTTCCCCCCGAGGGCCCCGAGCGGGCACCACTAGGCCGTCGGAACGATTATCCCCCGATTCGCGTTCGAAGCGGTCCGGCGACCCCCGGTCGCCGCTCTCGCATGGACGGGCCTCCCCGGCGCCGCTTTGCCGTCGACCCCGGCTCCGCCGGCCGGACCCGTCTCCCCCTCGTCCTCCTCGCCGTGGCCGTCGCGGTCCTTGAGGGGCTCCCCGCAGGGGCCCTGGGGACGGTTGCGCCGACCGCCCCTCCCCACTCCGCCTCCCACCGGCCCCACGTCGCCGGGAGCGCGCTCGCCGACTCGGGACCGGAGACCCGGCTCGCGGCGGGGTTGCCGGGCCGTTTCGTCGACGCGCCGGCGATCTTCCGGCAGGATCACACCCGCGTCGTCGCCGGAGAGAAACCGACGGACGCCACGCCCTCCCCGACGGGATCTCCTGGGGCGTACTCGCGCCCGTCGGCTCCGGCGCTCGGCGCTCCGGCGGTCTCGGACGGGTGGCTCTCCGGGACCGTCGTGGACAGCGTCTACCGCACGCCCGTCGTCGGGGCGAACGTCACGCCGTCCTCGGCGAACCTGTCGTGCGCGCCCGTCTGCACGGGA
>DAIQBL010000045.1:0-14366 GCA_036781185.1 Thermoplasmatota archaeon | reverse complement strand
TGCGTGCGAAAATGGGCACGGCGCGCAAGACGCTTCTCAGGGAAGCAGAGGAAGCAGCCGACTTGGTGCTTCTACCGCGGGGGACTTGCCACGGGCCGAGCGGCAATTCCCGGAAAGCCCGTACGGTTCGGGGCTGAATTGCGCGTCCGTGGGACGGCAGCTAGTGCCGCGTCCACCAGCGGTGTGCGGGACGTGAATTGGTCGCGAAGGGAATCCGATTGAGCCGTCGCATCGCGAGGCGGAGGGCCTCCTTCGCCTCGCCCCAGTCCCTGTAATTGGACCCCGTGAACGCCCACCGTCGTATCGTTCGGAAGTGGGTCTCGATTGGGTTGAGGTGAACGGAAGTCTGCCCGTATCGAGCTCACCGCCTCTGGAAGGGTCGCGTGCCTTCTTCTCGGACCATTGGACCGATGGACCACGGGTGTTCCCGATCGCTGGCGTGGAGGTCGGACTCCTCCTGAACCGACAACAGACATTGGTCACAGCTGCCCGAGTTGGGTCAAGAGAGTCCTCCGGGGTGACCTTCGCTCCCAGAGCCTCATCGAGCCGAGTGGAGCCCCCTCGGAAGCCTCGGGGTGGGACGATCCGCCCGACCTGGGGTGCGGGGGCGGGACCCGGGCGCGATGCCGGAGGTACGGCCTTATCGGGGCATCCCGTGCCCCGGGTCGTGCCACGACGACGGCTTCGGCGATTCGCTCCCTCGCAATCGGGGGCCGGTGCCGTTGCGGTCGCGGCGGTTCTCTTCTTCCTGCTGACCCCACCGCTCGGTCCGGCCGGGGGCTTGGTCCCCTCGGCCCTATCCCCCGCCCCCCACAGGTCCGGGGCGGCCCTTCGAACGCTCGGGGGATCGGCCGTTCCCCCGACGGCCGTCCAGCCCCCGGTCTGTGCCGCGAACGGCTGCCGTCCCGCGCCGTTCATTCCCGCCGCTCCGCGGGCCGCCCCCCGTCCCGGAGCCGGACCGTACCAGCTCGGCTCGAGTGCCACGAACTGGCTGGTCTCGAACTGGAGCGGGGAGGGGATGATCGCTGAGAATCCCAAGAACCCGAACAATCTCGTGGCCGGCGGACTGTACCAGTACCTGAGTTCGTACAACTCGACGGCGTACTACAACACGGGCGTGAGCGGCGTCTCCACGTCGTGGGACGGCGGCCGGACGTGGTCGACGCAAACGCTGCCGATCAACCCGCAGTGGACGAACACGAGCTCGGCGACGTGCAACCTCCTCCACCTCGCGGACACCGCGATCGCGTTCGGGCCCAACGACACGGTGTACTACGTTGACCTCGCGGACTCGATCGGCGACCAGGTGTGCACGGGCCCGACCGCCTCGGTCGCGCTCTACGTCTCGGTGTCCACGGACGGCGGCACGACCTGGGGGATCCCGACGCCAATCGCCGGCTCGTACGCGGGGGCGTTCATCGACAAGCCCTGGATCGCGGTCGACCCGACGACCGGCGAGGTGTACGTCGCGTACAACGACGACTCGAACTCGACCATCACCCTGCGGAACTCCACGGACTCGGGGGCGACTTGGGGCCGCCCGGTGAACCTGTCCGTCTCGGGCTCGGGCTGGGACGGCCTCGGGGTCGAGATCGCCGTCGACCCGTGGGGCGGCGTCGATGCGTCATGGTATGGCGACAGCGCCGGCGGCGTCCTCTTCTCTCGCTCGACGGACCATGGGGCCCAGTTCAGTACGCCGAAGCTCATCGGAACGGCCGTCAGCGGCGCCTCGCCCGCGCCCGACACGTTCCGGGCCTACACCCTGCCCGGGATCGGCGTGGACGACTTCGGCGCCAATCCGTACACCGGCCGCCTGTTCGTCACCTGGCAGAACGGCAGCGGCGGCACGACGGGTACGCCACTCGTCTCCCTCACCTATTCATCCGACAACGGAACGACCTGGGCCCGGCCGGTGACGGTCAACTCCAATCGGACGCAGGAGTCGTTCCAGCCGGACGTGGCGGTCGGCGCCGACGGGACGGTCTACGCCGAGTGGTATGGGGAACAGTACTCGAACGGCCACTACCGGCTGTACGGCGCCGAATCCCACGACGGCGGGGGGACGTTCGACCGTCAGTTCGCCGTCAGCGACAACGACTCGGTCCCGATCTATCCGACCGGCGGCTCCGCCGGGTGGTGGATCGGGGACTACACTCACCTGCTCGCCGACGCCCACGGGGCCCGGCCGCTGTGGACGGACGCCCGGTCCCCGCTCTCCTGGACCTGCTCGCCGTGCCTGTGGGGCGTCGACTACAACATTTCGTTCTACACGGCGGAGCTCACGAACGCCTCCGTGAACTCGAACGTGCCGGTCAACCTCACGGTCAACGGAACCGTTCCCGTCCCGGGCAACGTTTCCCTGGGGGGGAGCGCCCCGGTGGCGGTGGACGCCCTCATTGGCGAGACCGCGAACCTGACGGCGCCCGCCACCGTCACCGACAACGGCTCGACCTGGTACTTCGCCCTGTGGTACGGCAGCGAACTCTCGACGAACCTCACGCTGAACGCCACCGTCCTTGGGATGGACCACTGGACGGCCTGCTACGTACCGACGTATGGGGGGCCGTGCCGGGCGGCCGGCGCTCCCGGACGGCTCGAGGTCCGCGTCGACCCCGGGAACGCCACCACCCACGTCGCGCACGTCGCTACTCCGCTGGTCGGGGGCCGGGCGACGCTCTGGGAGTACCCCGGCGACTACCTGGTCCAGGCGTGGGCCGTGGGCTACTGGTCCGGGAATGCGACCGGCGCGGTAACGCCCGGGAACGTGACGTACGTCAACCTCACCCTCTCCCCGGTGCCCGGCCTACTGGTCGGGACGGTCTCTCCCGCCGGAGCGACGGTTGAGCTGAACGGCTCGGGGGTCCCGGTGCGCGCCGCCGGGACCTTCGACATCTCGCACCTCCCGGGGACCTTCACCCTGACCGCGAACCTCACGGCGTACGCCCCCTACCTGAACTCGAGCGTCACCATCCGATTCAATCAGACAACGAACGTGGCGATCGTCCTGAGCCCTCTTCCGGGCTGGATCAACGGCACGGTCGCCCCCGGCAACGCGACCGTCCGCGTCGACGGGAGCCTGATCCCGGTGCAGAACGGCTCCTATTCGGTCCGGGAGGGTCCGGGGACCCACTGGGTCAACGCGAGCGCGACGGGATACTACTCCGAAAGCTCCGGTCCCCTGCTCCTCGTCCCGTTCGGCCAAGTCTCGGCGAACCTGTCGCTCGTGCTGATCGTCGGAACGTTGAACGGCAGCGTCACGCCCGCGACGGCGACGGTCGAGCTGAACGGGGCGGCGATGAACGTCACCGGCGGGGCGTTCTACGTCAACATTGCCCCGGGGACCTACACGCTCTCGGCCAACGCGGCCCACTATGTCCCCGCGATCCGGGAGGTGACGGTCGACCGGAACGCCACGACGACCATCACCTTCGCTCTCTCCCTCGCGCCCGGCTGGATCGCCGGCACCGTGGCGCCGGTCGACGCGAACGTCACTCTCGACGGCCAACCGGTCCCGGTGGACTCGGGAGGCGCCTTCAACATCTCCGCGTCCGCCGGTTCGCATGCGCTGAACGCTTCGGGACCCGGCTACGAGGCGTTCCACCGGACCATCACGGTGCGCCCGGGGGCGACCTCGCGGACGACGATCTCCCTCGCCACTGTGGCGGCCACGAATGGACTCCTCACTCCCCTCACGCTCGGCCTCGTCGCCCTCGGGGTCGTGGCCGTGGCCGCGGTGGTCGGCGTGGTCGTTTGGCGGCGCCGTCGGGGCGCGAAGTAGGTCGCCCGCTCGCTCGGTCGACGACCGTCTCCCCGGGCGATGGTCCGCGTACGTTCGGCCCGGGGAGCGACCCCACTTCGGAGCGGGGGCGCGGACGGAGCCTATCCGGTTCTCGGGGGCGCCGCCATCTCTCGGACGGGTCGTCGGCGGAAGCAGTCGCCCGCGTGGTCGTTGACGATGCCGACCGACTGCATCCAGGCGTAGGTGATCACGGGACCGACGAATCGGAACCCTCTCGCCTTCAGCGCATCGGAGATCGCCTCGGAGAGCGGGGTGCTCGCCTTGGGTCGCCCGGTCCCCTGGATCGGACGGCCGCCCGCGAGGGCCCAGACCCACGCGCCGAACTCCTCCCCCTCCGCCGCCATCGCGAGGTACCGACGGGCCCCGTCGATGGTCGCCTCGATCTTGGCCCGGGACCGGACGATGCCCGGATCCCGCAGGAGCCGGGCGACGTCCGGGGCCCGGAACGCCCCGACGACCTCAGGGTCGAACTTTCGGAACGCCCGGCGAAACGCTTCGCGTTTCCGAAGAATCGTGAGCCAGGAGAGTCCGGCCTGGAATCCTTCGAGCGCCAGCATCTCCCAGAGCGGCCGGCTCTCTCGCAGCGGGACCCCCCACTCCGAGTCGTGGTAGGCGAGGAGGAGGGGATCGCTTTCGGCCCAGGCGCAGCGACGGGGACCGCCGGCCCGGCTCCCCAACCTCGGACCTCCCTCGATCCGCGGAACCCGGTCCTACGCTTAGCCCAAGCGGGCCGCGCCCGGACGGAGGAGGGGGCGACTCCGACGCCGCTTCGCGGAGTCTCGCTCAGCCCGCGGCCCGGGCGGCGTTCTCCGAGACCCGGGCCTGGACGAGTTCCGTGACGAGACGGGAGGGAAGGGGGTGCTCGGGGACGAATCGGATGCACGCCCGGCCCACGTCGAACGGTTTCAGCTCGGCGGCGTGGGCGTCGACGAGCGCGGGGCTCATCACGTAGAACGCGCAAGGTCGTTTCTGCGCGGCGAACCCGACGAGAGGTCCTCGATGGTGGACCACGGGCATCCCGTACTCGATCCGTTCCGTCGAGCCGGGCACGGCGGTGAGAATCGTTCGCCGAAGTGCCTCGAGGGCGAGGCGGACCTCGTCGGGCACCCGCGCCAGGTACTCGTCCACATTGGTCGCCGCCGGGGGCTTCTTCCCGCCCTTCGCCGTGGCCGAGCCACCAGGGGCTCGGGATTTGGACGGGGCCAACGAGCGCGGGCCTCCAGGGCCGGCGGATTGGGTTCGGCGCGAAAGGGTTTGCGGGAGGATCGACCGGGCCGTCTCCCCGCTCAACGACCCCGGCGGGTCGCCGCCCGTACCGTTTTCCTTTGGGTGCGGCGCGCCGACCGGTCGCGCGAGGTCGAGACACCCTGCCGAAGGTGACGGTCCAGCGACTCGAACTCCGCCGACCAGAACTCCCGGTACGGGGCGAGCCAGTCGTCGGCCGTCCGCAGCGCCGCGGGGGCGAGCGAGCACCGGTGAAGCCGTCCTTCGACCGTTCGGGAAATCAGGCCCGCGCTCTCGAGCACCTTCACGTGCTTCGAGACCGCCGGGAGCGACATCGCAAACGGTCCCGCGAGGTCGCCGACCGTGGCGGGTCGGTCGGCGAGCCGGTGGAGGATCGAACGGCGGGTCCGGTCGGACAGCGCGTGGAATACCGCATCGAGGTCGTCGCTCGCCATCGGCCTCGCGTCGAGCACCGCCGCCATGGGTCCTCGGTCCCGACAGTAAACCAAATGGTTAAGTATTGCGCCTCCGTCGGGAGCCCGGCCCGCGAGGGCCGGAGCTGCCGATGACGTGGGGGTCGGTCCACCAAGAGGTCACGTTCGCCGCGACGCCGAAGAGGGTCTACGACGCCCTGATGGTCAGCAAGGAGCACGCGAAGTTCACCGGCGCGCCGGCGAAGATCAGCTCCGTCGAGGGCGGCGAATTCCGCTGTTTCGACGGGTCGATCGAAGGCCGGAACGTTTCGTTGATTCCTGGCCGGCGGATCGTCCAGGCGTGGCGGATCAGCGACTGGGAGGACGGCGTGTACTCAATCGTCCATTTCGAGCTCGAGAAGACGAAGGGGGGCACGAAGCTCGTCTTCGACCACACGGGCGTCCCCGAGGATGCCCTTCCCGGGATCACCCAGGGCTGGTTCGACCACTACTGGGACAACCTGACGAAGTTCTTCGCCGGCCCCAATCGGTAGGCGCGGACCCGCTCCGACCCGCGATCCGACCGCCGGTCCGGCTCAAGACGACGGCCGAGGAGCTCCGGCGGGTGGGCTCGGACGGGCTCGCCGGTATCGGGTGAGAATTGTCAGGCCGACCACCACGAGGGCAAAGCCCCCGAGCTCCCAGACCTGGAACGGCTCGGCGAAGGCGAGGGTGCCGATCAGGACCGCGGCGACCGGGTTGACGTAGGCGACCAGGTTCGCGCGCGACGGACCGACCCGGTGGTGGAGGTAGAAGTAGATCGAGTAGCCGACGAGGGACGGGAGCAGGACGAGGTAGGCGAGCGCGAACACGGTGCTCCGGGTCACGGGGAACGCCGGATGCGGCTCCACGACGGGCAGGACGACGAGCAGGAACGCGGTCGCGACGGCGAATTGGACCGAGACCCCCCAGAGGGTCTCGCCCTCGGGCCGGTACCGGCGCAACAGGACCGTGCCGAACGCCACGCTGACGGCGGCGCCGAGGACGGCCACCGGCCCCCAGAACGTCGTGGCGAGCACGATCCCGGGGGGCGGAACGACCAGCAGGACGACGCCGAGGAAGCCGACGAGGAGTCCGACGGCCCCGGCGCGTCCGAGCGATTCGCCCGGGAGGGCCCGCAGGGCGAACAGCGCCGTCAGGAACGGCGTTCCCGCGATCAGGATCGCCGACAGATTGCCCGAGGTCGACGCCTCGCCCAGGTACAGGAGGAGCCCGTAGACCCCGACGATGGGGAGGCCGAGGAGCGCCGAGAGGGCGAACGACCGCCACGGGGGACGGTGGACGCGGGTCGCGGCGGCGACGGCCGCGATCAAGGCCGCGGAAATGGCGTACCGGATGTCCGCGAAGACGACGGGCGTGGCCCCCGCGAGGATGCCGAACCGGATCACCGGGTAGGCCGAACCCCAGACGAGACCCACGAGGACGAGGAGGAGGAGGTCCCGTCGGTCGGAGTCCGATGGCACGCTCGTCGCCTCGTTCGTCGATTCAGTCGGCCGACGAAAGCGTGTTGGCGAGGGCGAAGAACGCCTCGGGGGGAAGCCGTTCCGGCCGGAGCATGGCCCAGTCGTCGGGCCAGCCCGCCGTCCGCGCCGCCGCCTCGGGCGCTTTCGTCAGCCTCGGCAGGAGGTTGCCGAGCTGCTTGCGGCGGGACGAGAACAGGGTCCGGACGACGGCCTCGAGCTTCGGGACCGACCGGACCGCGAGCGGGTCCGGACGGGCGGTGAGCGTCAGGATCCGGCTCCCGACCGCGGGACGGGGGTGGAACGACTCCGCTCCGACCGGCCGGAACAGCTCGACCTCCGCGAACATCTGGGAAAGGATGCTGAGCCGACCGTACGTCCGGGAGCCCGGCGGGGCGGCGATCCGGGCGGCGACCTCCTCCTGGACCATCGCGACGACCCGGGGGATCCGGGCCTTCAGGAGCCGGATCAGGATCGGGGTCGCCGCGGAGTAGGGAAGGTTCCCGACGACCGCCTCGGCGCCCTCGAGCGGCACCTCGAGCGCGTCGCCGACGACGACGCGGACCCGCCCGGCGAACTCCCTCGTCAGGCGCTTCGCGAGCCGTCCGTCGAGCTCGACGACCGTCACGTTCGAGTACCCGCGCCGTAGCAGCGCCGCAGTAAGGATGCCGAGCCCGCCGCCGACCTCCCAGACCGGGGCGGTGAGCGGCCGGTCGACGAGCGCGGCCTCGGCGTCGGCGACGAACGGGTCGGTCAGGAACGATTGCCCGAGCCCGCGGGACGGTCGGACGCCGAGTTCCGTCAGGGCCTGGGCGACCTGGCCGGGACTCTCCGGCGGCCCCTCGGCCGGCTCGGGGACCGGCCGGTTACGCCGGGACGAAGAGCCGGTACTTGTCGTCGACACCTTCGAGCTCGGCCTCGATCCGGCCGACGAGCAGCATCTGGGGGCTCTTCAGGTGGAGGCGGGCCTCGAGGTCGGCGAACGAGGTGAACGGGCCCCGCTTGCGCTCCTCCACGATCGCCTGCATCGTCCGCTTGCCGATCCCGGGCAGGAGCTCGAGGAGGTGGAACCGCCGCGAGACCGACGGGGAGTCGTTGAAGAACCGCAGGTACTTCGCCGGGTCGGCGAGGACGATCTTCTCGAGGGCGCCCGGCAGCTCGGTCCGCGCCGCGCTCGTAAGCTCCTCGTAGCCGACGCGGCGCCGCACGTGGTCGATCGGCGGGACCGCGCCTTCGATCGGCACGACCGGGACGCGGGTGCCCGGGACGAGGGGGACCCCGGGCTTCGGGAGCATCTCGAGGAGCTTCAGCTCGGTCTCGCCGACGGCGAGGGCGACGGGCTCCCTATGGAAGCCGCGCTCGGTCGACCGACCGGACGGCAGGTAATCGAGGACGTAGACGTAGTTCTCCATGGGGCGGCCGACCGGTCATCGGTACTGCGCGACGAGCTCGAGCAGCCGGGTCAGCTGCTCCTCCTCCAGGACGACCCGCTCCTTCGCGAACAGGAGCCGGACCTCCTCGGGGTACTGGGGGAGGATGTCGGCGATCTTCACGGCGAGGTTGGCGTCGATGAACGGGAGGGTGCGGAGCTCGGCGACGAGCTTGTGGACGTCGCCGGGGTCGAGGGGCGCGAACAGCTCGGAGTGCTGCTGGGCGAGGAGCGCCTCGCGGGGGAGCGGCCGGCGCCCCGCCTCCTCGGTGAGCATCTTGCGGACGTCGGAGAGGGGTACGGGGTCGGGCATCTACTTGGCTCCGCCGCCGGCGCGGCGCAGGTGGACGGGGTTCGCGATCAACTGCTTCGCCTTGTGCCCGTCGAGGAACTCGATCCGGTACGCCCGGCCGACCTTGGCGACGACCGTGCACGTCCGCCCCTGGTAGCGGGGGTGGGGCTGGCCGTGGGGGTCGGACGCCTCGAGGACCACGAGGACCTTCTCGCCGATCGCGAACTCTTGGAGGAAGCGCGTGACGGGCGGCATGCCGCGCTCGCGCACCTCCTTGGTGAACGTGCCGCGGCTGCGGGATCGGAATCCCTTCGAGCTCTTGACCATCGTCTATCGCCCCGTTTCTTCGTCGTGGATATCGAGCACGTCGAGGAACTCGACGGTCAGCGGCGCTCCGAGGAGCCCCGAGAGGCTTGGGTCGGTCCTTCCATCGTCGCCTTCCACCCACTCCTTGATGTACGTGCCGGCCTCGGCCCGCAGGTCGAGCGTGAACCGTCCCTCGGCCGCCTCGACGATCGACGCCGAGACGATCCGACGCGTGCGAACGCGGTCGGCCCGCCGGTGCGCGACGCGCGTCGGGGTCCGTTGGGCGATTGCTCGGCTCGTTGCGAACGTCAGGGCTTCATTAAGATTTGCTAGCGCGACGATGCCCGCGACGCCGACTCGGTAGCTCTTCATCGGCAACGCCTCCTTCACGCGGACGACGTCGGCGGCGTCCGTCGGCGCCACGTCGAGGAGTTCGACCCGGCCCGTGGCCCCCTTGTTCCCTTCCTCCACCACGTCCGCGAGGCGGATCGTCCGGTGCTTCGGCCGGCGGAGCTCGAGCACGAACGGTCGGCCCCGGCCGAGCATCCGGGCGTCGATGTCCTCCCGGCCCATCCCGTGGAACCGGGTCCCCTCGGCGCCGGTCGCCGGGAGGAACGGCGCGGCGACGAGCTCCTCGACGCTGGTCGGGTACGTCTTCCCGGTCCCGCCGCACCGGTCGCAGCCGACGCCGTGGCACGACCGGCACGGCCACCGGGTCTGCGGAAGCGTGCGGTCGAGCTTCCGGTACCGGCCGCGGAAGTAGAGCGGCATGACGGTGAGGCTGACCCGGCCGACCGGCAGGTCCGCGAGGAACACGACCTCCGGCCGAGCGGTGGTCGCTTCCGCTCCGCTCGCGGCCTCGAGCCGCTTGCCGAGCTCCCGGTTGAACGCGCTGTGGAGGCTCTCGCCGGAGCTCGTCCCCACCGCGAGCCAGAGCGCCTCCTCCCGGGCGAGCGCCTCCGGGTCCCAGCGGGACCCGCAGGCGAACCGCGCCCATTCGTAGTCGGCCCCGGCCCCCTCGCACCGCTCCACCCAGACGGGGATGCGGTCGAACGCCCCCTCGCAGACCGGGCAGAGGTCCGCGCGGGCGAGCGGCCCGAGCGCTTCCGAGATCCGGGCCGCCCGCTCCGGATTCGTGAGGCCGTGACCCGCTCGACCGAACAGCCGCCCGAAGCACTCGGGGCACAGGCCGCGCCCGAGCGCCCGGCGGGCCGGCTCGAGCACGTCGGGGCCTATCGGAAACTCCGGGTCGGTCACGTCGGGACGCGGATGCGAGGCCTCCCTGATGACGTTGTGGGAGTGCGAGTGCTGACCGAACCTATTTCCATCCCGGTAGAGTGGGTCCGACGACCGTGGACGTGATTCGCGAGGCCGAGCTGGTGCGCGCGATCGAGCGTACGCTCGTCGCCCGCGGCAAGATGCCGGCCGACGAGGCCGTACCGACCGCCCGGATGGTGCTCGGCTACTTCGGGCTCGACGACACCGTGCTCGACAACAAGCTCTCCAGCGACGACCGCGACCGGTTCTACCGGCTCGAGGAGGAGGGGCTCCTCACGAGCGAGGAGGAGGACGCGACCGTCTCGCGCGGGAAGACCTGGCGGATCCACTACTGGTTATTGAAGAAGGATCGGATCCGGGACGCGGGGCGAGACCGGAGCGCCGCCTCCGAGGACACGGCGTCGGCCCTGTACCGGGACATCGGAGACTCGGCGTGGAACCGCCGCGGCGGCCACCCGCCCCCGACCCCGCCTACGTCGTAGTCGCCGCTCACGGCCGCCGCTGGCTCTGCTGCTGGGGCGCCCGCGCGGGCGGCGGACGGTACCTCGGGTGGACCGCACCGGCGCCGGGGAAGTCCGACTGGGAGATCACCGAGCGGACGTGCTCGATCGCCCCGAAGGCGAACGCGATCGCCGCGAGGAGACCGATGACGTCCCCGTACTGGGAGATCCCGTTCGGGACGTGGAACGCCGTCAGGATCGGGCCGAGCGAGGCGAGCGCGTTGAACGAGGCGTGCATCGCGACCGCGAGGAGGAAGTACGCCCCCGTCGCGCCGCGGCTCCCCTGGAACGCGTTCGCCGCGTAGCCGCGGCCGAACATCGCCGTCGAGCTGCCGTGCAAGAGCACGGAGGAGATCGACCGGATCAGGATGAGGGCGAGGCCGGCGACGAGGCCCCCGGTCAGGAACGCTCCGAGCCCGTAGAGGAGGGTCTCGAAGAACCCGAACCCGAGCCCGACCGCGGCCCCGAACACCGGCCCGTCGGCGAGACGGCGCATCGACGAGCGGTACTGGATGACGCCGCCGGCCTTCAGACCCTCTTCGACGAACGGGGCGATGACGAGGACGAGCAAGAACACCCCGGCCGTCGAGCCGCCGTTCAGGAACCCGAACTCGGGACCCGGGTACTTCTGGGAGATCGCGGAGCCCAAGTCGACGATGACGACCTCGAGGATCGCGGCGATGAACGTCGCGCCGACCGCGCCGAACAGGAACAGGCGGAGGAGGAGTCCCCAGGGCTCCCGTCCGAGCCGCTCGCTCTGGCGGACCCAGGTCAGGTAGACGAGCGCTGGCAGCAACGCCGCCAGCGCGAGGATGAGGAGGTCCTCAAACCCTCCAACTCCGGGCATCGGTCCCTAGGTCCGGCCCGGCGGGGCCGGATACTCGTAGAACCCCGACCCGGACTTCCGCCCGAGCTGGCCGGCCGCGACCATCGACCGCAGCAGCGGGCAGGTCCGGTACTTCGGGTCCCGGAACCCGTCCCAGAGGACGTCAAGGATCGCCACCGCGGTGTCGAGGCCGACGAGGTCGAGCAGCTCGAACGGCCCCATCGGGTGGTGGAACCCGAGCTTGTAGGCGGTGTCGATCTCCTCCTTTGTCGCGATCCCCTCGTACAGCATGAACGCCGCCTCGTTCCCGAGGACGGCGAGCGCCCGGGTCGTGACGAACCCGGGGGTGTCCTTGGACGTGACGACCGTCTTCCCGAGGGAGCGCGCGAACTCCGAGGCGGTCGCGACGACCTCGGGGCGGGTGCGTTGCCCCGGGATCACCTCGACGAGCTCCATCTGGAGCACCGGGTTGAAGAAGTGGATCCCGACGACCCGTCCGGGGTCACGGACCGCGGAGGCGATCGAGGTGACGGGCAGCGACGACGTGTTCGTCGCGAGCACCGCTTCCGGTCGGGCGACCGTGTCGAGTTCCGTGAAGAGGGCCCGCTTCAGGTCGAGTCGTTCGGGCGCCGCTTCGACGACGATCTCGGCGGTGTCCGCCCGGCGGAGTCCGATGGCGACGTCGATCCGGGCGAGCGCCTCGGGGACGCTCGCGGCTCCGATGGAGCCGCGCTTGGCGGCCGAATCGAGCGCGCGCTTTGCGTTCTCGAGGCCCCGCCGGGCGAGCTCCTCGTTGACGTCCTCGAGCGTGACGGCGTAGCCGGCGAGCGCAGCTTGGGCGGCAATGCCGCTTCCCATGATCCCCGCGCCGGCGACGAAGACGCGTCGCTGGACCGACCTTCGCGGGTCGCTGTCCAAGACGTTCGGGTCGGCGGGAGCCACGCCGCTCACGAGGCGGCGGACCCCATAACGGGTCCGGCGACCGCGCGGCGGTATTCGCAGGCGCGGCATCGGGGCCCGGTCGACGGCTCCCCGCACTCGTCGCAGCGCGCGGGGGCCGACTCGGCGGTCCCGACGGCGAGGAGGTCGACGATCGTCTCCCGGCTGCGGAGGAGCGCCTGCCGGGTGCCCGGGATCGACTCCTCGAGTCGCCAGACGACATCCCGGAAGACGTTGCGGCTCGCGAGCCCGGCGTGCGGGCACTCCCCGTGGTCGAACGGCAGGCCGGCGGCCGTCGCGTACAGGTACACTTCTCGTTCGGGCACGTCGGCGAGCGGGGCGATCCGGGGGACGAGGTCCGTCTGCCGACGCGTGTGGGGCGCCATCCGGCCGAGCCGGGCCACGTCGGCCCGCGCGACGTTCATCAGCACGGTCTGCGCAAGGTCGTCGAGGTTGAACCCGAGGACGAGGGCGTCCGCGCCGGCGTTCCGGGCCGCCCGGTTGAGCAGCTGGCGGCGCCAGACGCCGCAGAACGAGCACGGGGCGATCCCGCCGAGGCGCTTCGCCGCGGCGTCGGTGGTCGTGCCGAGCTCCTTTCGCGCGCGGACGACCACGTGTCGAACTCCCAGGGAACGGGTCAGGTCGCTCGCCGCCCCGAGCGTCTTCGACCGGTAGCCGCGGATCCCCTCATCCACCGAGATGGCCACGACCTCGACGGTCGGTCGCCGGCCGAAGTAGGCGTGGGTCAGGGCGAGCGCGGTCGCCGAATCCTTGCCGCCCGACAGGGCGACCGCGACGGTGCCGGTCCGGAATCGCGGAAGCTGCCGGTGCATCGCGCGGCGGAACCGGAGCCGGACCGTGTCCGCCAGGTGGACGTCGCACAGGTGGTCGCCGGCGTACGGGCGGTCGACGACCGCCGTCCGGTCGCACCGGTCGCACCGCACGACGCTCGAGAGCGACGCGCGTACTTGAGGAACGAGCGAAAACATTCGGATGCGGGTCAACCATTAATTAGGCCCATCCCGGCCAACGACCATTCGATGGCCTCCTCGGAGTCGCGCGAGCGCTCTCCGGCGCCGCGCGGGCGGGGCCATGGGGCGGCCGGCGTCGCCCCGGAACCGACGTTCACCGTCGATGAGATGGTCGGACGGTTCCAGCGGATCCTGCAGAGCCAGGAGCGGAGCCCGTGCACGGTGAAGCAGTACGGGCACATCGCCCGGACGTTCCTCACCTACACGCACAAGCCCCTCGAGGAGGCGACGAAGCGCGACCTCGAAGCGTTCCGGGAGTACCTCGTCCTGAACCGGCACTACTCGAAGAACTCCCTCTACACGACCGTCCGGGGATTGACGTGCCTGTTCCGGACGTTCGGCCTCGCGGCCGCCGAAGGAATGGAGGCCCCTCGGCGCCCGGAGCGCCTCCCGCACTACCTCTCCGAGGACGAGACCCACCGGCTGTTCGACGCGGTGCAGGATTCCCCGCGGGATTCCGCGATCGTCCACGTGCTCGCCTTCTGCGGCCTCCGGGTCAGCGAACTCTCCAACCTGGGGCTCGAGGACCTCGAGCTGACCCGCAACCTCCTCCACGTCCGCTCCGGCAAGGGCGACAAGGACCGGGAGGTCGTCCTCGAGGAGAAGACCCGGGCGGCGATCGACCGGTACCTGACCGAGCGCGCGCTCGCGGGCGAGGGGTCGACGCGCATGTTCCCCGTCGGTCCGGTCACCATCGAGCGCATTGTCCGACGGGCGGCCCGAGACGCGGCGATCCCCCGACGCGTGACGCCCCACATGCTCCGCCACACGCTCGCGACCGCGCTCCTCTCGCGCGGCTGCGACATCCG
>DAIQBL010000044.1:0-14551 GCA_036781185.1 Thermoplasmatota archaeon | reverse complement strand
CGGCCGAGGCGCCTCGCAGCGTCGCCTTCGTGCCGCCGCCTCCTCCTCCTCCGCCTACGGAACCCACACCGGCCCCTGCCGAGACGGCGCGCGGACGGGCCGCTCGCCGCCCGCCGCCGCTCCCCACACGGCGCGCGCCCTCGGAGCCGGTGGCCGCCGCACCGTCCGCTTCGGCGAGTCGTCCCTCGCCGGCCCCGGCGGGGGCACCGGCGGAAATCGCCGCGGCGCCGACCCCCGCCGTCGAAGCCACCCCGACGGCGGGCCGGTCACGCTCGATGGGGCCACCGGAACCAGCGGCGACCCTGGCTCCCGAAGTCACGGTTCCGACGGGAATCTCTCCCGAACCTACGCCGGCCCCGGTCCCGACTCCTTCGCCGGCTCCGCCGGAGGCTCCCTCCTCGAGCGCGCCGTCGAACCCACCCACTCCCACGACCTCGATGGAGCCGACGGCGGTTTCCCCCGCCGCTCCCGCGGCGACCCCCGAGGCGGGTCCACCGGAGGCCCCTGTCGCCGCCCCGGCTCCGAAGCCGAAACGGAAGCGGGCCCCGGCGAAGAAGCGGGCTCCACCCGCCGCCTCGGAGCCTGCGGGGGTCCCGGCTCCCGCCCCGGCTTCTTCTCCACCCCCCGACGCGGCGTCGCCCCTCGCTCCACCGGTGGGTCCCGTGCCGGCCGAGCCGGTCGCGATGGCCGCGGCTCCCCCCGCGCCCCCTCCCGCCGAACCGGCCCCCGAACCGGCGCCGGCCACCGAACCGGGTGAGGCCCGGGCCGCTCCCGTCGATTCGGCGCCGCCTCCGAAGCCGCTGAAACCCAAGCGGAAAGCGCCGCGGAAGCGGAAGGCCTCCCCCGTGACGGGGGCCGAACCCACGGCCCCGGGGACAACTTCCCCCGACGGACCGCCCGCGAGGGATCCCGCGGCCGATGACCCGCCCGCCCCCGCCCCCCCGGAGGGATAGCGGATGGTCGCCGAGGGGAGGATGTCGATCGGAATCCCCGGGCTCGACCGGATGCTCGGCGGCGGCCTCATGGCCGGACGCCCCTACCTGGTGACCGGAGGAACCGGGAGCGGGAAATCGCTCCTCGGACTGTCCTTCCTGCTCGAAGGCCTCCGGCTCGGCGAGGAGGTGTTGCTCGTTGCGGTCGACGAGCCTCCCAACGAGATCGTCGAGAACGTCCGGGCCTTCGGCTGGGACCTCTCCGCGGTTAGAACCCTCGACGCGAACCCGGGCACGCGGGCGATCAAGCGGCTCGCGGACGTGCAGGAGATCCGGGCCCTCGCCGACCTGAAGTCGATGCGCGACCTCACCGGCGAGGCGCGCAAGGCGAGCGACGCCGACGACATCTCGATCCAGTCGATCCACCTCAAGCTTCGGCAGCAGATGGGCGGCGGGCGGTTCACTCGCGTCGTCGTCGACTCCTTGACGTCGATCCGAAGGTTCGGGATGAAGACGGCCGTGGCCGGCGACCTGCAGCCGCAACGGACGGAGATCCAATCGCTGCTCCGGTTCCTCAGCGAGATGGAGGTCACCACGCTCCTGATGGCGACGCCGGGGAACCCAATGGTCCTCTCCCCGGAGGAGATCCTCACTCGCGGGGAGATCCTCCTGACCCGAAAATGGGTCGGCGACCGGTCGATCCGCCAGGTGAAGATCGTGCGGATGCGCGGCTCCGCCCACGACCCGGAACGCCGGCCGTTCGCGATCACCTCGCAGGGTTTCGTCGTCGGGTAGTCGGCTCGCGGCGCCGGCACCGCGTTCGGTAGGACCCGCCGAGCTCGGCGGGTTCGGTTCCGGCCGATGCCCCCGATGACGCTCGGCGCGGGGCGTACGTACTGCTCGGCATGTCTATGTATAGCAAGCCAATCCGGAGTTCGAGGGCGCCTCAATGAGACCGGTACTTGTAGTGGTCGGAATCGTGCTGCTGATCGTCGGAGCCGCACTGCTGTTCGAGCCGGTGGTCCCGCAAGCGAACGAGACGATCTCGAGCAAGTCGTCCCTCCCCTACGTCGCCGAGAGCGTCAGCGGATACTCGTTGACGGGGTCAATCGTCGTCCACGTCAGCTGGACGGCCCCATCGACCGTGACGGTCTTGGCCGGAGCCTGTACGGCCTCCTGCAACGGGGCGAGCGACGTCTCCAGCCTCACGACGCAGAGCGGAACGAGCGGCTCGTTCACGCTGAACCAGCCGAACGGCGGCGAGTTCCTGATCGGGGCCATCAACGGCACGTTCACGTCCGGCTCGGCCGGATCACCGGCGAACGCGACGTTCACGATCTCGACCGCCCTCGCGACGGTCGGGACCCTGCTGATCGTCGTCGGAATCATCGTCTTCATCGCCGGGGTCGTACTCCGGTCCGACAAGGCCCGGGCGGCGGCGATGGCGGCGAAGCAATCGCCCGCCATGCCGGCCACGGATCCCGCGGCTCCGCCGGCGGGACCGACCCCTCCGTCGTCCTAGACTCGCTCGAGTTCGCGGGGCCGGGGTTACCCCCGGCCCGCCCCCGGCGGGACGGCGGCGGCGTAGAGCGTCAAGTGGGCCGCTACGACTGAGGCCCACGAGTACTGGGCTTGCGCCACCGCGCGGGCCGCGATTCCCATTCGGCCGCGAACCCCCGCATCCGACAGCGTCCGAAGGCGGTCGAGGAGGAACGCCCCGATGGCCGGGTCCGGCGATCCAGGGGGCGCCGTCCAGCCGGTGACCCCCGGCGCGATCAAGCTCGCGATAGGTTCCGCCCCGACCGCCGGAAGGCCCGCCGAGAGTCCCTGCAAAACGGCGCCCGCCAGGACCTCGACACGGCTCGGGTGGAGCAGTACGTCCGCCCGAGCGTACTCGCGCCGAAGCTCGTCCTCGGTCAGCTCCCCGAGCAGCTCGACCCGGTCGCCGAGGCTCCGGATCCGGTCGGCGTACTCGCGGTCCGGCGTCGGGCCGACGAGCCGGAACGACCACCCGGCCTCCTGGGCCGCCGTGGCGGCGAGCTCCCAGCGCTTCATCGGGCGGACGATCCCGACCCCGAGCGCCACCCGCCCGGTCCGCGCGTCCGGATCCGGTCGGAACCGGTCCGTGTCGACCCCGATCGGGATCACCGCGAGCCGGTCTCGGGCGCCGGGGACCACCCGCGCCATCTCGTCGCGGAGCCCGGAGGTGAGCGCCACGGTCCGCCGGGCGCGCGCGACGGCCCGTCGCTCGAGCCAGTAGCCGAACCGCTCCCGGGCGCCCGACCGGTCGAACCAGTGCCGGGAGTGGGTCGTATAGAAGTAGGGGATCTTCGCCAGGGCAAGCCGATTCGCCACGACGGGCGTGCTGGCGTGGACGACGTCGGCGGCGCTCGACCGAACGAGCCCGGCGACGGAGAGCGCGAAGAGGTATTCGTCGAGCGAGCGCCCGTGGCGGACCCGGTTCAGGACGACCGGATCGTGCCCGGCCGTGCGCAGCGCGTCGGCGTACTCCGCGATCGTCCGTTCGACCCCCCCGTAGCCGACGGGCGGGATCGCCTGGACCCCCGTGCCAACCAGGGCGATGCGCACGTCGAGCCCAACGCGGCAGCAGGATAAACCCGCGTGGCGCGAACACTCATCTTCCACCGGCCCCGTCCGAGTCCATGGCCCGATGGCTCGTCAAGGAGGAACCCACCCACTACTCGTACCACGACCTGGCCCGGGACGGGACGACCGCCTGGAGCGGCGTCCACAATGCCCTCGCGCTCCGGAACCTGAAGGCGATGCGGCCGGGGGACGAGGTCCTGTACTATCACTCGGGAACGGTGCGGGCCGTGGCGGGGATTGCCAAAGTGACGACGACTCCGAAACCGGACCCCGACGATGACCGAGGTTCGTGGTGGGTCCAGATCGCGGCGGTCCGCCCGCTCCGGAACCTGGTCTCGTTGGCGACGCTCAAGGTCGACCCGTCGCTCGCGCAGTTCGACCTCGTGCGGATCGGCCGCCTGTCCGTGATATCGGTCGGCGAAGAGGAGTGGGCGCGGATCTTGTCGTACGAGACCGGGGCGACCCGCCCGGCTCAGAGCACCGCGGCCGGGCGCCGGCCGAAGCGTCGCTCCGCGACCGCCCGGAAGCGGGGCTCGACGTAGAGCGACGCCGACCAGACGCTCGGCGGCCGGATCGCGAGGGACCGCCAGACGCTCGGCGGGCGGAACGGGTGGACGATCCGACCGTCCTCGGCCACCCCGACCTCCGCCCAGTCCGCCCCCCGCGGTTCCCGAGCATCGAGACCGGCGAGGTCGAACAGCACGGCGCCGGACGGCGCTCCGATGCGGTCGGCGAGCGCATCCTCGCGTTCGCGCCGCTCGGAGGGTCGCCGGGACAATCGCCGGAGGCCGTCCCGCTCCGGCCGCGTGAGGCGCTTCCATCCCACGACGCGCTTGTGGAGCCGCCGTTCGCGAAGGCCGGTGGCGAGCACGGCCGGACGGCCGCCGGCGGCGCCGAGGGCGACGAGCAGGTCGCCGTCCGTCCCATCGAGCAGCGGCCGCGCCGACTCCGGATAGCCGGGCAGGCGCTCGACGGCGCCCTGCGCCATCACCTCGGCCGCGCGGACGGTCTTGTGGTAGTAGACGGAGGAGTACATCAACGCCCGACCGACCAGGAACCCCTCCACGGCCTGGCGGCCCTTTTCGGCGAACACGAGGCGGGACCGCGCCGAGCGGACGGTGTCGAGGAGGCGCGCGGCGTCGATGGTCCCGTGGGCGACCCCGGTGTAGTACGCATCGCGCTGCAGGTAGTCGATCCGGTCCGCGTCGATCGCCCCGTGGAGGATCGCCCGCAAGAGCGGCGGCGGCGAACGTCCGGCGGGGTCGACGAGCTCGGCGACGGAACGAGGTGGAATACCGTGCTGTTCGAGAAGCTCGGCCACGGACGGTCCGGGGCCGGCCCCGATCTTGGTCGTGGGCTCGCCGACGATCGCGGCGCGGCTCCGCGTCTCGTGCCCGCCGCCGGTCACCTCGCGTAGCGTCGGCTCGAGCGTGTGGGAGAGCGGCGTGTGGCCGAGGTCGTGCAAGAGGCCGCCGGCCGCGACGCGGGCCGCCGAGTCCGAGTCGAGGCCGAGCCGCTCGGACATCGTCTTCACGACGGCGTAGGTCCCGAGCGAGTGCTCGAGCCGGGTGTGGTTCGCGCCGGGGAACACGAGATGGGCGAGGCCCGTCTGCCGGATCCCCCAAAGACGCTGGAACACCCGGTGTCCGACGAGGTCGAGCGCGGCCCCTTCGAGGGCGATGACCCCGTGCACGGGGTCGAAGATCGTCTTCCGCCGGTTCCGACGACCCCGCCCCATCGGCGACCGGGGAACGGTCCGGCGCGATAAAGGAGGGGCCCAACCTCGGGACGGTTCCGCCCTCGCCGAACCTATTTATCGGCGGTACCGGGTGTCCGGTCGACGAATGCCGGCGCTAGGCGACCCGGCCCGCCGAGAGCCGTCGCCCTCGACCATCGAGGAGGCGCGGCGTCTCTTCGCGGCCGCGGAGGAGGCGGACAGCCGCTCCGAGCGGGGCCGCCAAGCGGACCGCTTGAAGGCGTTCCTGGCGTACGTCGAGGGACACCGCGACGCGCTCGTGGGCGATGGGCCGGAGGTGGCGAAGCGGCTCGACGAAGCGAGCGTGAGCTTCTACCGGGCGAACCAACCGGAGGTCGCGCTCCGGGCCGTCGAGGTCGGGCTCGGCCTCGCCCCCGGAAGCTCCGCGCTCCTCCACCACAAGGCGCTCCTCTTGCTCGCTCAGAACCGGGACGTCGACCGCGTCGTCCCGCTGCTCGACAAGGCGCTCGAGGCGAACCCGCACGACAAGGCGATCTGGGCGACGAAGGGGGACGCCCTCAAGCTCCAGGGGAAGGGGAGCGAGGCGGCGGAGGCGTACCTCCGGGCCCAGCAGCTCGACGTCGCGTCGATGCAGTACGTCGAGAAGGCCCTGAAGGCCGCGCCGAACCACCCCGGCGCCCTGAAGGCCAAGCTCCAGCTCGCGCGCTCCCAGGGGGGCGACCGCCCGGCCCTCGAGGCGGCCGAGGCCCTCCTCACCGACAATCCGGACGACCCGGACCTTCAGCTCGCCCACGCGGAGCTGCTCGCGGCCGTCGGCGAGCTCGACCGCGCGCTCGCCGCGGTCGCCCCGCTCCGGGAGAAGCGGCCGGACGATGCGCGCCTCCTGCTCCTGGCGGGCCGCCTCGACCTCGCGCTCGGCCGAACGAACGAGGGGATCGCCGCGTTCCGCTCGGCCGTCGAGGGCGGCACCGCGCTCGAAGCGGTCCAGCTCGCGGAGATCGCGGAACGTCTCGAGGCCGCGGGCGCCGACCTTCCGCTCGCGGTGGAGGTCCGCTCGAAGCTGCGCGAGGCCGAGCCCGGAAACCTCGCGAACCTCCAGGCGTTGCTGGAACTCGCGCGTCGGACGGAGGACACGACGCTCGGCATCGCCACGTGCGAGCAGGTCCTCGAGGGTTCACCGGACAATCTCGACGCCCTCCGGTCGCTCGCCGACTTCCAGCTCCGGGCCGGCCAGCTCGACGCGGCGTTCGCCACGTACGGCCGGATCCAGAAGGCCCACCCGAACGCGACGGCGGAGCTCCGCAAGGCGGTCGAGGCGGCCCGGTCGAACGGTCGCTCCGAACTGATGCTGGCGTTCGCCCGGGCGCTCGTCGAGGAAGAACCGGACGACCTCGGCGCCAAGGCCGACCTCGCCCGGTCGCTCGACGCCGCCGGTGACCACGCGGGGGCCCTCGCGCTCTATGGGGACCTGAACTCGCGCCAGCCGGATTCGCTCGAGTGGGTCCGCGAACGGACCCGGCTCCTCCGGGAGCTCGGCCGGAACGACGAGCTTCCCTCGGCGTACGACGCCCTGTTCCGGCTCGACCCGACCCGGGCGGATGTCGCGCTCGAGCGCGGGAACCTGATGCTCGGCATCGCGCTCGACCAGCCCGAAGTTTCCGTCGAACGGGCGGACGCCGCGCGGGCGGCCCTCGTCTCCTACGAGCGCGCCTCGCTCGATCCGGCCATGGCGGAGCCGAGCCTGCTCGGCCTCGCGCGCGCCTCCCGGCTCGTCGGAGACCACGACCGGGCCATCCGGGCGTACCGGCAATTCCTCCAGCACGGGGCGAACGACCGCCGGGCCGACGTGAAGAAGGAGCTCGGCCACGCGCTCCGCGAGACCGGCCAGCTCGCGGCCGCCGAGACGACCTACGAGGAGGCCCTCTCGCTCGGGCTCGAGGACCCGGACCTCTTGTGGGGGGCGGTCGAGGTGCTCAGCCAGCAGAACGAGGAGGCGAAGGCGCTCCGATTCCTGGATGTCCTGATCGGCCGCGAGCCCGGCAACCCGATGTTCCTGCGCCGGCGCGGGCAGCTCCTCCTCAAGTCCGGGCACCGGGCCGAGGGCCTGAAGGCGCTCAACGCGGCGGTGGACGCGGCCGGCGCCGACCCGCACGTCCGGTTCGAGGTCGCCGAGGCGTTGCGGGCGCAGGGCGCGTACGCCGACGCCGTCCAGCAGTACCGTCAGGCGCTGCAACTGGACCCGAAGAGCCGACCCGGACGTCTCGCCCTCGCCGAGACGCTCGTCGTCGCGGGGCGGTACAACGAGGCGATCCCGATCATCGACGAGCTGCTCACCGACGACCCGAACGACGTCGGGGCGTGGCGGTCTCGCGCCGACGCGTATCGGGCGCTGGGGCGCAGCGCCGACCTGCAGTACTCCCTGCAGGCGATCCTCCTCCTCGACCCGAACTACGCGCCCGCGCTGCTCGAGCAGTTCCGGCTGCACCAGCAGGCGGGCGAGCGGCCCGAGGCGTACGAGGCGCTCCACCAGATGCTCGCGGCCGAGGGGGCGGACGCCTCCGACCCGGCGCTGTTCCTGCAGGCCGGGGACCTCGCGGCCGAGCTCGGGCGCGGCGAGGAGGCGAACCGGGCGTACGAGCGCGCCGCCGCTCTCGACCCCAGCCTCCTGGGCGAGATCGCGAACCGCCGCGCGCGCCTCCGGCTCTCGGCCGGCCGGCCCGACCTGGCCCTCGAGGTCCTCGACCAGACCCTCGCCCAGGGACCCGCGGCGGAGCGTCCGATCGGGACGCTGCTGTTGCGCGCCGAGATCCTGATGGCGCTCGAGCGCCCGCCGGAGGCGCAGGCGGTGTTCGAGCAGGTGCTCCGGCAAGAGCCCCGCTCCCCGAGCGCGCTCGCCGGCGTGGGACGCTGCCTGCTCGACCAGGGCCGGCACGCGGAGGCGAAGGCGTTCGTCGCCCAAGCGATCCCGCAGGTCCCTCCAAGTCCCACGATGTTCCTGCTCCTCGGCGAAGCCGAGAGCGGCCTCGGCGACCTCGCCGCCGCGGTCGAAGCGGTCCGGAAAGGGTCGGAGGCGCTGCCAAAGTCGCCCGACCTGTGGGTCCGGCTCGGCGAGCTCGACATCGCGCGGGAGTCGTGGTCGGAGGCGGCCGGGGCGTACGCGCACGCGATCGCCCTCGATGCGGGGAATCCCGAGCACATGCTCCGGGCCGGATTCGTCGCCGAGAAGCTCGGGCACCCGAACGAGGCGCTGGCGCTCTACGAGCACGCGACCTCGGTCGCGCCGGCGAACAAGTACGCCTGGTGCAGCCGCGGGCTCGCGCTCCTCGCCACGGGCCGGCCCGAGGACGCCCGGGAGAGCTTCGACCGGTCGCTCGCGCTCGACTCGGACTTCGTGGCCGCCAAGGACGGTCGACAGTCGGCGCTCCAGAAGACCCGCGAGTCGCAGGTCGAGCGATTCGGCCGCGAAGCGCTGATCCTCGAGGCCCGGACGCGGCGCGCGGTGAACCGCAACGACCTGTTCGTGACCCTCCACGTCCCGTTCGACCTGCTCGAGCCGGTCCTCCAGGCCCTCTCGCGCAACGTCAAGGTCGACGTCAACCGGCTCGACGAGGCCGAGATGAAGGAGCTCGAGGGGGCCTCGTACCGGCTCGTCACGGCCGCTCTCGAGCACCGGCCCGACGGCCTCGACCGCCGCGGGTTCACGCTCGCGGACGTCGCGACCCTCTGCCCGCCGACGACCACGCTGCCGCAGATTGAGCGGCTGTTCGGCTACGTTCGCGCCGTCCTCGAACTCGACGTTCGCCCCGAGAACCTGAAGCTCACGCCCGACGTCGAGGAGCTCGCCCGGCGCGCGCTCCTGCTTCCGGAAAACCAGCGCACGCTGTTCCAACTCGTCCGGACGCTCAAGGTCGGTCTGTTCAAGGCCCGCCTCATCAAGGCCGTCGAGACGGCGGGTTCCGCCGTCCACGCGCCCCTGCCGTCGCTGGACCTCGGCCAGTACGGGCCGGAGTTCCGGACGTCGGAGGGGGGAGCCACCGACGACGCCGACTTCTTCTCGGGGGAAGGCGGCGGGGTGGCGGCCCCCGCGGCGACCGGGGTCTCGATGCCGTCCGGTCCGGGTCCCGCGCTCCGGGCGCCCACCGGCCCATCGCCGCGCACCGCCCCCACGGGGACGCGATGCGTCGGATGCGGAGGGGTGGCGACGATCGTGCACGGATGCGGCGCGCCGGTGTGCATGCACTGCATCGCCGAGTTCCGAACCTGCCCGAAGTGCGGACAGCCCGTCGCGCTCCCGGCGCCCCGACCCGCGACGACGGCTCCGGGCAGCCACGCGACCCCGGGTCGTGCGGGGCACGCCGAATCGACCCCGAAGCCCCCGCACCCGACGAAGGACGAGCACGCGAAGCCGAAGCCGGCCGCTCCCGCCGCCCACGCTCCCCCGAAGCCCGCGGCGCCCGAGGCCGCGGCGAAGGCGCCGGCGAAGCCGACCCCTCCGAAGCCCGCGGCATCGGACTCCCCGCCCGCCGGGGGCGATCCCGCGGCCGCCAAGCCGGCAAAGCCGCCCCGCGAGCGTACGGACGACGAACCTCGGCTGTGAGCCCCCGGGCCGCGTCACGGTATGGCCCGGGGACTCGTTCGGGTAAGCTTAGATACCGGGTTCCGCCTCAAACTCGCTCGAGTACCCGACGATGACGACCGCTCCGCCGCACGCGCGCTCCAGGGGGTTCGCCATCGCGATCCTCGGGATCTTCGTCGTCGTCGCCGCGCTCCTCTTCCTCGCGATCTACCTGGCGCTGCCCGGGAACCAGCACTTCTACGCGCTCGTCACGATCGGTATCCTGGCGCTCGTGTTCGCGCTGGGGGCGTACCTCGCCCAGGCGATCCTCCCGGACCCGCTCGTCGCCCGCTCGCTGTCGTGGGGATTCGCCGGACTCGGCTTCTTCCTCCTCCTCGGCACGCTCGTCACCAACCCCGCGTCCACGCTCGGCGCCCTGTCGCAGATCTTCGCCCTCATCGTGGTGCTCCTGTTCCTCGCCGCCGCGCTCGCCGGGGCGTACTGGCGCTCGTGGACCGTGGCGAGCACGAAGGCGCGCGTCGAGCAGCGGGCGGTCTTCCAATCGCAGCCTCCGCGCTCCGCGCTCGACTACTCCACCGCTCAGCACGAGCGTGAGGTCACGCAGGCGCCTCCCAGCTCTCCGAAGGGTCAGTCATGAACAGTCCGATGGGACCTCCCCCGCCTCCGCCGATCGCGGCGGCCCCCGCGGGCGGACCGCAGACGTGTCCGAAGTGCCAGACGCCGAACTCGCCCTCGAGCAAGTTCTGCTCGGCGTGCGGGGCTCCGCTCGGCGCCGCCCCACCGGCTCCGCCCGGACCGCCCTCAGCGCCGCCGGTCGACATCCGCCAGAAGGTCGACCAGGACCGGGGGTTCCTGAAGAAGGTCCAGTTGCTGATCCCCGGGTTCCGGGGCTACCGACAGGGCGAGGACGACCGCGCCGCGGACAGTATCCTCCGGCTGCAGGTCGCCGACCGCGTCCACCGCGCGAGCGGCATCGTCACGAACGCGCGCGCCTCGCTCACCAATTCGGGAGACTTCGCCCACCTGACCGACCTCGCCCAGATCGCGGCGGAGCTGAACATGCTCGAGGGCCAGATCCGGCACGCCGAACAGGGGTACACGGGGATCTCGCCGGCGGTCCGAATCAGCGTGACCTCGCTCGACAAGTTGTACGAGTACGACTACGGGTTCGTCCAGGCCGCCGACACGCTGACGGCCACGCTCGCGCCGTTGAACGTGCCGAATCCGTCGACGACGGACGCGGCGGGCGCGATCCAGAGCGCCCGCTCGGTGATCCAGCAGCTGCAGGCCGCGTTCCAGGCCCGGACGAAAGCGGTTCAAGGAATCCAGGTGTAACGGAGCAGCACGATGGTCACGAACAACCCCATCCCACCGAAGGGCGGCAGTCTTCTCGGCGCGACGACCATCGCCTGGGAGGACGTCTACAAGGGTCCGAACGTGATGTGGCGCGTCCCGCGCAACATCAAGTACGGCGACAACGTCGTCGTGCGGCAGGACGAGACCGCGGTGTTCTTCCGCGACGGGAAGGTCCTCGCCTACCTCGACCGTCCGGACCGGTACGCGCTTACGAGCCTCAACGCCGGCATCGTCGGGAACCTGATCCAGTCCCTGAGCGGCGTCCGCCAGGAGGCGGAGGTGTACTACCTCCAGCGCCGGATCTTCGACGGCAAGTTCGGCAGCCAGGAGCCGTACGTGTTCAAGGACCCGGACTTCGGGCTCGTCAGCCTCCGCGTGTTCGGCGACTACCGCTGGAAGGTCGGCGGACCGGACCTGTTCATCAACCAGTTCGTCGGGACGTTCGGGGCGGCGACGACCGCCGACGTCGAGTCGCGTCTCCGTGACCAGATGGTCCTGCTCGTCTACAACACCCTCGGCAAGCTGAAGGACCAGGGAATGCACGTCACGGACCTCGCCGGCCAATTGAGCACCATCGAGCAGGCGGTCCTCGGCTTCGCGCCGCAGCACTTCGGCCCGCTCGGCGTGGAGCTCCAGCAGCTCCAAGGACTCTCCGTCAACCTCCCCGACGAGGTCCAGAAGGCCGTCAACACGCGGTCGACGATGAGCGTCCTCGGCGTGAACTACATGCAGTACCAGGCCGGCCAGGCGCTCACGACGGCGGCCGCGAACCCCTCCGGCGGCGCCGGCCAGTTCGCGGGCGCCGGCGTCGGACTCGGCGCCGGGCTCGGGATGGGGTACGGGATGGCCGGCACGATGCAGGGCGCGTACCAGGGAGGCGGCCCCGCCGGTGGCCCGCCCGGCGGCTCGACGCCGTGCCCCAAGTGCGCGACGCTCGTCCCCGCCGGATCCAAGTTCTGCCCCTCGTGCGGCACCACGATCGGCCCGCCGGCCGCGGGCCCCCCGTGCCCCAAGTGCGGCGCGGCCACCCAGGCCGGCCAGAAGTTCTGCCCGAGCTGCGGGCAGTCCCTCGCCCCGGCGCCGCCGCGCACCTGCGCGAAGTGCCAGGCGAGCGTCCCGGCGGGAACGAAGTTCTGCCCGAACTGCGGCAACGCGATGCCGCCGTAGGTCGAGGGATCGTCCGGGGAACCCATGTTCTGCATGAGCTGTCGCGCCGAACTTCCGCCGAACGCGAAGTTCTGCTTCTCGTGCGGGACCCCCGTTGCCGGCGCCGCCGGTGGGCCGGCGGGCGCGCCGCCGCCCCCGCCTCCCGACTCCGCCAAGATCGCGGCGCCGCCCGGCGCCCAGTCGTTCAACTGTCCCTCGTGCGGCGCGCCCCTCCACCCGGACCCCGGCGAGATGGTCGTCTCGTGCGACTACTGCGGCGCCTCCGTGAGCCTCGCGGGCACCGGCTGGAAGGCGGTCGGGAAGCACTCGATGCTGCTGCCGAAGGTCACCGACGTCGACGCCGCCCTCGCGGTGGTCCGGACGTACCTCGACCAGGGGTTCCTGCACCGCAAGCAGTTCGAGGAGTCGAAGGTGGTGGAGCAGAAGCTGTCGTTCGTGCCGTTCTGGGTGGTCCCGACCGCGGCGACCACGAACTACACCTACACCGACATCGCGGTCGGGGTCGGCTCGACCGTCGGGTCGATCGCGGCGGCCGAGCTTCTCGGCTCGGCGCTCGGCGGGAACCGGCGCGGGGGGTTCGCCGTGATCCCGGTGATGGCCGGTCCGGCCGTCAACCCGACCCGGCAGGACGCGATCACCGGCCAGTACGACTTCCCCGTCGTGGCGGTGAAGGGGATGAGCGCCTACCAGCCGAAGGACTACCAGTTCGCGCTCACCGAGCGGACGGTGTTCGACAAGAAGGCGATTCCGGCCGGCGCCCCGGTCCTGAACGGCGACCTCGGGGAGGACGCCGCCTCGCACGCGGCGAAGGCGTTCGTCACCCAGCTGCAGACCGAGGCCGCTCACAAGCGCCACCACATGGTGAGCGGGCTCAAGTGCGACGTGGAGACGTCGGATGCCGAACTGCTCCACGTGCCGATCTGGTACTTCCTCCTCGACCACAAGGGCGAGAAGTCAATGGTGCTGATCGACTCCCACTCGGCGCGCGTGATGCAGACGGTCGCCTAACCGGGGCCGCCCCGAGCTTCCGACGCGCGGTCCTTCCGGGCCCCGCTCCGTCTCGGGACCCGCTGGATCGTGTAGCGGACCGGGACCCGGCGGCGCCGGTGCATCCAGTATCCGCACTTGGGGCACCGAAGCCCGAGGGCGACGACCTCCCCCGTCAGCGTTCGATTTCGGATCGGACCGAGAGGGCCTCCGCACACCGGGCAGGATGCGGGGGGCGCCTCGTCGGTCCGCTCGCTGAATCGGACCAAGAGGCGGACACCCGGGGTGTCGACGAGGAGCGAGCGAAGCCGCGGCCCGCTGATCCTCATCGCGGGGTTCTCGGCGCGCAGCGCGGGCCGGAACGCGCGAAGGAACGCCGCCTGGGAGTCGTAGTGGCCAATCCCGAGCACCAAGAGGCGGTCGAGCGCCGCCTGGACCGTGTCGGCGTCCGCGCGGTGGAACGCGGCCGGCGCGCGCGGCTTACGAGGCGGAGCCGCGTCGGCCTTCCCGGGCACCGATCTCCTCCTCGTAGAACTGGCGGGCGAACGCCCCTTCCTCCCGGCCGATCGGGATGGGGCCGTCCCCCGGCCGGGCGAAGTAGGCGACGAGCGCGGCCGCCGCGCCGAGTCGGACCGCGCGCGACTTGAGCCTCGGCGAGAACTTCGGGTGCGTCGTCCGGGCGAGCGCGCGCTCGCTGACCTCTCGGAGCGACGCGTACAGTCCCGGGTCGAGTCGCACGGCGCGCGAGCGGAACTTTCCCGAGACGAGCGGGTGGTGGGTCTGGATGGCGTGCACGAGCGTCAGGTGGTCCCGGATCCGGCCGGCGAGCGGGAACTCGATCGCCCCGAGCTCGAGCCGCTCGGCGCTCGCCTCGACCGCGCGGAACCGTTCCCGCGTCATCGGGTGGAACCTCAGCAACATCCGGTCCTCGAGCGCGGCGAAGTTCGGGTCGGCGATCGTGGTCCAGTAGTCGTCGGCGCCACCGGTCCGGACGTTGTAGTTGACGGAGAAGAACGAATGGAACGTGTACGGGCCGATGGTGCCGAGCGTGGTCTCCCATTTCACTTCGCGTTGCTCCATCACGAGCTTCAGCGGTTCGACCATCCCCTTGTACTTGAACCAGTCATTGAACTCGGGCACGATGAAGTTGAACGTCCGGCCGGTGTAGGAGGCCCCGACGCGCAGGAACTGCACCGGCGTGATCCCGCC
>DAIQBL010000043.1:0-15010 GCA_036781185.1 Thermoplasmatota archaeon | reverse complement strand
AAGCTCGCGCTCCACCATCGTTCGATCCGCCTCGCGATAGAGGTCGATGTCCGTCGAGTGCCGGACCGATACGCGTCGGGCGAGCAACGCTACGGCGCCCTTGAGCACCCAGCCGTCGTCGATGCCGTAGAGGCCTCCCCGGAATGGAACTCGACGGTCCTGTACCTCACGTGGGACGATTTCGGCGGATTCTACGACCATGTCGCACCCCCGAAGTACGACGGCCAGCAGCTCTCGTTCCGGATGCCGCTGATCGTGATCAGCCCGTTCGTCCGCCCGGGAGCGGTCACGCACGCGATGGGATTCTTCGAGTCGGTCCTCCGACTGATGGAATGGCGATTCCACCTTGGCTGCCTCACGGCGTTGGACTGCAACGCGCCCCTGCCGATCAACGAGTTCAACTGGTCCCAGACGCCACGGGCTCCGATCCAGTTCCCGACCAACTTCTCGCAGGCGAGCTACCCGTTCAATCCGAGCTGGAACGGGACGGCTGGCGTTCCTACCGGGGCGTACTTTCCGCCTCCCGAGTACGCCACCTTCCACGTGGGCGAGGGATTCGATATCGACTGAACCGGACGGACGTGCGGAGCTCGGCCCTCGGCCGCCTCGGGGTCTCCAGCGGTGCCCCGGGTCTTACCCCCGCCGGGACTCTGGGACCTCGGGACCGCTGAGCGTTTAAGAACCCCTACGACTGGGCCTAGCGGTGACGGCGGGCGCTCCATCGAGCGAGAGGCACCGAGTGCCCGGGGCATCCGCATGAACGCGGGCCTCCCCGCGGTCGCTCCGCGGACGGCACCGGTATCCGCCGTTGGCGGACCGGCCGACCCACCGGCGCCGGGTTCCGAGGGCTCCGGCCCGATCTTCCGCGCCTGGGACTGGTCTCGCGCGTGGATTGGCCGGATGGAGAACCGCCTCTTTCCTCCGCTCGCGGGCCCATCCACCAACCCCCGTGGGCTGCTCTCCCCCAACCTCTCGGAAGGGCCGGCGCTGCTGGTGGCCATCGCCATCGGGATCGTGGCGGTGGCACTGCTCGAGAACGCGATGCGGGCGATGCCCGTTCCCGCCGGCGGAGATCCGGGGCAGTGGCTGTCCACATCGTACGCCTATGTCGGGATGCCGTACCCGTCGTGGATCGTCCCGGGCCAATATCCGCCACTCCTATTCCCGCTCCTCGGGTCGATCGTCATCGTGGCCGGGGGTCCGATCCCCGGGGCGCTCACCTACGTGGGGGTCATCGCCGTCCTGAACGGCCTCTCGATCTACTTCCTCGCCCGCAGCGTCACGCGGCACCGAACGACCGCGCTGCTCGCCGAGGCCCTGGTGCTGCTGAACCCGACGTTCCTCGCCATGTTCTTCTGGGGATTCTATCCGAATCTCCTCGGGTTCGTCTTCATGAATCTCTGCCTCGGGCTGTTCGTCCGGTGGATCCGGTCGCGTCAACCCTGGCAACTCTACCTGTTTTGGGTCTGCGGCGCCGCGACCGTCCTGACCCACACGCTCGTCGGGGTCGTGCTGGTCGCGGTCACCGGACTGTTCTTCCTTTCGGCGGTCGGATTCCGGCTCATCCCGAGGGAATTCCACCGAAGCCGGGCCGGTTGGGCCGGTCTCGCGACCTTCGTGGGGGGGGTGGGGGGATTCTACGTCGGCACGGCGCTATTCACGGTCCCCCACCCCCAGTACCTCCAGAGCGGGGCGTTCGCGTACGTCCGGAACGGCACGGCGTCGATCTTCAACCTGCTCGTCCGTCCGTTCGCGCACGGCGTGAAGGTGAGCCCGGCGAGCTCGGTGACGCTTCTGTGGGTCATCTGCACGATCCTCATCCTCTACATCGTGGGTGTGCGTCTCTTCTCGAAGACCCGGATCACCCTCGGCGTGCTCCTCGCCGCCGCGATGGCGCTCGGGCCCCTGCTGCTCCCGGCGATCGGGTGGGAACTGGCGGTCGTCACCGACTACTCGCGGTTCAGCTACTTCCTCGTCGCGCCGATCGGCCTGGGGGTCGCGGTCGGCCTCGACTGGTACCTGACGAAAGTGGGGTTCCGGCGATCGCTCCCGAGCTCGGTTCCGCGTCCCGTCGCCCTCCCCGAACGTCGCTGGACCGCGGAGCGGAGCCGGGCCGGCGCGGCGCCGGGGACGGTCGTCCTCACCATGCTCGTGGTGGTGCTCGTCGGTGTCTCGGGCTACGTCGCCGCGGCCTCCCTGCCCCGGGACGAGAAGCAGACCACGCAGCTCGGCCACGACCCGTCGTTCCTCAAGGCGCTCCACATGGTCCAGGCGACCGGCGTTCCCGGCAGTCTGCTCACCGTCCCGGGGGTCGCCAAGTGGACGAGGGCGCTGCTGGACCGTGACGCCTACTTCCCCAACGTCGAAGCCCGGTTCACCTTCGACCCGACCCACCTGATCGACGAAGAGGAGGCGTATTTCGCCCTCACGAGCCGGTACGTCGCCGACAACGGCCAGGTGGCCGCCACCGCCCTCGGAACGAACCTGACCGACGGCAACGACACGTTCGAGTACCAGCCGTCCTACTTTGGGTCGTTCACCCCCGTCCTCAGCCTGCCACTCACGAGCCTCTCGTTCGGGGTGGTCCATGGCGGCATCACCACCTCGAAAGGCATCGACGTAGGCGGAGTGGTCCGGCTGCACCCCGTCGGCCCGATGTCGTTCTCCCTGACCTACATCGAGCCTGGGTTCAACGTCACGGTGACCGTGGTCATCGCCCCCAATGCCCCGCTCGCCTCGTTCCGGATCACCGCGACCGCCGACCCGGGGTACGGGCTCCGCTCCCTCTCCGGCAACCTCAGTGGGAAGGGCGACGTGCAGCTCGGGAACGTTCCGGGTTCGTTCGAAGTGACTCCGGGCCGGTACGGCCAGGCGCTCGCCACCTACGTCCTGGTCCGTCCGTCCTCCGCCCTGACGGGCCTCGACACCGGGCAGCACGCCGGGAAGGCCCCACGGGCGGGCTTCCACGTCACGAACCCCGCGGGCGACCTGGACCAGCCCCTCGGGGTCAACTTCAGCTTCGCGACCGTGGGCGCCTCGAGCCTCGTGCCGGGACTCCCTTCGCTGATCACCACGGATACGACGTTCGCGAACTGGTCCATCCGGTTCGTCCTCTACTCGAGCGCCAACGCGGCCGGCCTCATCGGCAACCTGCTCCCCCACGAGATCAGCTACCTCCAATCCGAGTACGGGGCGAAGGTCCTCGGTCGGGTCGGTCACTGGACGGTCGTCATGCTGCCGCCGCCGTCCCAGCTCCCCACGGCCCCGTGGCCGACCCCGACCCCCTCGTAAGGGGAGTCGAGGCGCCGCGAGCGGGTTCTAGCGGGCCTCGAAGCGAGCTCCTGTCGCAACCGGATTCGCCCGCCGCTTCGCGTCCCGGACCGCCGTCGTTTATATACCGGCAACGGACGGGGAATACGTGTCCCCGGGGACCTCGAATTCACGGCCCACGGGCCGCCCGGACGTCCTCGTCGTCGTACTCGATTGCGTGCGGGCCGCCTCATTCCCGGGCACCGGGGGGCCGGTCGGGGCGCTCCCGGCGCTGGAGCCGCTCCGGAAGGAGTCGACGATCTTCACCCACGCGGCCACGGTCGCCCCCTGGACCCTCCCCTCCCACGCGAGTCTCTTCACGGACGGTACCCGTGGGAGCACGGGGTTCTCGGAGAAGGGCGGCTGCGGTACGAGCTGTCCCTCCCGACAATGGCCGGGGCGCTCCGGGGGGCGGGATACGGGACGCTCGGGCTGAGCGCGAACGGGCTCCTCTACCCATTGTTCGCCGCTCCGGGCTCCTACGAGAGCTTCCGGTGCGCCGAATGGTGGGAGAAGACGTTCCGATGGATCCGCCCCGAATCCCTCGACCCGGCCACGGCCCGCCGGCCCCGGAGCGGCCGGAACGCGCTCGCGGTACTCGCCCAGGGCTCCCGCTCTCGCGGCACCGCGACGCCCGAGCTCGAGTACCTGCGCCACGAGGAACCGACCGCCTCCCTACCGGACGCCGTGCACGCGGCCCGGCCCGAGGAGGTCGCCCTCGGTCGGGGGGCCGAGACCCTCAGCTGGGCAGCGCTCGACGCGTCCAACCGGCTCGCCCGGGTGCTGCGGAACCCCTCCGACCCCCGCCCGCTCCCCGTCGCCCCTTGGATCGAGCCGACGCTGCGGGCGTGGCTCGGCCAGCAGCCTCCGGACCGGCCGGTCCATTGCTTCGTCAATTTGCTCGACGCCCACGAGAAGTACCTGAGCGACTCGGCGCTCGTGCACGGTCTCTCGGCGTGGTGGCGGTTCGTCCGAGTCCCACAAAACCCCCGTCGATGGCTGGAAGGCGAGTGGACCCCGACAGCCGAGGAGCTCGCGCTGCTGCGCGGGCTCTACGAAGCGACGCTCGAGCGGCTCAGCCGCCGGATCGCCGACCTCATCGGCGCCTTCCGGGACGCCGGCCGGTGGGAGAACACGCTCCTCATCCTCACGAGCGACCACGGTCAGGCGTTCGGGGAGAACGGCGACCTGTTCCATGAGCGGAGCCCGTACGAGCCGCTCCTGCACGTCCCGCTGTGGGTCCGATGGCCGGGCGCCGCCGGGGGACCGGCCATCCGTACCGACCCGGTCAGCCTCGTCGACATCGCCCCGACGGTCCTTCGAGCGGCCGGAATCCCCGACGCCTTCCCGACCTCCGGGACGGCGCTCCAGGGGGACCACGGCGAACCGCGGGCGCGCCTCGTGCTCGCCATGGCGGACGGGTACCCGACGATCGAAAACTACCGTCGACGCCTCAACGGCGCGCTCCTCGAGCGGCTCCGGCACTCCTACGGGGTCGCGTATGACGGCACGATGAAGGCGATCGTCGGGGTCCAAGAGGGCGACCTCCGGACGTTCCGACTTGCGAACGGCGACGAGCCGTCTCCGGAGATCGAGTTCGAGGACCCGGCCGCTTCCGAATTCGTCGCGGGTTCCGCCCGGGAAGTCGCCGACGAGCTCCGCCGGGCGGCCGAGGGCGATGTCGATTCGACGGTCGAGGACCGGCTCCGGTCGTGGGGATACCTATGACGGACCCATCGGTCGAACGCGACGGGCTCGCGGCCACGAAGCACGCGCTCGGCCGGGTGCAGGCGCTCCGAGACCGCGGGGTCCCGTTCGACCCCGTGGTCGAGGTCGCCCGGCTCCGCGAGCTGGTCGCCGAGAACGAAGGAGGGCATGCCGCCATGCTCGCCGCCGACCTCGAATCGGTCTGCGACCGCGTCGAGACCGCGTGGGCCGAACTCGACCTCCGTCGGGCCTCCGTCGCGTACCTGGCGCTCACGATCCGCCGTCGGCGCGGCCGTACGTCCCCGACGTTGGACGCCGCCGCGGAGTTCCTGAAGACGTGGAACCGTCCGTTCGTCGACGCGCCCGAGGTCGAGGCCCGGGCGCAGTTCGTCCGTCGCCTGGAAGCCCTGTTGCTGGAGCAATTGGCCGGAGGCTCCCCCCCGCTCGCCGGGACGACCGGTTCCGCCACCTTGGCGGGGGATCTCGGAGCCACCGCCTTGGGACCCGTTCCGACGGCCCCTGCGACGCGGGTTTCCGCGACGTTGGGTGCGGCCCCGGCGGCCGAGTCGGTCCCCGCCGCCGCCGCACCGCCGCCTCCTCGCTCCCTTCCGGCCGCGGACCCTCCGAAGACTCCGCCCCGGGAGATGCCGGCGGCGCCCGAGTCCCCGCCCGGGAACTCGTCGGAGTCCGGCCTCACCCGCTGGCTCGGCATGCCCGTCCCGAGCTGGCTCCGAACGCCGTCCGGCGTGACGTTCCTGATCCTCGCCGCGTTCGTGCTGCTCGGCGCCTACGACCGGCTCCACGCTCTGGGGGCGCTCTCCCTCTGGAACGACGAGGCCCAATCGACGCTGGTCTCGTTCTCGATCCTGCAGCACGGCTACCCGGTGATCACCGCGAAGCACATCGTCAACGACTACGAACCGCTCTATCCGTACCTCGAGGCGGGTTCGGTCGCGCTGCTCGGCCACTCGAACTTCGCCTACCGACTGCCCGCGGCGCTCCTCGGGATCGCCTCGATCCCGCTCGCCTACTACATCGGCTCGCGGCTGCGCGACCGGTACGTCGGGATCACGCTCGCGGCGATGATGGCCCTCTCCTCCGAGTTCACGGCGTGGTCCCGGCAGGCCCGCTGGTACATCCTGATCGTGGTACTGATGGCCGTCGCCTTCTTCGTCGCCATGACCTGGGTGCGCACCTCGGACACCAAGCGACGGCGCTGGCTCCTGGTCGGGCTCGTCGGCCTCAGCGTCCTGATCGGGCTCGCCAGCATCGGACTCTTCCTCCTCTACATCCCGGCGATCCTCGTCGGGATCCTCACCTACGCCGCCGTTCGGTGGTGGCCGACGATCGAGCGGTTCTTCGGGATCCGGTCGAAGGGGAGCGCGGCGCTTCCCCCCGCCCGGTGGGTCCCGTACGGGCTTCGACAACTGCTGGCGGTTGGGATTCCCCTCCTGCTCCTCGTCGTCGCGATCGTCGAGCGCCGGGCGATCGGACAGGACGTCTCCGGGCTCGCCGCGCGGCTCCTCGGGTTCACGCCGTACCCCGTCGTCTGGAGCACGAACTTCGGCGCGTACCTCGAACAGTACTACCTCGGGATCCTCCTGCTCGCCGTCCTCGGGGGCGTGTTCATCCTCGTGCGACGCGACCCCCTCGAGATCGGCCTCCTCGCCTTCTGCGTCGCCGGGTTCGTCTCGGTCAGCACGCTCGCGTCGCTGACGAACGACATCGCCGGCGGCAACACGTCGTTCGAGCGGCACCTCCTCCCGCTCCTGTTCTTCCTGTTCCTCGTCGCCGCCATCGGGATCGTCGAGCTGATCCGGCGCGTGTACCGATTCCTGACCCGGGTCCCCTCCGACCTGCCGAAGATGCGGGTCGCGAAGCCCGCCGTGTTCGCCCTCCTGATCGTCGTCCTCCTCCTCGTGCCCGGGGTCGTCGCGCCCTCCGGACTCACGGTCCACCAGAAGCCGTCCCAGTTCCCGACCGGCCAACTGATCGCGTGGGAGCCGTTCGCCTTCGACTCCAAGCAGCCGTCGGCGGTGTACCAGGCGGACCAGGCCGATTACCAGTACGCGGCGTCGTACGTCTCGGCGCACCAACTCCCCGGGGACGTCGTCGCGGCGACGAATCCGGGCGCTCCGCAGGTCTACCTCGGCAATGTCCAATACTGGATCCGAGGGGACGCGCTCAACAACACCGTCCTCATCGTCAACGGCCAGCCGGTCTTCTTCCAGACCGGTTCCGTCCTGGTCTCCACGACGGCCGGGTTTGAGGGACTCCTGTTCAACTCGAGCGGATGGCTGATCAGCGACGAGCCCGGGGCCCGGGGCGGCGCAACGTTCCCCGGCGGGATGGGGCTCGTCCTGACCAACCTCCTGACGACGCTGCCCGGCGGCTCGGGACCCTCCGAGACGCTCTTCCACTGGAACCGGACCTCCCCCGCGGGCATCCTGTCGACCGTCGCGAACGAGACACCGTTCCTCCGCAAGATGGCGGCGGCGAACGAATCCCAGTACCTCGACTGGGCCGCCACGAACGGCTCGACGTGGTTCGCCCTCCGGCCCCTGTTCCTGCCGTTCGAGTCGTACCTGGTCCAGCAGACGAGCGTCGACCAGAAGTGGCTCGCGGTGCTGTTCCTCATCTACAACCACCGGCCCGGCCTCCAAAGCGAGTACCCCAAGGTGCTCGAAGGCAAGGGAAACGCGACCGCCCTGATCCACTGGGCGAAGGAGGTCGTCGACGGCACACTCGGCGACCCGGCCCAGTCGGCGCTCGAACCGTACCGATCGTACTACGACCAGTATGGGTGAGCGTCCGGTCCGCGCCCTGTTCGCCGGCGCGAGCATGGAGCCCGACTGGGAGGGCGGCGAACCCGTCTTCGCCGACCTCCTCGAGCGCGGTCTCCGCGACCTCGGCGTCGACGTCGTCCGCGAGGGCTCCCGACGCGGGTTGCTCGGCTTCGCCGCGCTCGCCGCGACGCCGTACGACGTCGAGGTGCGACGCCTGTTCCAGTACCGCCGGCGGCTTCGGGCGGCCCGGCCCGACGTCGTCCTCGCGTTCTTCGATTACGACTGCTCGCTGATCCTCGCGGCCCACCAGGAGGGGATCCCGGTTGTCGCGTGCACGCAGATCTACTGGCCGACGTGCCCGATCGGCACGCACTACATCGAGGGGGTGGGCGTGTGCTACGAACCCGGGCTCGCGAAATGCGTCCGCCACGCGGCGCGCTCGCCGGTCTCCCCCAACCTCGGGATTCCCGTGCCGGGGCTTCCCCCGCCGCTCGGGCTCGCGCTCTACTCGAAGCTGTGGACGCGCCACCGGGTCCTGTCGCTCGCGGGCGCGATCGCCTGCAACAGCGAGTTCATGGCCGGCGTGCTCCGGCGGGCCGGGTACGCGAAGGTCCACGCGATCCACAACGGCGTCGACGCCGGGTTGTTCGACCCGGTGCCGTGGAACGAACCGGCCCGGACCGTGCTGTACCCGGTCGCCCGGTCGGGCCAGGAACGGAAGGGCTTCCCTCATTTCGCCGAGCTCGCGCGCACCCTCCGCCTCGAGGACCCGACGGTCCGGTGCAAGGTCCTGAACTACCCCGGCGACGACGTGATCGACGGGACCCCGTACCTCGCAAGAGCGGAGCTGGCCGCGGAGTTCCGCCGGACCTACGTAGCGGTGGTGCCGGGGCTCTGGGACGAGCCGTTCGGGCTCGTCGTGGTGGAGGCGATGGCCGCCGGCCGACCGGTCGTGGCGTACGGCACGGGCGGAATCCCGGAGATCATCGAGGACGGCGTGTCGGGGATTCTCGTTCCCCGTGGCGACCGGTCGGCCCTGCTCTCAGCCGTCCGAGGACTCCTCGCCGACCCGGCCCGAGCTCGGCGAATGGGCGCCGAGGCCCGGGCCCGCGTCGAAGCGAAGTTCGGCTACGAGCGGACGGCACGAAGCTACCTCGCGCTCATCGAGCGGCTGCTCGACACCGCTTCGCGACCCCCGAAGGCCTGGCCGGCCGGCCCGTGAGCCCAGCCCCTTGGCTCAGTCGACTTCGGTCGCGGTCAGGTTCGGGTTCGGCGGCCCGCTGTCCCACGTCGTCGACGGGATGGCCGCGAGTGCGGACCAGTCCGTCTGCGGCGTGAGCGCGAGCTGCGCGGCCGACATCGGGTACGAGGCGTTCGTCGCGTTCGTCGGGAACATCACGGGGGCCCGGGCCGTCCCGTTGAAGTCGAAGTAGGCGAACGGGAGCGGGGCGTTGCAGTCGCGCGCCGTGATGCAGCCGAGGTTGAACCGCCACTCGATGAAGTGCAGCAGCGACTCGAAGTAGCCGAGGGAGTGGACGACGAGACCCGCGGGCGTGTACGGGCTGACCACGATCAGGGGCACGCGCACGCTGAGTCCGAGCCCGTCGAGTGTCGGCGGTGGGACCTGGTCGTAGAACCCGCCGTAGTCGTCCCAGGCGAGGAACAGCGCGGTCGAGCTCCAGTCGGGGGAGGCCTCCACGGCGTCGACGACGTTCGCGATGAACGTCTCGCCGGCCGTCATGTTCGCGGGCGGGTGGTCGGAGTACGGGATGTCGGGGATCACCCAGGAGACGTCCGGGAGGGCCCCGGCGGCGGAGTCGTTGAAGAACTGCGAACGCGGCGCGAAATGGGAGGAGTACCATGACGTGTACGATTCGGCCCGGGCCGCGAGCGGGTTCCAGTTGTTGTACGCCGACGCTCCGGACGGGATCCCGTTGATCGCGACCTGGTAGCTTGGGAGGGCCCAGTCGTAGTACTTCCAGCTCACCATCGGAGAGACGTTCAGGAGGTCCTGGACGGTCTTCGTCTTGTTCGCTTCGTTCAGGTACGTGTGGTGGAACGTCGTGATCGTGAACCCTTCGTTGATCGCGACCGGGGGCGCCTGCCCGGCGAGCAGGTACCAGTGGTTCGGGAGGGAGTAGGAGAGGGCGGAGGAGAAGAAGCCGTCCCCGAGCGCGTACCGCTGCGCGAGGTCCCAGGCGATCGGCACGAGGCTCCCGTTGTAGTTTCCGAACGGCTCCCGCCCCGCGTTCTCCGCCTGATAGAACCCGTCCATCCGACCGTGGTCGATCGAACCGGTGGTCGCGTTGTAGATGTGCAACATGTCCGGGACCGTGAGGTTGGCCGCCGTGAACGAGTACGGGCGGACGCACCCGGCCGACGAGTTTCCTACCTCGCGCGGCACGCAGGTCCCGTACGGGATCCCATTGACCGCCATCGGGCAGTTGGGGCCGACGGACGGGCAGTACGTGCCGAACAGGCTGTCGAAGGCGTGGTTCTCCATCATCAGCACCACGATGTGCTTGATCGGGATGTCCCCGGGACCCCAGACCGGTCGCTTCCCCCGAAGCTCGTAGAGGCCGATGGGGACGGAGATCGAGACGACGAGGAGGATCGCGACGAGGATCGCCAGCGCTCGGCGGGAAATCCGCGGACGATCCCGCGGCCGAGGAGAAAGCGCGCCGGGAGCGGCGGAGGCGCCGGGGACGGGCCGAGGCTGCGAGAGAACGGGAGTGCCCATCGAGACGACCGTACGGACGGCCCTCGGCCGGCCTAGTGCGCCCCGAACCGCCGGTGGAGCTTGAGCATGAGCCCCATCGGGAGGTAGCGCCGCAGGCCCGTCCGGTTCACGAGGAAGATTCCCCAGAGCGTCAGGAACATCGGGCCGATGGCGCGAGCGAGCTGCATTTTGGACCGGTGGTCGTACTTGTAATCGACCGCGACCTCCGTGATCTTCGCCCCGTACTCCTTCGAGTGGTACAGCAGGTCGAGGTCGAACACCCAGTTCGTGACCACGATGTCGCGGAGCGCCATCTGGGCGAGCTCCTGCGTGTACACCTTGAACCCGCACTCGGCGTCCTGGACCGGGAGGTTGAGGAGCACCTTCACCATCGCGTGCCAGACGTCGCTCGCGAGCTTCTTGGGCCACGGTTCTCCGATCTCGACCCGGCTCCGGTCGAGGCGCCGGGAGGCGACGACGACCTGGGGCTCCGCGAGCGCCATTCGGAGGAGCCGGCCCACCTCGTAGCCCGGCACGCTCCCGTCGGCGTCGGCCAGCGCGACGATCGGCAACTTCGCTTCCCGGAACCCCTCGAGGATCGCCCGGCCCTTCCCCATGCGGGTCCGGGACCGGACCCCGCGGACGCCATCGCCCGCGAACTCCTCGACGATCTCCCACGTGCGGTCCTCCCCGCTGACGGAGACGATCACCTCGAACGGGACGCCGAGAGAACGGAGGACGGGAAGGTAGCTGACGAGCGTCGGCCGGAGTCGGTGCTCCTCGTTGAACGCCGGGATGACCAGGGAGATCCCGCTCGGGATCGTGTACTGAGGCCGGTCGACGGACGGCCCGAGCGGTCCGGCCCCCGAGGGTCCGTCCCGCCCGAGGATCCCGGTCGTGGGGGGGTGGAGGAGATCTTGGGAGGGGGTGACCGGGGCGACCTCGCTCATGGCGAGACCTCCGCGGCGGAGAAGGACGGGACGGGCATCGAGCTCACCCGCTCGGCTCCGGCGGAACCGGACCTCGGCCCGTCGGGGGCCGGATCGGGGGCTGTCCGAGCTGGACCTCGAGGAATGCTCGGAGCTTCTCGGCGTACATTGGTTCCCGGAGGGCGAATTCGATGTTCGCCTTCAGCCAGAGGAACCGGTCGCCGATGTCGTACCGGGTCCCCTCGAAGGTGACGGCGTACAGATGTTCGTGCTCGAGCAATCGGACGAGCGCGTCGGTGAGCTGGACCTCCCCATTGCGGCCCGGCGGTGTCTTGCGGAGGCACTCGAAGACGGTCGGCGTGAACACGTAGGCGCCCGTGATCCCGTACCGGCTCGGCGCGTCGGCGAGCGTGGGCTTCTCGACGAGCGCGTGCACGTCGATGACGCCCGGCGAGATCTCCTCACCGGCGACGATCCCGTAGTCGGAGACCTTCGAATCCGGCACGACGTCGACGGCGATGACGCTCGACTTCCCGCCGAGCGCCCAGAACTTGTCGAACAGCTGCTTCAGCAGCGGCACGTCGCAGACGTTGATCGTGTCGCCGAGCAGCACGCCGAACGGGTCGCGGCCGACGTGCCGGGCGGCGCACAGGACGGCGTCACCCAGCCCCTTGGGCCGGCGCTGGCGCACGTAGAAGATGTTCGCCTTGTCCGACAGCCCGTCGAGGCGACCGAGGGCGTGGTGGTCCCCGTGGTCGGGGCTGTAGTCGAAGTGGTCCTCGACGGCGCGCTTCGAGCGCCCCGTCACGATCAGGATGTCGTCCGCCCCGGATTCCACGGCTTCCTCGACCACGTACTGGATGATCGGGCGGTCGAGCACCGGCAGCATCTCCTTCGGCATGCTCTTCGTCGCCGGGAGGAACCGGGCGCCGAGGCCCGCCGCCGGGATCACCACCTTCATCCGACCGCCTCCGGCCCCACCGCCGTCGGTCGGGCGAACGCGCCGACCGTTGCCGACGTCCGGGCGGCCGAGCGAGCCCGCGGGACGCGGGGCGGCTCGACGGACGCACGCCCGTCGCCCAATCGGACGAGCCGGAGTCCGACGGCCTTGGCCCGTTCGATGGGGAAGGCCCTCCGGAGGTCGACGAGGACGGGGTGTCGCATCCGCTTCGACCACGCGCGGCTCCACGCGAGGTACTCGGGCCAAGGAACCTGGAGGGCGGCGACGTCCGCTCCGTCGAGCGCCTCGTCGACCGTCGCCGCGACCGTCACCCGGCGGCGCACCGACGGCTTCTGGTCGGCGAGCCACGCCCGGAACTTGACCGAGGCGACGGGGTCGTGAACGCGGACCGAGACGCCCCGGGCCGCCAACTGCTCGACGATGGGGAGCGCGCGGGACTCGCGGAGGTCGTCGGTGCCCTCCTTGAACGCCAGGCCCAGGATGGCCGCCGTGCCGCGGCGACCGGTTCCGGGGATCTCCCGGAGGATCAGGGAGGTCGCGTGCCGGGTCTGCTCATCGTTGACGGGCATCACCTGGCCGGCGAGGCGGAGTCGGACGCCATGGTCCCGGGCCGAGCGGACGAACGCTTGCACGTCCTTCGAGAAGCAGCTCCCGCCGAACCCCGGTCCGGCATCGAGGAACCGGCGGCCGACGCGGCGGTCGCTGCCGAGACCCCGAGCCACGTCGTCGACGTCGATGCCGACCTGCTCGCTGAACCGGGACAGCTCGTTGGCGAAGGAGATCTTCATCGCGAGGAAGGAGTTGGCGGCGTACTTCGTCATCTCCGCTGCCGCGGGCGCCATGAGGAGCAGCGGCGACTCGAAGCACGCGTAGAGAGATTCGACCAGTCGGACGGCGCGGGGGTCGCTCACGCCTACGACGACCCGGTCCGGGTGCAGCGCATCCTCGACCATCCGGCCTTCCGCGAGGAACTCGGGGCTGGCGGCGACCGCGATCTGGTCGGGACCCTTGCCCGCCGCCCGGCGGAGCTCCGGTCCGACGACCGACTCGGTCGTCCCGGGGACGACCGTGCTCTTCACGACGACCAACCGGAACGCGTCGACGCCGGCGAGCGCCCGTCCGAGCTGCCGCGCGCCGGCGCGGATCGGCCGCAAGTCGATGCGCCCGTCCGACCGTGGGGGGGTCGGGAGACAAAGGAAGATCACGCTCGCCCGGCGGGCGAGTTCCTCGAGGCTCTCCACGATCGTGAGCCGGCCGCGCCGGACCTCGCCGCGAATGAGCGCTTCCAGACCGTCCTCGTGGAACGGGGCATGCCCGGCCCGCACCGTCGCCCGCCGTTCCGGAACGACGTCGTACCCGAACGTCGGGACGCCGTGACGAGCGAACGCCGCGGCCGTCGCGAGGCCCATGTACCCGAGGCCGATGACGCCCGTGGGGGGCGGCGACGGGCCTCCCCGATCCGGGTCAAGCGACAACGGGCCTCCCGATCTCGAGGCGGAAGCCGGCGAGCGTGGCGGCGAGACCTTCTCGCAGTGGGACCTCCGGTCGCCAGCCGAGCCACTCCTGGGCGCGCCCGATGTCGGGGCAGCGTCGGCGCGGGTCGTCCTCGGCCTCCGGCCGGTGTTCGACACGGAGGGGGACGTGAGCGAGGTCGGCGACGACCTCGGCGAGTTCGAGCACGGTGTTCTCGGTCGGATTGCCGAGGTTCACCGGACCTCCGTTCGGAACCTCCTCGACGTCCATCAACAGCCGGAGACCCCGAACGAGGTCGGAGACGTAGCAGAACGATCGGGTCTGGGACCCGGAGCCGTACACGGTCAACGGGTTCCCCTCGATCGCCTGGACGACGAAGTTCGAGACGACCCGGCCGTCGTTCGGGTCCATCCGGGGTCCGTAGGTGTTGAAGATGCGCGCGATCCGGACGTCGAGCCCGTACGCCCGGCGGTACGCCATGGAGATCGCCTCGGCGAACCGCTTCCCCTCATCGTAACAGCTGCGGACCCCTGTCGGGTTCACGTGGCCCCAGTACGATTCCACCTGGGGGTGGACCTCGGGATCCCCGTACACCTCGCTCGTCGAGGCGAGCACGACTCGGCAGTCGGAACGTCGCGCGCTCTCCAGGACGTTCCGGGTTCCCGCGGCATTCGCCCAAAGGGTCTCGACCGGCCACTTTTGGTAGGCCGGGGGCGAAGCGGGAGAGGCCAGGTGAAAGATACCGGCGGCGTCGTTCGGCAGCCTCGGGGCGGCGCCAATGTCGTCCCGGAGGAGCTCGCAGCGCCCCGTGGCGATGGCCCCGTCGAGATTGCGGCTCCGCCCCGTAAGGAGGTTGTCGATGACCGTGACGCGACGCCCATCCGATACGAGGGAGTCGACTAGGTGGGAGCCGACGAATCCGGAGCCCCCCGTGACGACGACCGGGTCGCGGCCGCGCGAGCGTTCGCCGCCGTTCACAGCGGGGGGGTGGACGGATGGTATAAGGTCCTTCCGACGACGACTCGTCCTCCGGCGGACTCCGCCATCTCGTCCGGATTCGCTCGGTGGGACACGGCAAATTCGAACGTCGGCGAGCACCAGTTCCGCGGATGGCGGGGCAATCGAC
>DAIQBL010000042.1:0-15080 GCA_036781185.1 Thermoplasmatota archaeon | reverse complement strand
GGGAAGACGACCCAGACCCACGCGTCGCGGGGGATCGTCTCCGCATGGTAGTCGGGAACGAACTTGGAGTGACCGATGTGGAGGCAGGCCGCCGACTCGATACGGCTCGCACCGGCGTCGCGCACCGCCTTCGTCGCGAGCGCGAGGCTTTCCCCGGTGTCGGTGATGTCGTCCACGACGAGGACGGATTGGTTCCCGACCGGGCCGCTGAGCCCCTCGGTGAGCTCCGCCTGCCCGCTCGGCTGAGCGGTGACCCCCCAGTGCTGCAGCCGGATCGATACGAGCCGCTTCACCCCGAGGCGATCGGCGAGGAGCCTCGAAGGGACCCAGCCGCCCCGGGTGAGCCCGACGATCGTGTCGGGGACGGAGCGCTTCGCGCGGACCGCGTCGGCGATGCGGTCGGCCCATAGGTCGGCCTCGGCCCAGGTCGTCAGCCGGCAGCGGGGAAGTTCGCCCATGCGCACCGCCCGGGAGGGACGGGGGAGGAAAGGGTTGCCGGGCGTCGCCCGGTTACGGGTAGATCCCGCGGATGTTGATCGCGTCGACGACCCGCTGGATCGCGAGCACGTAGGCGGCCGTCCGGTTGTGGACGTGCTGCTGCTCGGCGACCTTGTGGACGTCGTTGTAGGAACGGACCATCACGTTCTCGAGCTTCTGGTTGACCTCGGCGAGCGGCCAGAAGAACCCGGAGATGTCCTGCGCCCACTCGAAGTAGCTCACCGTGACGCCGCCCGCGTTCGCGAGGACGTCGGGCAGGACGGTGATCTTCTTCTCGAACAGGATCGTGTCGGCGTCGGGGAGCGTCGGGCCGTTCGCGGCCTCGGCGACGATCTTCGCCTGGATCTTGTCGGCGTTCTTCTTCGTGATCTGGTTCTCGAGCGCCGCCGGGATCAGGACGTCGGTCTTGAGCTCGAGGATCTCCTCGTTGTTGACCGGGCGCGAGCCGGGGAAGTTGATCACCGAGCCGGTCTTCGCCTTGAACTCCTCGACCGCGTGCGGGTTCAACCCGTCGGGGTTGTGGATCCCGCCCTTCGAGTCGGAGACGGCGACGATCTTCGCGCCCTGCTCGTCGTGGAGGAGCTTCGCGGCGACGCTGCCCGCGTTGCCGTATCCCTGGACGACGACCGAGGCGCCCTTCATGTGGACGCCGGCGTGCGGCGCCGCTTCGCGGATGACGTAGGCGCAGCCGCGCCCCGTCGCTTCCCCGCGGCCTTCCGAGCCGCCGAGGCTGATCGGCTTCCCCGTCACGACGCCCGGGACGGAGTAGCCGCGTTGCATCGAGTAGGTGTCCATGATCCACGCCATCGTCTGGCCGTCGGTATAGACGTCCGGCGCGGGGATGTCCATCTCCGGCCCGATGATCGGCGAGATCTCGGTCGCGTACCGGCGGGTGAGCCGTTGGAGCTCGTCCTTGCTCATCGCCTTCGGGTCGCAGATGACGCCGCCCTTCGCCCCGCCGTACGGGAGGTTGACGACGGCGCACTTCCAGGTCATCCAGGCCGCGAGGGCGCGGACCTCGTCGAGCGTGACCTGCGGGTGGTACCGGATGCCGCCCTTCGTCGGGCCGCGGGCCATGTTGTACTGGACCCGGTAGCCCGTGAACACTCGGTAGGAGCCGTTGTCCATCCGGACCGGGAAGTTGACCGTCAGTTCGCGCTTCGGATGCTTGAGGATCTCCCGCATCCCGGAGTCGAGATGGAGGACCTCGGCGACGATGTCGACCTGGCGCTTCGCGGTTTCAAACGGATTGATCGAGGACGTCTCGTTCGCCATGTGATGCCACCCTCGGCTAGCGCGGCCACGCGAGGTAGGCTACTTGAGCCTAGCCGAGGGAATGTGAAGGTCAAACACGGGAGGCTGCCCATCGGAACGGATCCCACCCCGCGCGCGGCATCGCGCCGACGGAATTCCCGCGGCGGAGGAACGCCCCCCGGCCTCGCTCCACCCGCCCCACCAGCGTCGCCGTTCCGCCGACGCGCTCGACGGCTCGGATCGCGGCCGCCGCCCGGGGCGCCGGGACGGAGGCCAGCAGCTCGTAATCGCCACCGAAGAACAGGGCGGCCTCGCGGCGATCGACGGGTAGGCGACGCACGGCGGGATCGTCAGGTAGGAGTTCCCGGTCCACCACCACGCGCACCCCGCTCGCCAGGGCGAGCAGGCGCGCGGATTCGGCGATGCCGTCCGAAGTGTCGAGCATCGCGTGGGCGAACCGGACGAGGACGCGCCCCTCCCGGAGACGCGGATCGATGGTGAGCAGGCCCTCGAGCGTCGACGTCTCGACGCGCCCTCTCCCGAGGCGAGCGGCGGCCGCTCCGCCGCGTCCGACCGTTCCCGTCACCAATAGGGCGTCCCCCGGTCGAGCGCCCGTCCGGGGGGCCAGCCGGCCGGGTTCGGCCTCGGCGAGGATCGTGCCCACGACGGCGCGCGCGGCCGAGGGCTTCGTGTCGCCGCCGACCAGGTCGGCGCCCCAGCGTCGCATCTCCCGACGGGCGCTCTCGACGACGTCGCGGGCCCACCGGGCCGGCGTGGCCGGGGGGAGGAGAAGGTCGAGGAGGAGACCGAGCGGTCGTCCGCCCTTCGCGGCGACGTCGCTGAGATTGACCGAGGCCACGGCGCGGCCGATGAGTTTCGGGGGCGATCCCCCAAGGAAGTGCGTGCCTTCCACGAGGGCGTCCGTCGTGATCAGCGCGACCCGTCCGGGCCGCAGCCGGAGAGCCGCCCCGTCGTCGCCCAGCGGCAGGGGAATTCCGCTCGACGGGCGCGCCCCGCGCGCGAGCCACGCGTGGAACGCGCGCTCCGAGAAGACGGCCGGCGACGCCCCGCTCGGACGCCGCGTCACTTGTACGGGACGAACTCCTTCCCGAGGAGCTCGCGGCCGAGGATGATCCGCATGATGTTGAGACCCCCCTCGGCGCCGACGAGGTACGACATCACCCCGCGGAGCCCGAGCTCGAGCCCGACGTCCTTCGTGTAGCCCGCGGCGCCGTACCACATCATCACCCGCTTCACGGTCTCGAAGGCGATCGGCGGGGCGGTGAGCTTCACCGCGGCGACCGCCTTCACGACCTCCGAGCGGTGCGAGTGGTCGCCGCGTAGCGTGTACCGGTCGAGCAGCCACGCCGCCCGCCGGCATTGCCACTTCACGGCTTCGATCTGAGCGTACAGGTCGACCGCCTCGAACTGGATCCCCTCGAACTTGCCGAGCGGTTGGCCGAACGCCTGGCGCTCGCGGATGTAGGCGAGGCCGGTCTCGAGCGCCCGCTCGGCGGCGCCGACGCACGCGGCGCTGACGAACGTCCGCGCGACGGTGAACCCCTCCATCGCGTAGTCGAAGCCGTGGCCCTCTTCGCCGAGCAGGTACCCCGTCGGGACCTTCGTGTCGGCGTACGTGATCGCGCCGGTGGAGATCCCCATCCGGCCCATGTTCTGAAATTTCTGCGTCGAGTTGCCCGGGGAGTTCGTCGGGACGTAGAGGAAGTTGAACCCGTCACCGTCGGTCGACTTCGTGAGGGTCAGGTGGCCCCCGCCCATCGTCCGGGCCTCCTCGACGCCGGAGAGGAACGCCTTCTCGCCCCGCACGGTGAATCCGTCCGGCGTGCGGGTCGACGTCGTCCGCATCCGGGCGAGGTCGCTTCCGCCGGTCGGTTCGGTCGTGGCAATCCCGAGGAACGTTTTCCCCTGGCAGACCGGCGGGAGGATCTCGCGCTTCGCTTCCTCGGTGCCGTGCTGGCTGAGGACCCAGCCCCAGCCGGCCTCGAGGAGGAAGAACACCGCCGTCGCCATCGAGAAGTCGCCGCGGCCGATCTCCTCCGCCGCGAGTTCGGTCAGGACCGCGGAGCCGCCGAGCCCGCCGTACTCGGCCGGGACGGGCATCGCGAGCAGCCCGAGCCGGGCCATCTCGTCGAGCACCTCCTTCGGGATCCGGCCCTCGGCGTCGATGCGCCGTTCGTGGGTCCGGAGCACCTTGTCGCCGAACTTCCGGACCGCCGCCTGGAACGCCTGTTCCTCGTCGGACAGCTCGAACTCCATCGACGGGCCGGGACCCCCCTCCGCCATAAAGGTTCGCGGGCGCCAAAGTGCGCCGTTGCGACGCGAACGCCAACTCTTTTGTGGAAGAGCCGGGTCGCTACGCCCGGTGCTGTCCGCGTGAAGGTGAAGGTCGCGGTCAATGGCTACGGCACCATCGGCAAGCGCGTCGCCGATGCGGTGACGAGCCAACCGGACATGACGCTCGTCGGGGTCGCCAAGACCCGGCCGAGCTTCGAGGCCCGTCGCGCCGCCGAGCGCGGGTACGCGATGTACGTCGCCGGCGGCGGAACGGAGGCCGACTTCACGGCCGCCGGACTCGCGGTCGCCGGCACGGTCGACGACCTGATCGCCGCCGCGGACGTCGTCGTCGACTGCACGCCGGACAAGGTCGGACGGGAGAACGGGAAGAAGTACCAGGCCGCCGGGGTCCGCGCGATCTTCCAGGGCGGGGAGAAGTCCGACGTCGCGGAGGTGTCGTTCAACGCCCTCGCCAACTACGACCGGGCCCGGGACCGCCGGACGGTCCGGGTCGTCTCCTGCAACACGACGGGGCTCGCCCGCGCCGCGAGCGTCATCGCCCCCCACTGGGGCGTCGAATCCTGGGAGGCGACGATCGTCCGGCGGGCCGCCGACCCCGGCGAGACGGACCGCGGTCCGATCAACGGCATCATGCCGACGTTCCATCTCCCCTCCCACCACGGCCCCGACGTGCAGACGATCGTCCCGGGGCTCGCCATCACCACGACGGCCGTCGTCGTCCCGACGACGCTGATGCACGTCCACGTCAACCACGTGCGGCTCTCCCGGCCGCCCACCGACGCGGCCCAGCTGCTCGCGCGGTTCCGCTCCACCCCGCGGTTCCACATCTTCGCGCCGTGGGAGCACGTCGACGGGACGCCGCAGGTGATGGAGTTCGCCCGCGACCGCCCGACGGGCCGGCCCGACATGATGGAGAACGTGCTGTGGGAGGCCGGCACGCGCGTCGAGGGTTCCGACCTGTACTTCTTCCAGGCGATCCACCAGGAGTCGATCGTCGTGCCCGAGAACATCGATGCGATCCGGGCGATGTTCGGCCTCGCCCCGGACGGGCCGGCGTCGATCGCGATGACCGACCGGGCGCTCGGGATCCCGCACCCCTAAGCGGCCGCCGACATCGCCGCGACGAACGGCGCGGCCGAGAGCGGCGAGCCGGTCACGTCCTCGAGCCGGGTCGTCCAGTCGTATCGGGCCCCGAGCGCGAGGAACGATTCGGTCAGCCACCGGGCCGCCTTCGGGTTCGGCCAGAACGGGCCCCCGGTGGCCCGGCCCATCGCCGTGGCGACCTGGGCCCGGAACAAGGGCGAGATGAGGTAGCTTTGCTGGTACACCGGGTGGGTGACCAGGAACGGGTCGCCCCACGAGCGGAGCTCGTAGTCGTCGTAGCCGAACCGCTGCCGGGCGAGCGCCTGGCTGGCCGGGCGGGGATCCCGGTCCGGCCGTTCGTAGAGGCGGAACTCGGCATCGGACCCGAGGGCGTGCCCGGCGACCTCGAACACGCCGCTTCTCGACCGCCACCGGGCGAACTCGACGGCGGCGGTGCGGTCGAGCCCGGGGATCGTCCCGAGCCACTCCGGGTCGTACCCGATCTGCTCGAACACCCCGGCGAGCCCCTCGGCGAACCCGGCGTAGCCGAGGTCGGGATTCCGCAACAGGTGGGACGGCTGGTCGACGGAGCGGGAGTGGACGGCGTGGCCGTACTCGTGGAATAGGACGGTGTAGTACTCCCAGCCCCCCTTCGGGTGCAGCAGGATCCGAATGTCGGTCGGGATACGGGGCGAGATCGTGAGCCCCCCGAACGGCTGGTCGCAGCGCGCGATCCGGAACTTCAGCCGGTCCGCGGGGAATCCCCAGGCGGCGAGCCCCCGCTGGATCGTCGGGACCATCCTCCGCCCGGGGAACGGTTCCTCCGACATCGGCACCCGGCTCTCCAGGGCGTATCGGATGTCCCACGGCGCCCAGCCGGATTCCCCCGTTCGCGCAGCGAACTCCTCGCGGAGCTCGCGGGAGAACGCCCGCACCGGAGCGCTCGCGGCGCGGGCGAGCGCGCGGAGGCGGCCGGGGGCGATCCGCTCGAACGCCATCCGGAGGTCGACGAACGAGCGGAACCCGACCGAGCGGGCCCGGTCGTTCCGGAGCCCGATGAGCCGTCGGAGCGGCTCCTCGAGCGCCTCGTGGAGCGGTTCCTCCGCCCGCCAGGCGCGCTCGCGCTCCCGGCGGTCTGCGGAGCCGCGGATCGTGTCGTAGACGACGGCGCGTCCGACGCGCTTGCCTCGCCACGTCGGGCGGTACCGGACGATGCGGGCCTGGAGCCGGCTCCGCAGCCGGACGATGTCGGGTGATTGCTCGACCTCGGCGTCGAGGCGCGAGCGCCGGAGGAGCTCGCCGCGACGGTCGAGGAGGGGAGACCCGAGCGACCTTCGGAGACGCTCGGCCAGTCGGCCGAGCTCGGGGGACCGGAGGAAGGCGGCTCGGGCGACCTGCAGCCTTACGACCGTCCGCTCATCGCCGTGGCCGGTGTACAGCGCCCAGTCGGCGAGCCCGAGGCTCCGGTCCCAGACCGAGAGCCGCTTCTCCACCCGGTCGAGCTCTCGGACGACCTGCCGGTCCATCCCACCGGCGTCCGGGGCCATCGTCCGGCCGACGAGCGGCCCGGGATAGAAACCCTCGCGCGCCGCGCGTCGCAACCATCAAATAGAGGGCCCGGGTGCGCGCCCCGGCATGTATTATCTCGACCATCGGCGGGACGTGGTCCGCGTCCCCCCGGAACGTCTGGGGCCGAAGCTCGAGAACGTCCTGACCGAACTCGCCCAGCAGCAGTTCGAGGGGAAGCTGTTCGACGGCCAGAACCTCACCGTCATGATCCAGGGGGTCCGGCCGATCGGCGAGGGACACATCATCCACGGCGACGGTGGCGTCTACCAGGAGGTCGAGTACGACTCGCTCGTCTTCCGCCCGGAGATCCAGGAGGTCGTCGAGGGCTCCGTCGTCGAGATCCGGAAGTTCGGGGCGTTCGTCCGGTTCGGCCCGCTCGACGGCCTATTGCACGTCAGCCAGATCATGGACGACCGCGTCAACATCGACGAGCACAACCAGCGGCTCGTCGGCGTGGAGACGAAGCGCGACCTGAAGGTCGGCTACAAGGTCCGCGCCCGCGTCGTGTCGCTCTCGCTCTCCGAGATCTCCCCGCGCGACAGCCGCATCGGCCTCACGATGCGCCAGCCCGGCCTCGGGCGCCTCGAGTGGGTGGTCGACGCCCACAAGAAGGCCGACGAGAAGTCCGGTAAGCGCCCCGCGAAGAAGGAGTCCGGCAAGTCGGCCGCGCCCGCGAAGCCCGCTGGGCCGGCGAAGGCCGCCGCGCCCGCCGCGAAGTCCGCCGAGGGGGCGAAGGCCGCGTGATCAACCTCAAGGCGTGCAAGAACTGCAAATCGATCGGGGACAGCAACAAGTGCCCCCGGTGCGGCGGGGAGACCTCGCGCGAGTGGCAGGGGTACCTCGTCGTGATCGACCCCGAGAAGTCGGAGATCGCCCGGAAGATGGGGATCCATGCGAGCGGTCGGTACGCGCTCCGGGTCAAGTGACGAGCGCGTCTGGGTCGTACCTCCGTCCCTACGGGCCGCACTCGCCGAGCGGTACGGGCCGGTCTACGCCGGCGCGGAAGCCGAGCGCCGCATCGCGGCGCTGAAGCAGTTCGCGAGCTGCGGCGACCGGGTCACCGGCCTCGCCGTCCAGCTCGGCAACCTCCCGATCCTCGGGATCGTCGATTTCAAGACGCAGCGGAACGAGCCGATCGATCCATCGCAGTTCGCGCCGCTCGCCGCGCGCGGCCGCCGGCGCGTCGTCAACCCCGCGGGAACGCTCACCGAGCGGCTGCGCCGCGCGGTCCGGGAGATGCTCGCGAGCGGCGGCGGACTGCTCGAAGTCGACGGAGAAGAGGACTTGGGATCGCTTGCGCTCGTCGAGGCGCTCCCTCTCGGAGCGACCGTTATATACGGCATCCCGGGTGCGGGGGTCTCTTTCGTCGGGGTCGACGCCGCGACGAAAGAACACGTGAAAGCGCTCGTCGGCCAGATGGAACTGCGGAGGGTGGACCTTGGACCTGAAGATCGTTGAGGAGCGGAAGAACCCGCTCCTGAAGCGCACCGAGTACCGTTTCCTGATGAGCCACCCGACCGCCGCGACCCCGAAACGCGACGAGGTCCGCCAGGAGCTCGCGAACCAGCTGAAGGTCCCGAAGGACCGGATCGTCGTCGAACGGATGCACGCGAAGTTCGGCACCCCGATGAGCGTCGGGGAGGCGGCCGCCTATTCCACGAAGGACGCCGCGATGACGACCGTCCGCGAGCACATCCTGATCCGCAACGGCTTGAAGGAGAAGGCGAAGCCGGCGACGCCGGGCGCCGAGCCCGAGGCCGCACCCGCCCCGGCCGCGGAGAAGCCGGCCGAGAAGGCGGCGGAGAAACCCGCCGAGAAGGCGGAGCCGAAGTCCGAGTCGAAGCCGGCCGAGAAGCCGGTGGACAAGCCCGCGAAGGCCCCGAAGGCGCCGAAGGCCGAGAAGGCTGACAAGGCGGAGAAGGCCCCGGCCAAGGAGGCCTAGAATGGCGAAGGCCCGCGTCGGGCTTTACAACGCGAAGGGCGAGACGCTCGTGCGGACGCACAAGTCGTGCCCGAAGTGCGGACCCGGCACGTTCCTCGCCGAGCACCCGAACCGGCGCTCGTGCGGGAAGTGCGGATTCTCCGAACCCAAGAGCGCGACCCCGACCCCCACGCCCGCCCCGACGCCCGGCAAGGGCCGGGCCCCGAAGGCCGCGCAACCCGCCTGACCGACGACGTCGGCCGCGTCGGGCACTCCGAACCATTCGCCCGACCGCCCGGGAGGGCGGTCCGGGCCTCGGTCCGATGAGACGGGTCCCTGACCATTCTCTAGGTGGCGTTTAATAGCACAAACCGCGCGTAATTGGCACGTGTGGTCCCACTCGGGCCCCGTGCCCCCGCGGATCGGGCGGCCGGAGGTGTGGGCCGAACTCCTCCGGCGCCGGAACCGGGCCGTCGAGGGAGCCGGCGGTCTCACCATCCTCGAAGGAGTGAGCGGCGTCGGCAAGTCGACGATCCTCGCGCTGCTCGCCGAGGCGTCCCCCGCGCCCCGCTTCCGAGTCGCGTTGGCGAAAGCGTCGTGGGCGGAGTACCTCCCGCCGTTCCAGCTCATTGACGACGCGCTCCGTTCCCTCGCCGCCGCGCCGTCGGACTCCGCGACGCCGTTCTCGAGCGCCTCCGAGTCGGCCCCGCTCGCGTTCCAGCCGGCCGTCGAGCGGACCCGGCCGAGGTTCTCCGAGATGGACCCGCTCGGCTCGATGGACGAGGACGCCCCGTCCGAGCTCGCGACGGACCGGCTCCAGCTGTTCGGCAACTGGGCCGAGCCGATCCTCACCGCGTCGCGCGATGCGCCGGTGCTCCTGCTCCTCGACGACGTGCACCGCTCGGACAAGGGGTCGCGGGCGTTCCTCGAGTACCTCCTGACGCGCATCGCCGGGCGACCGGTCTGGATCGTTGCCACCTGCGACCCGCCGACCGTCGGCCCGCGGGCGACGCCCGACCCGATGGACCCCCTTCGACTGAACGAAGCCGTCGATCGGATCGTCCTCCGTCCGCTTTCCGAACCCGAGGCGGCGGAATTCGTCCGATGGGCGCTCCCCGGCACCCCCCTCCCGGAGGCCGAGGTCCACCGGCTTAGGCTCCGGTCCGGGGGCGTCCCGGCCCGCATCGTCCGGCTCCTCTCCCCGTCGGCCGTCCAACCGCCGAGCGCCCCGATGCCGGCCGCCACCGCCGCCGATGGGACCGCCGTCGCGGCCGGGCCGGAGTCGGAGGAACATCTCGTCTTGCACCTCGCCCTATTGGCCGGCCCCGAGATCGACCGCCGGACGATCGCGGCCGCCGCCGGGTTGACCGACGCCGCGACCCTCGCACATCTCGACGAGCTCGCGACGAAGGGACTGATCCACCCCCTCGGCGGGGGCCGGTTCGCGTTCGACCGGGAGGAGACCCGGGACAGCCTCATCGCGCGGCTCCCGACAGATTCCGTCCGACGGTACCACCGCCAGCTCGCCGAGGCGCTCCTGAAGGACGGCGCGACGGACGTCCCGACGGTGTACCGGCTCGCCCGCCACACCTACCTCGGCGGGATGGACCGGCAGGCCGTCGAGTACAACCAGCAGGCCGCCGCGCACGCAGCGCGCTCGTTCCAGCCGGAAGTCTCGCTCCTGTACCTCCGCCTCGCGCTGGAGGCGCTCGGGCGACTGACCCCACCGGACCCCCAGACGGAGCTGAAGCTCCGGCTCGAGGTCGCGGTCCAGCAGGCCCACGTCGGCCCCGCGGAGGCGGCCGAGCAGCTCCTCGAGGAGATCCGCAAGTCGGAGCCGCTCTGGAGCGCCGCGAGCCCGGTCGACCGGGCGCTGTTCGGCGTCTATCGGGCCCGGGTCCTCGCCGACCAGGGGCGGTGGGACGAGGCGGAGAAGTCGCTGCAGGAGATGCCGGCGAACCTCCGCGGCCTCGACCGCGGGGACATCCCGCGGCTCGCGTACCGCCTGCAGGGCGAGATCCAGTACTACCGCGGCAACTACGCCGAGGCGCTCGAATCCCACGATGCCGCGCTCGCGGTCGCCCTCGAGGAGGGGGAGCCCCGCGAGATCGCCTCCCAGCAGATCCGGCGCGCGACCGTCCTCTCGATGATCCCGGGGCGCGAGCCCGACGCCCTCAACGAGTACCGGACGGCGATCGACCGCCTGATGGACCTCGGCGACCTCACGGAGGCCGCGCTCGGCAACCTATGCCTCGGGGTCGAACTGAGCGCGCTCGGCCGCCACGACGAGGCCCGGACCGCGCTCCGCCAGTGCGTCGACCTCTCTGAGACGGCCAACGACCTCCGCCGCGCCGGGTGGGCCCACTTGAACCTCGCCGACCTCGAGTTCGGCCTCGCCCGGACGGAGGAGGCGGCGCACGAGGTCCGCCAGGCGAAGGGCCTCTTCGAGCAGGTCGAGGACCCGCTCGGGACGGCGCGGGCGTCCCTCACCGAGGGCCGCGTCGCCCTCGCCCGGGGCGAGCTCGACGGGGCGGCCCGGGCGTTCGGGGTCGCCGGCGAGATCTTCGCCGGCCGCCACCTCCTCGCCGACCAGATGGAGGTCGAACTTCGGACCGCCGAGCTCGAGATCGCCCGCCACTCGACCGGTCCGGCGCGGGAGCGCCTCGAACGGCTCGTGCGCGACGGTCTCGTCCGTCTACGCCCGGACCTCGTCGACGAGGCCCGCAACCTCGGCGGGCGGTTGCAGCCCGCCGTCGTGGGCTTCGGGTAGCGTCGCCGTCGCCGACGGCCCGGACGCGAAGCCCTATTCCCGACCCGGACTGGTCGGGGGGGACGAGCCGATCGAGCGGAGATTTCGGGAAGCGATCGTGACGGCGCCGACGGCCGCCAACCCCACCGCGGCCGCGGCGAACCCGGTCCGGGCGCCGAACGCCGAGATCAGCAGCCCTCCCGAGAGAACCCCGACGGGCGCCACGAGCCAGACGACTGTCTCCTGAAGCCCGAGGTACCGCCCGAGCAGGTCCGAGGGGACGACGACCTGGACGAGCGTGATCGAGCCGGTGATCACGACCCCCATCATCGTCCCCATCAGCCCGAAGGCGACGAGGGCGAACAGGAGGCTCGGCGCGAGCACCAGGAGGCCGAGCAGGCCCCCGCTCCCGAGGAGCGCGAGGCCGAGGACCCGGCCGAACCGCGGGAGGACGCGGAGGCGCGCGGTGAGGAGGGAGCCGACGAAGAACCCGGCGCTGTACGATCCGGCGAGGTAGCCGAAGTAGCTGGCCGGCTCGCCGAGTCCCTCGACGGTGAAGACGACGAGATACGGCGAGAACATCGTCACGAAGAAGCCGGCCCCGACCGCGACGATCGTGAAGCCGAGCAGCCATTCGTGGCCGCGAAGGAACCGGACCCCCTCGATGAACTCCTCGCGGAGGCTCCGCCGCGGCGCCGGCGTCCCCGGGGCCGGCCCGGCCGCGACCCGACCGACGATCAGCGCGACCAGGACGGCGCCGACCGCGAACACCCCGAAGTTCACGCCGAAGCTCGCCGTCGTTCCCGCGAGGACCAACAGGCCCGCCGCGAGCGCCGCCCCGCCCGCCCAGGAGACCGAGGAGAACGCCTGCGTGAGGGCGTTCGCCCCTTCGAGCCGTTCGGAGGGGACGAGGTCGGGAAGGATCGCCGTCGCCGAGAGACCGAAGATCAGGGTCGCCGTCTCGAGGGCCAGCGCGACCGCGAGCAGGATCGCGAGCCGGAAGCCGAAGAGACCGAGCGTGACGGGAACGAGGGCGAGGACCGCGGCCTGACCGACCGCCGTGACGATGAGCAGGAGTCGACGGCTGTAGCGGTCGGCGAGGGCGCCCGCGAAGTAGCCGAGGACGATCGGCGGGATCGCCTGCGCGACGCCGACCGCGGCGACGGCGAGGGTCGAACCGGTCTCCGAGAACACCAGCCAGACGATCAGCACGTCCGCGACGCCCAGGCCGGCCCAGCTCGCGGTGTGCCCGCCGAGGAAGTATCCGAGGTCGCGGTTCCACCCCGGACGGCCGCTTCCGGCGGGGCTCGGCGTGGGCGGCGGCGCCGGGACCATCGGGTCCACTAGCGCGGTCCCCCGTCATGGACCCACCGATGGGCGGGGCCGGCTCCTCGCGCCGGGGGCGAGGCGTTGAGGGTTACGCCGATCGCCGGCCCCGCCCGCACGCCGGGCACGCGGGCCAGTAGCGCGGCCGCACGACGTGAACGTCGCCGGGGCTCCAGAGGTTCAGCTGGACGAGGACGCCGTCGTCCTTCCGACGCAGGCCGGCGAGGAAGTACAGGGCCCGGAGGGCGCCGAGATGGCCCGCGACGCCGGCGGTGGGGGCGATCACGGCGTTCGCGGACGGTTCGGGAAAGAGGGCGGCGCCCTCGAACACCCGCTCGACCCGCTGCCGGCGCTCGAGCTCGTGCTGCAGGCAGCGGAGGCAGGGGGTCCGGCCCGGCACGAACAGCGCGATCGAGCAGCGCGGTCCCGAGTAGCTGTTGTCGAGCCACGGGGTCCCGCGGGCGACCGCGGCATCGTTCGTCCAGAGCAGGATCTCGTGCGGCCGGTCCGCCCCGAGGATGAACAGGTCGCAGTCGTCGAGCAGCGGGAGGAGGTCGCGGGGCGTCCGGACCATCTTCCGTTCCTTGGTGACCTTGAGGTGGGGGTTGAGCGCCCGGAGATGCTCGGCGGCGGCGTCGACTTTCCACCGGCCGACGTCGCTCGACCGGTAGAGGATCTGCCGGTTCAGGTTCGACCGCTCGACCCGGTCCGGGTCGAGGATCCGCAGGTGGCCCACCCCGGCCGCCGCCAGGCTGGCCGCGGTCGCGGTTCCAATCGCCCCGACCCCTAGGATGGTCACGCGGGCCGCGCGGAGCCGCAGCTGGAGGTCGACGGCGCGTCGGGGGGTCCCGAGCGTCACGAGCGAGAAGAAGTCGAAGTTCCGGGAGTACCGGTCGGCCTCCGCCTCCGGCAGGGTCCCGTGGGGTTCCCCCTCCTCGACGACCCCGAGCTTCTCGAGGCGGGCGACGGCCCGTCGGGTGGTCGTCGCGTCCCATCCTGGGTACGTCCTACGGAGGGCCTTCGTCAGCGTCGGAAGGTCTCGCGTTCCGTCCATCAGGCGGAGCAACCGCCAGACCGCATCGGACCCGTCGCGGGGGATCCGGAGCCCGAGGCCGTAGACGTCCCGGGCGAGCAGGATGTCGCCGTTGACCAGCCGGAACGGGCTCAGGGATCGCTTGGTTCGAGGACGAATCACGGGAACCGGTTCGGGCGGGGTCGGCTACTTCGGCTCCCGACCCGCCCCTCCGCCCAAGTGGGCGGGGGCGCGAGCCGGAAGCCGCCCAGGTCCTCGACGGCGGGCCACGTTGGTCGAGGATCCCGAGACCGGTGTCGGCGCTGGGACCGCCCGTCCGCCTAGCGGCGAACGGGGGTCGGGACCGGGCCGGCCTTGGCTTTCGTCAACGGCTCTGCTCGGATTCGGACGCTCTGCTTCGTGCTCATGTCTTCCCGTTCCTCTCGTTCCCGAGGGGCAGACGTTCATTCTCCGAAAACCCCTTAATAAACCCTCCGGCGCCGCCTCGCGGGAATGACCCGGGACGAGACCGAGATTCCGGGCTCGCCCCCACGTGGCTCCGCGCGGGCCGGCGCTCGGACGGGTCTTCCGGAACCGACTGGGGACGCGCCGGGACCCACGGCCGGCCCGGGAGTACTCCTTATGCCCGGGCGATTCATGAGCTACTCATGAGCGCCGCGGATCCGATGTCGAGCATCCCCGCGCATCGATCGACCATCGATCTCTTGCTCCGCTTGAAGCCCTCCGGCAAGAACTGGGACGAGTTCTTGCTCTCGGCGTTCGAGGATTGGCTGCCCCCCGAAACCGTCCGAGAGCTCGAGCGCCGTGAGCGTGAGGAATCGAGCCGGACGTATGCCGAGGTCGAGCGAGCCAGCCCTCGACTCCGCAAGCTGGGCAGTTGAGTGGTGTCGACGAGCCCCCTCGGACCGTGGAAGGAGCAATTCACCTTCCTTGCGTCGGCCGAACGCGAGTTCCTCCGGCTGCCCGAACCCGTTCAGCGGGCCTTCCTGGCCAAGTTTCCTCTTCTTGCCCGGCATCCTTGGACGGCAACGCCGGACCTCGACGTTCGTCCTTTGCGCGAGACGCCAAGTCGTTGGAGGCTCAAAGTCGAAGGCGGACACCGCGGGATCTACCGCGCGCTGGAGGGACGGCCCGATTTCGAAATGTTCGAGACCCGGGATGAGGTCTACCAACGCCTTCGACGGTACCTCGAGTCGCGGCCGTGACCGACGCCGGGACGCGGGATGAGCCGGCGAAAAGCCAATAGCCACGGGGACGTCGCGCGCCTATCCTGACTGGGCCCGTAGTATAGCTTGGACATCACAGAGGCCTCCGGAGCCTCGAACCCGGGT
>DAIQBL010000041.1:0-15250 GCA_036781185.1 Thermoplasmatota archaeon | reverse complement strand
TTCTCGGGCAAAGCCACACGAGACACAAACGGTAAATACGAACCCCTAGCTGGCCGAGCCCTTGACGGCCGCGGCCCTGCCGGCGGCCCCGTCGGGTACCTACGTGACCGAGGCCGGTTCAGTTCGTGCCCGGAACGAGGCTTACACTCGCTTCGAGCGGGCGCGCATTCTCGGCGCGCGGGCGCTCCAGGTCTCCCTCGGCGCCCCGATCCTGACCGACGTCCCCGCCGACCTGATCGACCCCGTGCAGATCGCGGAGGTCGAGTTCGCGGCCGGCGTGATCCCGATCACCGTTCGCCGGGGCGCTCGCTAGGCCGCGCGCTCGGTCAGAGCCCCGCGCCCTCGAGCGAGCGTTCGCATTCGCACGCTTTCGGCCCGGCGAGGCTCGGCAGGAGCTGGGCGAGCACCGAGTGCATCCGGTCGACGTTGCGCGCCATCGTCTCGACGATGTCTTTCGCCTCGACCGGCTTCTCGGCCCAGACGTCGAAGTCGGTGACCATCGCGAGGCAGAGGTAGCACATGCCCCGCTCCCGGGCGAGCGTCACCTCGGGGACGAGGGTCATGCCGATGATGTCGGCGAAGCCCCGCCAGAAGTTCGATTCCGCCCTCGTCGAAAATCGCGGGCCCTCGACGCACACGTAGGTCTTCTTCGACGCGAACTTCTGGCCGACGGCATCGCCCGCGGCGATCGCCCGTTGGGTGAGCTCGGGGCAGAACGGGTCGGCGAGCGAGACATGGTAGACCCGCCCCCCATCGAAAAACGTCGTCGGTCGGCTCTTGGTGAAGTCGACGAACTGGTCGGGCGTTACGAACGTGCCGGGGGGCAGGTCGGCCTTCAGCGACCCGACCGAGCTGACGGTCACGATGCTGTCGGCGCCGAGCGACTTCAAGGCGTCGACGTTGGCGCGATAGTTCACGCGGTGCGGCGGGATCGCATGTCCGATCCCATGGCGCGGGAGGAACAGCACGGTGAGGTCTCCGACACGACCCTCCTCGATGGCCGCCGACGGGGCGCCCCAGGGCGTGGCGACCCGGTGGGTCGTCCGATGGCCGGTGTCGAACACGCGGTCGACGCCCGACCCGCCGATCACTCCGACGACCCGACGAACGCCGCTCATCCTGTGCCTCCGGAATCGGACGAGCGTACTCCCGCGCGGTGAAGAAGCCGGGCCATCGTGACCTCGCCCCGCGTCCTCTCGAGAAGGGCGCGGGCGGTGTCCTGCTTCGGCTTGAGCGAGACGATCGCGCGGGCCGTCTCGAAACCGAGGAGCGTGTGGTAGAGCGATTCCATGAGCGCGAGGCGGTCGGCCGCCCGGTCGACGTCGCCGCGCGCGAGTTCGGCGAGCGCGAGGCGGCGGACCTCCCCGACGACGTCGCCGAGTCCGAGGAGGTAGGGCTCCGGCGAGACGGCGAGCTCGGTCGGCGTGGGGAACTCCTTTCCGTCGATGATGGCCCCAAGCAAGACCGCCTCCACCGCCTCCTGGAGCGCGTCCTCGGCGAGGCCCTCGTCACCCGAGAACTCGTTCGGGAGCGACCGGGCGAGGACGGCGAGGTCGCGGCGCACCTTCGCAAGCTCCGCCGTGCTGGCGGTCCCCGCGTGCATCCGGGTCATCGTGTGCTGGGCGCGGCGTCGGAGCGCGCGCGCCCGCTCGAACAGCCGGCGCCGCCGCGACTCGCGGTCGCGCAGGTGGCGCTCGATCGCCCGCACGGCGTGCGGGGGGAGGGGCGCGGCGCTACCGGAACGGCGTGAACCGGACGTCGTCGTCCCCTCCATCGAGCAGGCCGAGGCGGACGCCCGCGTCGAGCCAGCCGTGCGCGTAGCTCGCCGCCGCCAGCGCGCGGTCGAGATCCCCCGAATCGCGGAAGTGCCGAGCGTCGGAGAGGTAGGCCCGGGCCATGCCGAGGAAGTCCTCGGAGGCCCCGATGAGGAAGGAGCGGGCCGGCGGGGTGGCGCGGACCCGGGCGAGAGCCTCGGCGGTCAGCTTGAGGTATTGTTCCACGAGGGCGGGGTCCGCCAAGCGCGCCCCCTCAGCCCTTCGGGACCTTTTCCCAGTCCTTCAGGAACCGGGCGAGGCCGATGTCCGTGAGAGGGTGCTGGACGAGCTTCTCCATCACCGCGAACGGCATCGTGGCGATGTCGGCGCCGATCTTCGCGGCCTGGAGAACGTGGACCGGGTGGCGGACCGAGGCGACGAGGACCTCGGTCGCGTAGTCGTAGTTCTCGTAGATCTCGACGATGTCCTCGATCAGCTCCATGCCGTCCTGACCGTTGTCGTCGAGCCGTCCGATGAACGGGCTCACGTAGGCGGCGCCAACCTTGGCGGCGAGGAGCGCCTGGTTCGCCGAGAAGACGAGCGTCATGTTGACGCGGGTCCCCTCCGAGGCGAGGATCTTCGTCGCCGTCAGGCCCGCCGGGGTCATCGGGGTCTTGACGTAAATCGACGGGTGGATCTGGCGGAGTCTCCGGCCCTCCGAAAGCATCGCGTCGGTCGTCGTGCCGACGACCTCCGCCGAAACGGACGGAACGCCGAGCGCGGTGATCTCGCGGAGGACGTCCTCGAACTTGCGTCCCTCCTTCGCGACGAGGGAGGGGTTGGTGGTCACCCCGTCGAGGATGCCGACGTCCCACATCGTCTTGATCTCGGTGATGCTGGCGGTATCGAGGAACAGCTTCACGACCGATTTGCCTCCGTGAACTGTCCCGACCGAGGGTCGAGGGGTTACTGAACCTTGCCCCTCGCGCGGAGCAGCACCCACGCCTCTTCGAGGCACCGCTCCTTCGACAACCCGAGGCGGTCCCGAGCGTCGCCCGGACCGCTCGGTTCGACAAGAACATCCGGCACGCCGACCCGCCGAACCGGGACCGGGGCCTCCTCGGCGGTCGCGCTCGCGACGAGCGCGCCGACGCCGGTGAGGACGCTGTGCTCCTCCATCGTGAGGATCGCGCCCGTGTCCCGGGCGGCCCGAAGGAGCGCCTTCACGTCGAACGGCTTGACGGAAGCGAAGTCGAGCACCCGGACCGAGACCCCGACGCGGGCGAGCTCGTCGGCCACGTCGAGGGCGGTCCGGAGCATCGCCCCGACCGCGACGATGGTGAGGTCGCTTCCCTCCCGCACGGTCGGGGCCCGGCCGATCTGAAACGTGCCGTCCGAAACGGTCGGAAGGATCCCGGGGGCCAATCGGAGATAGGCGGGTCCCGAAAAACTCGCTAGCGCCCGGGTCGCGGCCGCCGTCGTCGGCCCATCGGCGGGGACGACGACCGTCATCCCCGGAAGGCCCCGAAGGAGACCGAGGTCCTCGAGCATCGGCGGGAACGGCGCCGACGACGGAGGCGAAAGTCCCCCGTCTAGGGCGACGAGCTTGACGTTCGCCCTCCGACGACAGATCGATTCCCGGAGCGCCGAGTACGACGGTCCGACGAGTTGGGCGACCGACCCGCTCGCGAACACCGCGCGGCCGCCCTCCGATTTCTGGGCGGCCAGGATGACTGGCGAGGGATCCGACGACCCGGCCAAGAACGAGCGCTCGGGAAACTTCGTGGCGAAGCGGACCGCCGTGCTTGGGGGGGCCGGGCCCGCCTCGATGACGACCATCGCCGGGTCGACCGAGCCGAGTTCGACGACCGTCCGTTCGTACGCCGCTCGGAGTTCCTCGGGCTCGCGCCCGTCGGTCACGCCGCCTTTCCTGCGGCTGGGCCGGCCCGACGGGAACGCGAGGACGGGCGGTGGGACGGGGCGGGCGGCTCGGCCGTCGACGGGGGATTGGGGGACGACAGGACCGATCGGAGCGAGGCGAGGTCGGTAACGTACGCGGCGTAGTCGTCGTCCGAGAGCGGGGTCTCCAGGTAGCCGGGCGTCTCGGACCACTTCGGGTCGTTGAGCCACGACCGGAACCCCTCGAGGCCGATCTGCCCCTTGCCGATGTTCTCGTGGCGGTCGAGATGCGAACCGAGCTCGGCCTTCGCGTCGTTCAGGTGGAACGCCCGGACCTCCTCGACGCCGAGCTCGGAGGCGAGCCGGTCGACGAGGCGCCCGTAGGATTCTGGAGTCCGGAAATCGTTCCCGGCGGCGTACAGGTGACAGGTGTCGAGGGTGACTCCCACCCGCCCGCGCTCGGTGACCCCATCGAGCACCCGGCGGAGCTCGGCGAACGTGGAGCAGAGCGCCGTGCCCTGGCCGGCCGCGTTCTCGAGGAGGAGGCGAACGGGCGATTCGGGCGTCTTCTCGATCACCCAGTTGAGGCTCTCGATGATCCGGGGGAGACCGTTGTCGGGACCCTCACCCATGTGCGCGCCCGGGTGCAGGATCAGGCCGTCGACCCCGACCTTCGTCGCCCGTTGGACCTCGTCGAGGAGCGCCTTGCGGGACCGGCCCAGCATCGCCTTCTTCGGGGTGGCGAGGTTGATCAGGTAGCCGTGGTGGACGGCCGTCGCCTTCAGGCCGACCTCTTGGACCGCGGCCCGGAACGCGGCGGCGGCTTCATCCGCGATCGGCGGCCCGGCCCACATCTGCGGACTCTTCGAGAAGATCTGGATCGCGTCGCAACCGATCGCCCGTCCCTGGCGGGGCGCCTCGCCGAGGCCGTCGGAAATCCCGATGTGCGCCCCGAGCCACACGACGGCGGCGGAGCGAGGCGCGAGTCTTAACGGTTCACGGGGTGGCGGGTCCGCTCGGCAAGTTGCGGAGGCTGACAGCTTTCCGCGGTTCCCGTAGGCTCGCGCACTTCAGTACCGCGCGGAACGCCAGTGGGCTTAACTTCCGGGTTCGGAATGAGACCGGGTGTTTCCCCACCGCTTTGGCCGTCAGCCGACCGAACGACCGAACCGGACTATTTAACGGCTCGCGGACCGGCCGTTCCTCGACGGGACAAAGGGTATCCCCCCGACCCCTCTCGGCGCGTCCGAGGCCCGACGTCGGCCCGTCCGGCCCGCAGGTGAAGCTCGGTGAGCCCCCAGCCGTTCCCGCGGGTGCGGGAGTACGACGTCGACCTGAACCTCGACTTTGCTACCGGAGAGTTCCGGGGCACGGTCGGGGTCGTTCTGGCGGAACGAGTCCGGCAATGCCGGCTCAACGCGCTCGAGCTCGAGGTCCGGCCGGTCGACCCGGCGGTCCGCCTGGAGGCGCGGCCCGCGGACGAGGAGATCGTCGTCGACCTGCCGGCCGAGTCCGACACGTTTTCCCTCGCGTTTTCCGGCAAGGTCGCGGACCGCGGCCTCCTCGGGCTGTACTGGTCGCGGTTCGGCACCGGCCGCATCGTCGCCTCCCAGTCGGCGGCGACGGGGTGTCGACGAATCTTCCCCTGCCTCGACCGTCCCGACCGGCGGGCCCTCGTCCGCCTGACCCTCACGGTGGCCGATGGGCTGGAGGTGATCTTCAACACGCCGGTCGCGAGGGAGCGGGTCGACGGGGATCTTCGGACCTTCGAGTTCGAGCCGACGCCATCGATGGCGACGTACCTCGTCTTCCTCGCGGTCGGCAAGTTCGATTGGCTCCCCGTCGAGGGACGGCTCGGCCGGGTCCGGGTCGCGGCCCCGCCGGGCCGGGGCGCGGCGGGAGCGTTCGCCCTCGCCCACGGCGCCGAGATCCTCGCGGCGTTCGAGACCTACTACGGGATCCCGTACCCGCTCCCGAAGCTCGACCTCGTCGCGGTCCCGGAATTCGCCTACGGTGCGATGGAGAACTGGGGCGCGATCAGCTTCCGGGATATGCGCTTGCTCGTCGAGGCGGACACGAGCGCTCGGCAGAAGCGCGAGACGCTCACGACGATCGCCCACGAGATCGCCCACCAGTGGTTCGGCAACCTCGTCACGATGGAGTGGTGGACCGACATCTGGCTGAACGAGAGCTTTGCGACGTTCATGGAGGAGAAGATCATCGAGCGCCTCCATCCGACGCTCGGCATCTCCGACGACTTCCTTCTCGATTGGGGGTCGTACGCCCGGCTCGGCGACTCGCTCGAGACGACGCACCCGATCCACGTCCCCGTCGACCACCCGGACGAGATCAGCGAGATCTTCGATGAGATCTCCTACGGGAAAGGGGCGAGCGTCCTCCGGATGATCGAGGCGCTGCTCGACGAGGAGTCGTTCCGCTCCGGCGTCGTCGCCTACCTCCAGAAGTACGCGTACGGCAACGCGACGAGCGCCGACCTGTGGTCCTCGCTCGAGACCGCCTCCGGAAAGCCGGTCACCCGCATCCTCTCCCAGTGGGTCCAGCGGCCGGGAATCCCGCTCCTCGAGGCCGCCGCCGAGGGGGACGCGATCCACGTCCGCCAACGCCGGTTCCGCCTGAACGGCCACCACGGCGACGAGACGTGGCCGATCCCGCTCGGGGTGTACCGGGACGGCGCCGTCGAGCGGACGGTCGTCGAGGCGGCGGAGACGGTCGTGCCCACGAACGGAGCCTCGGCCGTGAACCTGAACCCCGGCGGGCTCGGCTTCTATCGGGTCCGGTACGACGGCCCGCTCCTCGACCGCGTGCGGAGCGCGTTCCCGACATTCCCCCCGATCGACCGCTGGGCGATCCTCACCGACCTGTACGCCTTCGTCCTGTCCGGCGACATCTCCCTATCGGACTACTTCCGGTTCGTCGACGTCGCTCGCGACACCGACGACTACCTGGTCGTCCACGAGCTCGCGAACCAGCTCGCGTCCGTTCGTCAGACCCGGATCGCCCCGCTCGGGGCGCTCCTCGCCGACACCCCGGAATTCCGTCGGAGCGGCCTGGGGTTCTTCCGCGCCCAGCTCGACCGGCTCGGCCCCGCCGCGGTCGACGGGGAGCCCGACACCGACGGAATCCTCCGCGAGCGCGTCCTGCTCGGCCTCCTCGCCTACGACGACACCCTCGCGAAGCAGCTCGCGGGCCACTTCGACGAGTACGACCGGCTCGACCCGAACCTGCGCGAGCCGGTCGCCTACGCATACGGCCGGGTGAACGGCGCCGCCGGACAGGCCGCGCTGTTCGAACGGATCGCGAAGGCGACGAGCGAGGGGGACCTGATGAAGCTCGAGCGGGGCCTATCGGCCGCGACGGACCCGGCACTCCTCCGGACCGCCCTCGCGGCGATCGGCACGCCGAAGATCAACCGGGCCCACGTCTCGGTCCTCGTCTATCAGGTCGCCCTCAACCCGCACGGCCGGGACGCGGCCTGGGAGTGGCTGACCACACGGCTGCTCGACCAGGCGACGTCGCTCCGCGGGACGGGTCTCATCAGCGACATGCTCGAGCACGCGACCCCGTTCGCCGCGCTCGGACGCGGCGAAGCGGCCGCCCGGGCCGCGTTCGCGGACCACCCCGTCCCGGAGGGCGAACGCGGCATCCGGAAGGGGATCGAATGGCTCCGCGTCTTCGAGGCAGTTCGGGCGCGGGTCGCTCCGGATTCGCCGGCCCGGCGGACCGCCTAGCGCCGGGGCTTGACCCGGGGATCGGGGCGGGTCCGGCCGGACCAGGTGCCGTCGCCGGCCGACCAGATGTACCACGTCCCGTGGGCCTGGCTGAGCCGCACGCCGTCGCCGTCGTACAGATTCCCCTCGACGAAGGCGAGGTGGCGCCCGCGCCGGACGACCTCCCCCCGGGCGCGCAGCCGCGCCCCCTGCTGGGCCGGCCGAAGGAATTCCACGTAGAGGCTCGTCGTGGCGGTCACCTCGTCCTCCCGGAGCGTCGTCACCACGGCGCCGCCCATCGCGGTATCGAGGATCGTCGCGTAGACGCCCCCGTGGACGACCCCGTTGATGTTCAGATGGCGCTTCGTGACCGTCCCGCTCACGACGCAGACGCCGGTGCCCGTCTCCGACGGGTCGACCGTGAACCCGACCGACGAGTGGAACCCTCCGAGCCCCCGACCGGTGAGCCAACCCGGTGGCGGGTGGATCGGTTTCGGCTCCGGCGCGGGGCTTCGGGCCATTCGGGCCATCGACGTTCCGGCGGGCATAAGTACTCCGCCCCGTCGTTCGCGACCGATGGTCCGCCGGGCGGCCGAGGCGGGGTACGAGGCCGCCCCGAACATCGCCCTCGTCAAGTACTGGGGGGTCCGAGACGAGGCGCTCGGCCTCCCGTACAACAGCTCGCTCTCCGTCACTCTGGACAAGCTTCGGACCCGGACCAGGGTCCGGTTCGACCCGGCCCTCCCGGGCGACCAGTTCGTGTTGAACGGCGCCCCCCAGTCCGGCGGTCCCGCCCACTCCGTCACCGAGTTCCTGGACGAGGTTCGCGCGATCGCCCGGATCGAGACGCCCGCGTTCGTCCGGTCGGAGAACAACTTCCAAACGGCGAGCGGCCTCGCGAGCAGCGCGAGCGGCTTCGCCGCGCTTGCCGGGGCGGCGTCGCTCGCGGCCGGTCTGAAGCTGCCGCCGGCGGCGCTCTCCCGACTGGCCCGACTGGGCTCCGGTAGCGCCTGCCGGTCGCTGTTCGGGGGGTTCGTCGAATGGCGCGCGGGGAGTCGACCGGACGGCCGGGACTGCTTCGCCCGGCCGCTCCATCCCGCCTCCCATTGGCCGTCGCTCGTCGACCTGGTGGCGATCATCGCGGACGCCCCCACGAAGCCGGTCCGCTCCGCGGTCGCGATGCAGCGGACCGTCGCGACCTCCCCGGAGTACGCTCGGCGGCTCCGCGAGGTTCCGGCGCGGATCCGCGCCATGAAGCGGGCCGTCTCCGTTCGAGATGCCCCCGCCCTGTTCGACCTCACGATGGTCGAGTGCGACAGCTTCCGGCTCGTCTGCGAGACGACCGACCCCCCCCTCGACTACCTCGTCCCCGCCTCGCGAGCCGTGCTGGCAGCGGTGCGTTCGACGAACACCGAGGCGGGCGCCACGATCGCCGGCTACACGCACGACGCGGGCGCCCACGTCCACGTCTTCACGACGCGCCGATACGCCCGCTCGCTGCGCCGGCGATTGGCATCGGTCGCCGGAGTCGAGAAGGTCCTCGCGCTCTCGCCGGGTCCCGGCGGGCACCCGATCCGGGTCGTCGGGCGCTAGGCCCGGCGACGCTTCTTCGCCGGTGCCCTGGGCTTCTGCGCCGACCGACCGGCCGAGCGCTTCGACCGCTTCGCGGGGATGGAGTACACCTCGAGCACGACCTGGTCGGGGTCGGCCCAGCTCGCGCTGAAGTAGCCCGGACGGAACTCCGGATGCTCCTCGCCGCGGAACAGCGGGTAGAGCTCGGCCTTCGTGAGCTTCGCCTCGATCGCCGCGACGCGCTCCGGCGAGTCGACGTGGAACGCGAGGTGCTCCGCGACGACCTCCTCGTCCCCCGTCGGGGGGCGGCGGCGGATCCTCGGGGTCCGGACCTTGATCAGCCAGATCGTGAGGTCGCCGTCCGTGAAGGCGACGTAATCGGTCTCCTGGACGAACCGCCGGAAGCCGAGCTCCCCCAAGAACCGGTCGTAGAACCACGTCGTCCGGGCGATGTCGCTGACTTCGAGCGAGAGGTGGCGGAGCGAAGCGGTCGCGGGCATCGCGCGGCGGAGGGGGCGGAGCCAGATAACGGGCGGCGGGGCCTCGTCAGACGATCGTGTTGAAGAACAGGATGGCGAGGAGCAGGAGGCCCGCGGAGTTGTTCGCGAGGTCGTTCGGGTCGGCGCTCTCCGCCACGACGCCCACGAGCTGGACGAGCAGGGCGAGGCCGGCGAGGAGGACGAACTGCCGGCTCCGCCGCTTGGGGGTCGGCTTCCCCGTCGGCTCCCACCACCGGACGGTCAGAAGGAACAGGACGACGATGATCGCGAGGACCGCGGCCTCGGTGGCGATGACGGTGTTGTCCGTGCGGAGGTCGACCAGGATCCCGACCAGGTAGACGAGGATCAGTCCGGAAACGACGAGGCGGACCGTCTGCGGCTGCAACCACGGGGGGAGCGGGCTCGCTCGGGCCGGGTCCGGACCGTCCGGTGCTTCGGTCGAGTCGGCGGATGCCGCCGACACGGGCGCGGGCTCCTTAGAGGATGTGCCGGTCGAACTCGGGGTCGGGGAGCTCGAGGCCGATTCCGTTGATGAGCGGGGTGATCTCCTGGATGTACTTCGCCCGGGCCTCCTCGTTCGTCCAGCGCTTCAGGCCGAGCGCGATCGCCTTCTGGCTGGTCTCCGAGTGGGAGTGCCCGAACATGTCGAGCGCCCGAGGGTACCACTTGTTGACGGACGCCTGGGCTTCCGCCTTGTCGCCGTAGTACTTCGGGCCGTCCTGGACCATCCGGCGGAGCACGGACGCGCCGAAGTTGAGGTGGAGCTGCTCCTCGGAGAGCATCAGCGGCATCGCGCGGGCGAGCGGCCCGTACGAGCACTCCTGGAACGCCCGCAGCTGGTAGACGCCGACCCGGTCGACGAAGCAGCAGAAGGCGCCCGCGTCGCTCCACCGGTCGAACTTCATGTTGAAGGCCTCGAGCTTGTGGTGGCCCTCGGTCTTCTTCAGGAGCTCATCGATCATCCCCTGGCCCTCCTCGCCGAAGTCCCGGAGGATCCGGCACGCTTGGAGGCCGTGGCGCGCCTCGTCGGCGACGATCCGCGCCTCGATCCACCGGTCCTAGAGCGTCGGGGCGCTGTCGAGCCACGGGCGGTGCTGCTGGATCGAGGCGAACTCGGTGTCCGCCTGGACGACCATCAGCCGGATGATCAGCTTCCGCATCTCCGGCGGGATCTCCTCCGCCGTCTCGTACTTCCGAACGCCCGCCGAGGCCCCCCAGAGAATCTCCCGGACCGGTTCAATGGTCCCGCCCTCCTTCAGGCTCTTCGTCGTCGGCCCGTGGGCAGGCGGGGCGGTCGGGGCCGGGGCATCGGAGTTCGCCATGCGGGGGCTCGTCGTTGTCTAGGTCACCGGCCCTTAAAGCTCGGCTTCCGCTTTTCGACGAAGGCGGCGAGGCCTTCCTTCGCGTCCTCGGTGACGAACAGCCGGTTCTGCAGCTCGCGCTCGAGCGCGAGTCCGGCGTTGAGCGGCATCTCGATCCCCTCGGCGACCGAGCGCTTGATCAGGCTCACCGCGCGCGCCGGGCCGTGGGCGAGGGCGACCGCGTACGCGTGGACGTCCTTGACGAACGATTCCTTGGGGTACACGTAGTTGACGAGCCCGATCTGGAGGGCCTCATCCGGCGTGATCAGCTTCCCCGTGATCATCATGTCGAGCGCGCGCGCCGTCCCGATGAGGCGCGGAAGGCGCTGCGTGCCGCCGGTGCCCGGGAGGACGCCGAGCGTCACTTCCGGGAGGCCGAGCTTCCCGGAGTCCTTCGCCATCATCCGGAGGTCGCACGAGAGGGCGATCTCGAGCCCGCCGCCGACCGTGTGGCCGTTCAGCGCCGCGATGACGACCTTGGGGGTCTCCGCGAACTTGTTGAGCGTCTCCTGCCAGTAGAGGCAGAAGTTCGCCTTGAACGCCGGCTCGCTCGCCTTCAGCATCTCGATGTCGGCCCCGGCGCTGAAGAACCCGGGGAGCCCGCTCATCAGGATCAGGACGCGGGCGTTGTCGTCGAAGCGGAGCTCCTCGATCGCCTGGTCGAGCTCCTGGCGCATCTCGTTGTCGTAGGTGTTTGCCTTGCCCTTCGCGATCTCGATGTAGCCGACGTGGTCGTCCACGCGCGTCCGGATGTACTTCCCCTGCATCGATGTCCTGCCCTGAAGAGGGTCGGGCGAACCGGGTGTCGGCGATAAAGTTGACGCCGGCGGAGCCCTCGGGTCGCCGTCAGTGAGACGGCGGTGGCCGCCGCTCCTCGACCGACCCGTCCGAATGGCCGACGAGGACGAGGCTCGCGAGCCGGACGAACAGTCCCGTCTCCACCACGCCCGGGAGCGCGTGAAGCTCCGCGTCGAGCCGCCCGACGTCCTCGGTCGCTTGGGCCGGTCGGAGGTCCAGGATCTCGAGGTCGTTGTCCGTGCGGAACGGACCGCCGTCGGGGCCTCCCATCCGGACCTTGGCTGGGATCGACCGGCGGGCGAGCTCCGCGACGATTGCGTCGCGGGCGAACGGGACGACCTCGACCGGGATCGGGGAGCGGGTGCCGAGGTGGGGCACGAGCTTCGACGGGTCGACGAGGATCACGAGCTCGGCCGACCGCCTAGCCAGGAACTTCTCTCGGAACAGCGCGCCCCCGCCACCCTTGGTGAGGGAGAGGGACGGGTCGACCTCGTCCGCCCCGTCGATCATCAGGTCGAACCGGTCGGTCGGACGGAGCGGACCGACGGAGAGCCCGAGCTCCCGGGCCAGCGTCTCGGTCGCCGATGAGCTCGCGACGCACGTCAGCGAGTCGCGCGCGGAGAACCGGCCCGCGATCGCCCGGACCGCATCGCTCGCCGTCGAGCCAGTGCCAAGGGCGAGCCGCATCCCCGGCCGAAGGCGAGCCACCGCCGCGCGCGCGGCCGCGGCCTTCTCGGCCCCGTGGGCGTCGTCCACCGCGCTACGGGAAGCGCCTCCGCTATAACAGAATCGTCGGCCGACGGGGAGAAACCGAGATGGTCTCGACCCGACTGGGTCGAACGATGGCGAAACGCACCGTCTCGGCCCCGGCCCCCGTCGTACTCTCGGTCGGTGGCTCCGTCCTCCTGCGATCGGACCCGGAAGGGGACGCGAAGTTCTTCGCGGCGCTCGCCGACCTCCTTCGGGAGTTCGGCCGCACCGTGCCGCTCGCGGTCACGACGGGCGGCGGCCGGGTCGCCCGGGAGTACATCGGCCTCGGCCGCACCCTCGGACTTACCGAGGTCGAGCTCGACGAGGTCGGGATCGACGTCACCCGGATCCACGCCCGGCTCCTCGCCGCCCGCATCGGACCGCCGACCCCGCTGAGGGTCCCGACGACGACCGCGGACGCGGCGAACGAGCTCCACCGGGTCTCCCCCGTCGTTCTTGGGGGCACCGAGCCCGGCCACACGACCGATGGCGTGGCGGCCCTCCTCGCCGTCCGACTGAAGGCGGCCCGGGTCGTGAATGCGACCCGGGTGGCCGGCCTCTACGACAAGGACCCCCGGACCCACCGGGACGCCCGACGCTACAACCACCTCCGCTGGGACGCGTTCCGGTCGGTCGTCTACGGGTCGACCGGCACGGAGGCCGGCCAGGAGTTCGTCTTCGACCGGTTCGGGGCCGACCTGCTCGCCCGGGCGAAGATCCCGCTCGCCATCGTCGACGGCCGCGACCTTCCGAACCTCCGGGAGGCCCTTCACGGCCGGCCGTTCGACGGGACCCGGGTCGACTAGCGACCGTTCCGGCGGCCGCACAACCTTTTCCCCTCACGCCCGTCCGCCCCCCGATGGTTCGGGTCGTCCTCCTCGGACCTCCGGGGGCCGGGAAGGGGACCCAGGCGAAGGGTCTCGCCAAGGACCTCGGAGTCCCCCACCTCTCGACGGGCGACCTGCTGCGCGAAGCCGTTCGGGCGAAAAGCCCCCTCGGCGAGGAGGCCGACGTGTACATGCGCGCCGGGCGGCTCGTGCCGGACGAACTCGTCCTCCGGATCCTGAAGGAGCGGCTCGGACGGCCGGAGACCTCCGGAGGGTTCCTCCTCGACGGCTACCCACGGAACGTCGCCCAGGCCCGCGAGCTCGCCCAGTTCGCCCCTCCCGACCGCGTCGTGGCGTTCGAGGTCCCGCAAACCATCCTGATCCCCCGGATCACCGAACGACGGAACTGTCCGAAGTGCGGGACCGTCTACAACCTGGTCAGCCGTCCTCCCAAGCATCCGGGCGTTTGCGACAACGACGGGACCGAGCTCGTCCAGCGCTCGGACGACCGGCTCGAGGCGGTCCGGATCCGATTGCTGGTCTACGAGGAGCAAACCGCGCCGCTTCTCGAGTACTACCGGAAGCTCGGGCTCCTCACTCGGATCGATGCCAACGGGACCCCGGACGAGGTCGGCCGGCGCGTTCGGACCGCCCTCGAGGGCCGACCCTAACGACGGCCCCGACCGAACCCTTATAGACCGGACGCCCGTCGTCCGACCGTCCCGGCTTAGCTCAGTGGTAGAGCGGGGGACTGTAGTCGAGACCGCCGCCGTCGGGCGGACCCCGTAGATATCCTCAGGTCGCCTGTTCGAGTCAGGCAGCCGGGACCTGAGGCCCCTCTTTGGACACCGTGGCCAACCCCCCGGCCCGGTTCGGGCGGGCCGGCCCGTCGGGGGAAGCGAGTGCGGTTGTCGGGATTTGAACCCGAGTAGGTAGCTTGGGAAGCTACCGTCCTAACCGCTAGACCACAACCGCGCGCCCGCGGGGAGTCGAGACGGGTATTGAGATTTGTCGCAGGTTCAGAGGAGCATCCCGACCGATTCGCTCGGGATCGCCGGGGCGCGCGAGACGACGTCGGCGTTGCTCACGAGGCGCTCTGCCTTGCTCGAGGCGAAGCCGGCCTCCTGGAGGACGCGGCGAGCGCGGGCGCTGTCGTCCGTCGCGATCGCGGCGAGGATGTTGGCGCCCTCCCGGGCCACGAGGATGGCGATGCTCTCGACGTTGACCTTCGACGCCGCGAGGATGTCGAGGACCTTGAGGAAGCTCCCGGCCCGGTCCTCGAGCTGGACAACAATCGTGTCGTGAAGGTCGACCGAGAACCCGGCGTCCTCGAGGATCGTGACGGCCCGGTCGGGCTTGTCCGGGATCAGGCGAACGCTCGAGCGGGTGCCCGCGGAGTCGAGGGAGATCGCGGCGATGTTGATCCGCTGCTCCGCGAGAAGTCGGGCGACGCGGGCGATCTGGCCGGGCCGGTTCGCGAGTCGAAGCGAGATCTCCTTGAGTGCCATTGGGGGTCGGGACCGTCCGAGCGAACGCTCGGCGAGCTAAACGGTTGTGTCCGGACCGGGCGTTCCCGCCGGGAAATGCTCGGAGAGGGCGCGCGAACTTCCGAGCATATTTATACCGGGACCCGGCTAAATTCCGCTTGCTCGGGTCGTTCGGGCCCGGGCCGGTTCGGCATGGGGGAGGCATCCGCTCAACTTCGCCGCCGGCGGTACCGTCGGCGCATCCGCGAGGACAATCGAGGGGTCGTCGCGGTCATCGGCACCCTGCTCGCGCTGCTCGTGTTCTTCGCGCTGTTCGGGATCTTCCTGACCCAGTACTTGCCGCTCTGGATGAACGAGAACGAGGTCGCCTTCACGCAGCAGGGCGAGGCGTCCATGGCCCAGCTGAAGGCGAACGTCGACCTCCAGGCCGCCCTCCAGTCTCCCCCGGTGTACCAGACGCCGTTCACAATGAACTCCCAAGGAGTGCCGTTGCTCGCGCAAGGGACCGTCGGGGTGCTGTCGTTCATCCCGTTCACGCCGGGGGTGTTCGCGAACGTCTCAATGAACCCCGGAC
>DAIQBL010000040.1:13517-15377 GCA_036781185.1 Thermoplasmatota archaeon | reverse complement strand
GGCGGCGGCGCGAGGAACGTCGTACCCGCCGCCATCGACGCGAGGACGTCGAGCGCCAGCCGGGCCCTGGCGAGGCCCTCGAGCACGATCGGCTTCCCGACCTGCAGGTCCCGCTGGTAGCCGATCGGGAGCCCCTTCACAAGCGCGAGGTGCGCGACGAGGCGGCCGATCGCCGGAGCGCTCTCGGCCCGGACGAGCTCGGCCAGGTCCGGGTTCCGTTTGTGCGGCATCAGCGAGCTCGTCGTGACGAACGCGTCGGCGAGCCGGACCCGGTCGACGCCGGGGAGCGAGCCGAGAACGAGCTCTTCGGCGAAGCCGCTCGCGTGGAGGAGCGCGACGGCGCTTGCATACAGGGCGTCGTTCGCCGCGTCCCGGTCGGAGACGGCGTCGATGGAGGAGATCGCCGGTCGGCGGAACCCGAGGGCGCGCGCGGTCCGGCGCCGGTCGACCGGGAGCGACGTGCCCGCGACCGCCCCGCTTCCGAGCGGCGAGGCGTCGAGCCGTTCGCGGACCCTCCGGAACCGTTCGGCGTCGCGGACGAACCGTAACGCGTGGCTGCCGAGGATCTGCGCCCAATAGACGCGCTGCGCCGGCTGGGTGTGCGTCCACGCGTCGACGACCGAGCGCCCGGCCGGCGCGCGGGCCGCCTCTACGAGGCTCGCCGCAACGGACGTCGAGGCGGATTCGAGTCCGAGGAGCAGCTCCCGGAGGGCGACCGCGAGGTCCGTGGCGACCTGGTCGTTCCGGCTGCGCGCCGTGTGGAGCCGTTCGCCGTCCCGTCCGATCCGCCGCGTGAGCTCGGACTCGACGTTCAGGTGGACGTCCTCGAGCGCGGGGTCGAGGTGGTAGCGCCCGCGCGCGGCGTCCCGGGCGATCGCGCGGAGTCCGACGACGATCCGGCGCGCGCTCGCCTTCGGGATGATGCCGGTCGCGCCCAGCATCTCGGCGTGGACGACCGACCCCCAGAGGTCGGCGCCGAGGATCGCGCGGTCCTCGGCGACCGAGCCGGAGAGCGCCGCGGCGCCCTCGTCAAGCGGTGCGGAGAACCGGTCGCGGAGCATCGGGGGGAGCCGCCTCGGCCGCGCGGGCGGCGGCGACCCGGGCGTGCGCCAGCTGGTTCGGGAGTCCGTACAGGTGGATGAAGCCGACGGCGAGCTCTTGCGGGAACCGGCTCCCCGGACCGTAGGTCGCGAGCTCGTGCGAGAGGAGCGAGTACTCCGATTTCCGCGCGACGGCGCGGAAGCCCCCCTGATGGAGGCGGAGCGTCACCTCGCCGGTCACAACTTCCTGGGTCGACGCGACGAAGGCGGCGAGCGCCTCGCGGAGCGGGGAGAACCAGAGGCCCTCGTAGATCAGGTCCGCGAAACGGCGGTCGACGGACGCCTTGAACTGGAGGAGGTCGCGCGGCAGCACGAGCGCCTCGAGCGCCTGGTGCGCGGTGACGAGCGCGACCGCCCCCGGGCACTCGTACGTCTCGCGCGACTTGATGCCGACGACCCGGTCCTCGACGTGGTCGATTCGGCCGACGCCGTGGCGACCGGCGCGGTCGTTCATCGTCCGCACGAGGTCGACGGGGCCGAGCGGGACGCCGTCGACGGCGACCGGTACGCCCCGGGCGAACCGGACGACGATCATCTCCGGCTCGGCGGGCCAGTCGGACGGGTGGCCGGTCCAGTCGAATACGGCCTCGGGGGCGGGGACGTTCGCGTCCTCGAGCCGGCCACCCTCGATCGACCGGCCCCAGAGGTTCTCGTCGACGGAGTACGGCGACTCCGGCGTGACGCGGATCTTGAGGTGGTGCTCGCGCGCGTAGGCGATCTCGTCGTCCCGGTTCATGTTCCACTCCCGGACCGGGGCGAT
>DAIQBL010000040.1:4766-13417 GCA_036781185.1 Thermoplasmatota archaeon | reverse complement strand
GCCGTGCGTCTCCGCGATCCACGGGATCGCGACCGAGGTGTCGAGGCCGCCGGAGTAGGCAAGGACCACATGGGACTTCGTCGTTCGTTCCGTCATCGTCGGGCCTCCCGAGATTTTCTGGGGAGGAGCGGGATCGGGCGGACCCGGGCCGCCGGGAGGAACACGGTGCCGGCCCCGTCGAGCGGGCCGGCGTCGCCGAGGCCCGCGATCGAACCGACCCAGACGGAGCGGGCCCCGCCGGCCAGCGCGCGGGTCGCCGCGGTGACCTTCGGGATCATCCCGTCGCGGGCCGCGCCCGACGAGAGGAACTCGGGCACTTCCGGGAGGCCGATCGAGCGAACGGGGGCGCCGCTCGCGTCTCGCACGTGGGGGACGTCGGTGATCAAGAGGAACTCGGCGCCGAGCCCGGCGGCGATGGCGCCCGCCGCGAGGTCGGCGTTCACGTTGTAGAGGCCGCCGTCCTGGTCGGTCCCGATCGGCGCGACGACGGGGGTGTACCCTTCGGAAAGGAGGGTCCGGAGGATCCGGACCCGCGCGCCTGTCGGCTCACCGACGAGGCCGAGCGATCCGGGCGGGTCGCCCGCGAGCGTCACGGGGAGCAGCCGGGCCGAATGGCCGGAGATCCCCACCGAGGGGACGCCGGCCTCCGAGAGCGCGTGGACGAGCCGCGCGTTGATTCGGCCCGCAAGGACCTCGAGGACGACCTCGAGGAGCGCCCCGTCCGTGACCCGCTGACCGTCGACCTTCCGGGTCGCGAGGCCGAGCTCGGCGGCGCGCGCGGTCACCTCCTCGCCGCCGCCGTGGACGACGACGACGGCCCGGCCGGTCCGCTGGAGGCGGACCACGAAGTCGACGACCTTCGGGAGCGCGCCGGACGGGGCGGTCTCCCGGCCGCCGACCTTGAGGACGAGTGGCATCTCCGACATCGTCACGTCCGGTACGCGGCGTTGATCTGCACGTAGGCGTAGGAGAGGTCGCAGCCCCAGGCGGTCGCGCTGGCCCGGCCCTCGTGGAGCCGGACTTCGAGCGGAACCTCGTCGAGCTGGCGGAGGAGGTCGCGGATCCGGCCGCCCCCGCCGTTCTCGAGCGACGGGGCGGGCCGGCCGTGGACGATCAAGGGCACGGACAGGCGGGGCCGCAGGATCGACACGTCCATCCGGTCGGGGTCCATCCGGGCGCCCGAGTAGCCGAGCGCGCAGGCGATCCGTCCGACGTTCGGGTCGGCGCCGAACAGGGCCGCTTTGACCAGCGTCGAGCCCACGACCGCACGGGCGGCCGCGCGGGCGTCGTCGAGGTTGCGCGCACCCGTGACTCGGACCGTCAGCAACTTCGTCGCGCCCTCGCCGTCGCGAGCGACCTGGCGCGCGAGGGACTCGAGGACCGCGTGGACCGCCTCGGCGAACGCCGGGTCGTCGTCCGCGCCCGCCCCGCCGGCCTCCCCGTTCGCGAGGAGGTAGATCGTGTCGTTCGTGCTCGTGTCGCCGTCGACGCTCACCATGTTGAACGTCGATTCGGTCTCGTGCTCGAGGATGCGGGCGAGGCCATGGGGCCGGACCTGCGCGTCGGTCGTGAGGAAGGCGAGCGTCGTGGCGTGGAGCGGACCGAGGCGTGGGGCGATCATCCCGCTCCCCTTCGCCATCCCCCCCACTCGGACGACCGTCCCGTTCGCGAGCCGCGCCTTCACCGACGCGACCTTGGCGCGCGTGTCCGTCGTGAGGATGGCGTGGGCGGCGCGCTCCGCGCCGTCGCCGGCGCCTTCGAGCGCCGCCTTCAGCTGGGGGAGCGCGGAGACGACGCGGTCGACCGGGAGCCGCGGTCCGATGACGCCGGTGCACGCCGGGAGGAGCGAGCCGGCCGGGAGCTCGAATTCGGCCTCCGCCGCTTCGAGCAGGCGACGGTTGTCCTCGACCCCTTCCGGACCCGTCAGGGCGTTCGCGACCCCGGAAACAGTCAGGATCCCGCGGATCGAACTCGGTGACTCGTCGAGCCGCTCGGCCCCGAGGACGACGGGGGCGGCCCGCACCCGGTTCGTGGTGAACACCCCGGCGGCGGTGCACGGGGAGGAGGAGATCACGAGGGAGAGGTCCGACCGGCCGCTCCGCTTGACGCCGCTCGCGACGCCCGCGGCTCGGAACCCGTTCGGGGCGGTGATCCCGCCGGCGACCCGCAGCATCGGGATCCCTACACTCCAAAGCCGGCGCGGGCGAGGCCGGCGGATTCATCGAGGCCGAGCATTAGGTTCGCGTTCTGGACCGCCTGGGCCGCGCCTCCCTTCCCGAGGTTGTCGATCGCGCTGAAGACGACCGGCGACCCGCCGACCGACTGGACGGACAGGTAGCAACGGTTCGTTCCTTGCGCCCACGGGAGGCGGGGAACGCCGCCGACGCGGACGAACGGCGAGGTCCGGTATCGTTCGGCGTAGAGGTCGGCCCACCGGCCGGCGTCCGCGCCCCCGGCGGGCGACGCATAGATCGAGCAGAGGATCCCGCGGACGAGTGGGACGAGGTGGGGGACGAACGTGATCGGGACCGGGCCCGCTCCGAGCCGGCCGAGCGCCGCCGTCATCTCCGGGGCGTGCCGGTGTTCGGGCGCCCCGTACGGCAGGACCGTGAGGGCCGCCTCCGGGTGGTGCGCGTTCGCCGTCGGCTGCGCGCCGGCGCCCGACGAGCCCGTCTTCGCATCGACGACCACCGGGCCCCGGATCTCGCCGGCGGCTGCGAGGGGGGCGAGCGCGAGGAGCGTAGCGGTGGGGAAGCATCCGGGGTTCGCGACGAGCCGCGCTGTCCGTACCGCGTCGCCGAACAGCTCCGGGAGCCCGTAGGCCGCCTCGCCGAGGTGTTCGGGGTCCGTGTGCCGCCGGCCATACACCCGCTCGTACTCCGCCGGGTCCGGAAGTCGGTAGTCCGGACCTAGGTCAACGACCCGGATCCCGCGTTCGAGCAAGGACGGGACGACCGCCATCGCCTCGCCCGCGCCTTGCGACAGGAACGCGACGTCCGCGTCCACGCCGCCGAGATCCGGACGGATCACGAGGTCGCGGTACCGCTCGAGGTTCGGGGCGACGTCACCCAGGGTCTTTCCGGCCTGGCTCCGGGACGCGGCCGCGGCCAGTTCGAGCGTCGGGTGGTCGGAGAGGATTCGAAGCAGTTCGCCCCCCAGGTACCCGCTCGCGCCGAGTACCGCTGCCTTCGCCATCGGGGCCGAACTGTCCGGCCCATCGGGCCGTTCGATATTGAGGGTGGTGTCCCCCTAGGGTCGTACGGTTCCGCCGGGTGTTCCCCACGCGACTGGCGCGGGTCGGCCTACGACGACGCCGGGACGGACCCGGGCGGCACGAGCGTGGAGAGCACCTGGAACGCGCGGATCGAGTCCCGTTCGCGGAAGAGGAACAGCGAATCGGTGTGGACGCTCACGGTTTCGAGGCAGTTGATCCCCGCGCGGAACAGTGCCTCGACCATGTAGGCGAGGACGCCGGGGATCTCGGCGACCTCCGGGCGGCTGCGGAACGCCAGCACCGAGAGCCCCCGCTCGATGCCGAGGAGGAGGCGCGCCGGAACGGTCGACTTCACCTCGGCGAGCAGGGTCTCTTCGCACAGCACGGTGATCGCGCGCGTCCCGATCAGGATCTCGAACAACCTTCGGCCGGGCGCCTCGGTGAGGACCCGGCGGCCGAGGGAGAGGAGGTCGTCGACCACTTCCCAATCGTCGCGGAGCCGGACGATGGCGACGCGGGCGTGGACTTCGAGCCGACTTTCCCGCACGAGCGCCCGGACGCGCTCCAGCGACGGGTCCTCGAGGGAGAGACCGCGCTGGTACCGTCGGACCGCGACCGTCACCGCTTCTTCGCTCGTGACGCCGGTCTCGGCCTCGATCCGGCGCGCCAGCGCCGTGTAGTTCACGAGGTCGTCGCGGAGGGCCTCGCGAATGCTCGGGTGCTCGTCGATGTACTGCCGCGTCGCGTCCGCCGCCGAAGGGCCCGGGCGGGTCGCGCGCCGCACGAGTCGGGCACGAGCCGACGAACCTTAACGTGTCCTCACGCCGGACCCGGCGAGAAGATCTTCGTGCCGCAGGTCGGGCAAGAAGTTGCTCCCTCGGGGACCGGGGCATCGCACGTCTCGCACCAACCCGCCCCGCTCACCTCGGCCGGCTCCCCGGGGTCCCCGACCTCGGCGCTGGATGAGTTCGGGTCCGCGGGGGTGGCCACGTCGGGGGCCGCGAACACCGGGGCTCCCGCGAATCGGGCGGAGGGAGGTGTCCACCCCGGTGGCCCGAGGTCGTCCGCCACGTGGGCGGGCACCGTGGGGACGGGAGCCGGGGCGACCACGGCGACCGGGGTCGGGACGCCGGAGGTAGCCGCGGGGGTTAGGTTCCGTGACGGGGCGTTGGCAGCCGCCGTCGGGGCGGCGCCCTGAGGCGGGCCTCCGGGGCCGGAGCGAGGGGGCGACCCGGAGCCGGGGGCGACCGGTCGACGCACCGGAACGTGGGCGGTATGGCGGCGACGCCGACCGCTCAGCAGGAGTCCGACGCCGACCGCGGCCGCCATGATCGCGGCGAACCCGAGGACGTTGTACGGGTACGTTTGGAGCGCGGCGTACAGGCCAGAGAGGCCGTCGAGATTGACGGCGATGTTCGTCTGGTTCGACCCGTAGTAGCCGCTCCCCGTCGCCGTCACGGCGACCGAGACGGTTGTCCCGAAGAAGCAGCCAGGGACCGGCAGGCCGACACCGAATGACCCGTTGGCGTCGGTGGATCCGGTGGCGGTCGCCAGGACGCCGCCGCACGGGCCGGTGTACGATACGGCGTCGAGTTGCACGAACACGGAGAGCCCCGTGAGCGCCCGGTGACTGGTCGCGTTCGTGGCCACGATGCTGACCGAGAGCGTGCCGCCCGGTGCGACCGGCTCGGGGGAGACGCTGAGCGTCACTTGGGCGTACGTGCCGGCGATCGACTCGAACAGGGGGAGCGCGCGCGGCGAGCCCCAGCCGGTGACGGTGTCCCAGCCGGCCGCGGCCGAGCCGAGGCAGTTCCCACCCTGGGTGATCGGAACGAGTCCGCCGCCGGAGGTCCCCTCGGCGGCCCCGACCGAGTACAGGTGCGGCGTCACGAACCCGAGCGAGCTGCCGCGGACCGCGTCCATCTCCGCGATCAGCCCGGCCCACATCGGCGAGGCGAAGCTCGTCCCCTCGCCGTACGCGGTCCGTCCGCCGAAGAAGAACACGTTGTCCGCGGCCGGCCCGGCGACGTCGGGCTCGCCGCGCATCCCGCTCGCCTGGATCGGTGCCCTGGCGCTGCCGACCAGCTGCCAGGAAGGGGCCGCGTAGGAGGTCGAGTACCCGCCGCCCGACAGATTCCACGCCGGCTCGGAGTCGAGTCCGGTCACGGTACCGAGCGGGTTCACCGAGAGCACGGGGGCGCTGCCGCCGACGGCAAGGACGTCCGGCGACGTCGCCGGGAACTGCGGGGCGACGTTGCCCTGGCACCCCTTCGACGTCGTCCCGCCGTTGTCGCCGCTCGCCGCGAGGAGCGTCATCCCCTTCAAGAGCGCCTCGTGGAACGACGTCGTGAACGCCGCCTGGAACGCCGTGTCGGCCCCGTCGACCGTGCCGAACGACATCGAGATCACCTTCGCTCCCGGAACGCCCGAGACGGCCGTGTTGAGCGCGTCCTCCATCGTCGGGTCGGTCGGCGAGTAGTTGTTCGAGGCCGGTCCGTCGGGCGCATACACCGCGTCGAGCGTCGCGCCCGGCGCGGCGCTCCCCGCCCACTCGATGTCAAGCGTGAGCTCCTGCGGACCCGTCGAGGGGTCCTGGAGCGCGGTCGCGGAGGGGTTCGGAGCGCCATCGACCGGATAGTACCGGACCGTCGGCGTGGGGAACTCCGAGGGGTACGAGGTCGAAAAGTACTGGTTGACGTCGCCCGGCGCGTACCCGTCGCCCCAGAGGAGAAGGACGATCCCGACCCCGGTCGCGAGGTGCGAGGAGCCGCTGTAGTTGTACAGCGCGTCCATCCCGTAGATCAGGTGGGCCGCGGACGCGGTGAGCTGCGTCGAGGTCTGTCCCTGGGCGGGGCGGGAATCCGTCCCCACCGGGAGGCTCGGGTTCGGGGCGGTCGTGAACGGGAGCGTGAACGGGGCGAGCGAGCTCGTCAGTCCGCTGACGGCCGCGACTTCGGAGGCGAACGGGGCCGGCAGGTGCGGGACCGAGGCCGGGAAGACGACGGGCCGGGCGCCCAGCGTCCCGGCTCGCTCGGAGGTGCCGAACGCCGCGCCGACGGCGGACGCCGAACCCGCGACCGTCAGGAACATCCGGTCCGGCCAGGCGTGCGTGATCTCGAGTCCCTCTCGGACGAAGTACGACTCGAGCGCGGCGTACTGGGCCGGCGTCTCCCCGTACTGGCTGGCCACCTCGGCGGACGTGTAAGACGGAGCCCCGGGGCCGGGCGGCAGGAAGAACGTCGGGCTGCTAGGCCACAGGGTCAGCACCACGGTCAGGTCGCCGCCCGCGGGCGAGGAGACGACTGGGCCGGCCGCGAGGGCGGCATTGAACCCCATCCGGTCCGCGAGCGGCGCGAGGAGCGGGGCCGGGATCTCCGCCGCGCTCGGGGCCGTGGGAGTTGGCAAGCGGGCCGGTGCCGGCCCGAGAGGCCCGAGGGCCAGCGCGGTGCCCGGAACGGTCAGGAGGAGGATCGCGAGGAGCGCCGGAGCCACGGCGGCCAGCGCGGAGGTGGACCGGGCCATCGACCCCACGGCTAGGCGGGCCTCCCTTCGATATACCTGTTGCCCGGATTTGCGTGCGTCGTCGCGCCGTCAAACCCGGATCGGCGTCGTGTAGCCGGCGGGGAGATGGAACGTCGTCGACCCGCCGAACGGATCCGGCCGCGGGGTCGGCGTCTCGCCCCGCTTTCCGGCGAGGTAGGCATCGATCGCGATCGCCGCGTCCGTCGCCGTGCCCATCGCGTAGACGACCGAGCGACCGCCCGCGGCGAAGACGCCGGGGATCGCCGTCTCGAACCCCGGGGACTTCCCTTCGGGCCAACCCTGGCTCGTGAGCTTCAGGTCGAGCGACTTGGAGAACCCGGCGAGGTCGGCCTTCTGGCCGACCGCGACGATGACCGTGTCGCACGGCACGGTGGTCTCCGAGCCCGGGACGGGGACCGGCGACCGGCGTCCGCCGGCGTCGGGGGGACCGAGCGCCATGGATTGGAAGACGACCCCTTCCGCCCGGTCGGTGCCGACGATCTTCAGAGGGGCCTTCTGGAACACGAACTCGATCCCCTCGGCCAGCGCGCCATGAACCTCCTCGGGGTCGGCCGGCATCTCCTCCCGGCTCCGCCGGTAGTAGAGCGATACGTGCCCGCCGTGCGAGAGTCGGAGCGCGCTTCGGATCGAGTCCATCGCGACGTCGCCACCCCCGATCACGATGATCTTCTGGCCGAGAGTGACCGGTTCCCCGCGGTTGACGCGCTTCAGGAGCGCGAGCGCCGGGAGGACGCCCGGGAGGTTCTCGCCCTCGACTCCGAGCGTCCGGTGGAGGCTCGTGCCGACCGACAGGAAGACGGCCTGGTACCCCTCCTCGAGGAGCTTCTCGGGGGAGAAATCGGCCCCGATCTTGCGGTCCTTGAGGAACGTGACGTCGAGGTCCCGGAGCCGCGCCCGGTCCTCCTCCACGTCGGCGTCGGTCATCCGGTACGCCGGAATCGTCTGCATCAAGCCTCCGTAGACGGGCTCCTGCTCGAACACCGTCACGCCGTAGCCCCGGATGCCGAGCTCCCACGCGGCCATGATCCCCGCCGGCCCGGCGCCGACGACCGCAATCCGTTGGTGCTTGGGGGCGGAGGCGACGTAGGCGAGGTCGGCGTTCCCGAGCTCCATCGCCGCCCGCTTCAGGTGCCGGATGGCCACCGGGACGCCCTTCTTCTTGACGACGCAGGCGTCCTCGCAGTAGTGGTAGCAGACCTTGCAGAGGCTCGTGGCGAGAGGGTCGTCCTGCAGGGTGACCCGCGCCGCCCCGTCGAAGTCGTTGTCGGCGATCAACCGGATGTACTCCCGGGCGTCTTGCGAGATCGGGCACGCCTCGACGCACCAGGGGCGCCGGCACTGGATGCATCGTTTCGCCTCGAGCACCGCATCGTCCTTCGAGTAGGCGTGGAGGACCTCCTCGAAGTTCTCGATCCGGACCTGGACCGGGGTCTCGGCGATCGGGACCCGGATCGGGTTCAGCTTGGGCGGAACCTTCGGGGCGGCCGGAGCCGTCGGAGCCACCGCGGGCGGTTTCGCCGCGGGGCTCGCGGGCGACGCTCCGGCGACGACTCCGTCAGCGGTCATGGAAGGACCAACGTACAAGCCCGGACGGCCGATATGAGCGTTGGCCGGCTCTGCGTCCTCGTCGCACGCGGCCCAGGTTCCGACGTCGCGGGGGGGCGTTCCCCAAAGATAATACGCGGTCGGCCTCCTCGTCGGGCCGGTCGGCGCGCGAGCGTCGCGCCGGTGGGTGCACGATGGTCCTCGACTCCCTCGGAAAGTCCCTCCGGGGCGTGCTCCAGAAGATCGCGCGCGGCTCGACCGTCGATGACGCGCTCCTCTCCGAGGTCTCCCGCGACATTCAGCGGGCGCTCTTGCAGTCGGACGTCAACGTCCAGCTCGCCATCGACCT
>DAIQBL010000040.1:0-4666 GCA_036781185.1 Thermoplasmatota archaeon | reverse complement strand
CTCGTCGCGGCGGACGTCCACCGGCCGGCGGCCGTCGACCAGCTCGAGCAGCTCGCGGCGAAGGTCGGTTGCGACTTTTATTCGAACCGGTCGGAGAAGCGGGCCGAGGTGATCGTCCGGGAAGCGCTCGCGAAGTTCCCCCCGCACCTCGCGGTCATCGTCGACACCGCCGGCCGCAGCGGCATCGACGCCGAGCTGATCGCGGAGCTCGCGCGGGTCCGGGAGGCCTTGAAACCGGACGAGACGCTGCTCGTCCTCGACGCGGCCATGGGCCAGGCGGCGGGCCGGAGCGCGGAAGCGTTCCACAAGGCGGTCGGACTGACGGGCGTCGTGCTGACGAAGCTCGACGGCTCGGCGAAGGGCGGCGGCGCCCTCTCCGCGGTCGCGGTCAGCGGCGCGCCGATCGTGTTCATCGGGACCGGGGAGCACCTCGACGAGCTCGAGCGGTTCGAGCCGACGCGGTTCGTCTCACGCCTCCTCGGGATGGGCGACATCCAGACCCTTCTCGAGAGGTTCGAGGAGCTCACGGACAAGGAGGAGGCCCAGAAGGCGGCCGAGAACCTCATGACCGGGAAGTTCACGCTCCGCGACATGCGGGCGCAGCTCGATTCGCTCGGGCAGATGGGCCCGTTCTCCAAGCTGATGTCGCTCCTTCCCTCCTTCGGCGCCGCGAAGCTCTCCGACGGTCAGCTTGAGGACACCCAGAAACGGCTCCGCAGGTTCCGGTCGATCCTCGACTCGGTGAACGCCGCCGAGCTCGACGACTACCACATCATCAAGGGCGACCGGATCCACCGGATCTCCCGCGGCAGCGGCCAGAAGGTGCCGGAGGTACGGGCCCTCCTGAAGTACGTCGAGACCACGAGGAAGGCCGCCCACGGCATCGCCTCGAACCGCAAGCTCCGCCGCCAGCTCGAGCGGCAGTTCCAAGGGGGAGGGCCGCCGGCGTAGGCCGGGACCATGGGGGCCCTCGACCCGGTCGAAGCGGCGGTCGGCCTCGCGCTCCTGTTCTTCCTGCCCGGCTTCGCCGTCGGCCGGGCGATGTTCCCGGAGTGGCGGTTTCGCGGCCCGGACGGCACGATCCACCTGATCGAGACCCTGGCGCTCAGCTTGGTGATGAGCGTGGCCCTGACGGTAGTCGTCGGCTATGCCCTCCTGAACAGCTCTCTCGGGTTCGGCTCCACCTGGTCTAACCCCAACGTCCTCGAGTCGCTCGGGGTGGTCACGATCGTCGGGCTCGGCGTCGCCGTGGTTCGAGGCGCGTTCTCCGCGACGGCCCCGGAAGGTCCGACCGTGCCCTCCGAGCGAGGGTCGGAGGGAGCGTTCGAGACGATCCGCGAGCTCGACGGCCTCGTCGCGGCCGAGCGGCGCCTGCGCCACCGCCTCCGGGTCCTCCCCCGGGACGACCCGGAGCGCCCCCGGGTCGACCGCGAGCTGGGGGACGTGGTCGCCCGCCAGGCCGCCGTCGTCGCCGCCCGGGAGGAGGACGAACGTGCCGGCTGACCGGTCGGGCCGCTACAAGATGGTGCTCGTCGTCCGCGGGGAGCTTCGGCTGACCGCGGGCAAGGCGGCGGTCCAGGTCGCCCACGCGGCCGTCATGCTTGTAGAATTCGCCCGAAAGCGCCAGCCGGCGGCGCTCGAGTCGTGGCTGTCGGAGGGCCAGAAGAAGATCGCCGTGGTCGCGCCGACCCTCGAGGAAATGGACCGGCTCTACCGCCTCGCCCGCGCGAAGGGCCTCCCGGCCGTCCTCGTCGAGGACGCCGGGTTCACCGAGGTCCCCCCCGGGACGAAGACCGTCCTCGGGATCGGTCCGGGGAAGACCGAAGAGGTCGACTCGGTGACGGGGTCGCTCCCCCTCCTCTGACCCGCCCGCCAGGGCTCCTTCCGACGGAAGTTACGACAAATCCGATAAATCCATAAATAGGGGGACCCGAATCCGAGCCTCCGTCGCCGGCGACGGCGGCGGACCGGGTGATCGGGCCGATGCGGATGTGGATCTACATCGTGCGTCGACTCCTGCTCCTCCTGCCGGTCATCATCGGGGTGATGACCATCACCTTCGTGCTGATCAGCACGCTCCCGATCGGCGAGCGGCTCCAGTCGTACTACGGTCCCTCGAAGTTCGGCTACGCCCCGACCTGCTCCACCACGCAGGAGGGGTGCGTCTGCGTGACCCCCTTCAACGGCACGTGCCCGAACCCGGCCTATGTGCGCGGGACCTCCGCGCTCGGCCTGAACAAACCGATCTACATCCAGTGGCTCCAATACATGAAAAATAGTCTGACCCTCAATTGGGGGTCGACCGATCACGGGAGCAAAGCGTCCGGAACGCTGCTCGGAGGCTCGACGATCCCCGTCACGACCGTCCTCTCCTATTACCTGCCGTACACGCTCGAACTTGCGACGTTTTCGCTTCTTCTCATCCTCGCGCTCGCCATCCCACTCGGGAACTACTCGGCCGTCTATCGGAACCGTCCTCTCGACCAAGCGACGAGGGTGATGTCCTTCTCTGGGTTCGCGTTGCCCGGATTCCTTTTGGCCCTCTTACTGCTGCTCGGCGCCACGATCCTCGCCGGCCAGTTCCAGACGATCTGCAACGGTCAATCGACGCCGTACTTCGAGTTCTACGGGTCGTGGCCGCCTACCGTGTGCTATCCCGGGGGCGTGGGTCCCACATGGATAGGAGCTTACTACCAGACCTCTCCGACCGGGTTCCCCACGGTCGACGCGCTGATCCACCACAACTGGTTCCTCGCCTGGGAGTCGGTGAAGCGCCAGATCCTCCCCGCGCTCACGATCGCCTACGGATCGGTCGCCGGGATCCTCCGGTTCGTCCGGAACAGCATGCTCGAGGTGATGAACCTCGATTTCATCCGCACGGCGCGGTCGAAGGGCGTCTCCGAGTCGGTCGTCGTCAGCAAGCACGCGGGCCGCAACTCGCTGAACGTGACCATCACGGTCCTCGGGTTGACGTTCGCCTACTTCATCGGCGGGTTCGCGATCATCGAGGACGTCTTCAATTTGAAAGGGATCGGGCTCTTGCTCGCGTATTCGATCCAACCGAGCATCGATTTCGGGCTGGTGTTCGGCACCACGCTACTGTTCACCATCATCGTCGTGACCGCGAACATCATCGTCGACATCCTCTACGCGTACCTCGACCCGCGCGTCCGGTTGGGGTGAAACTCGGATGGCGGGGAAGAGCGCCGGCGGATCGGCCCCGAAGCCGGCGGTCGTCACGACCTCGGGAGGGCCTCCCATCCTGAAGGGCCGACGACCCAGCCCTCGCATCGCCCAGCTCAAGCGGACGTGGTACTTCCTCAGCCGGAACACCCTCGCGCTGATCGGCCTCGCGATCCTGGTCTTCTTCGTCGGCGTCGCCTTAAGCCAGCAGATCCCGAGCGCCCACGCGCTCCCCAGGGACTCGCTGCAACTGTTCTGCGGAACCTACACCGGCCTCGGGGGCGGGAACTTCACCCAGCTGAGCGCCGGGGAGTGCACGGTCGTCTGCACCTACGCCACCGGCCAGCCGCCCCCCTCGCCGAACTGCTACGCCGTCGATTCGTTCAATCCGGCCAACGTTCCGCCGACGCTCAGCTTGGCCCATCTCAGCGGGGGGCCGCTTCCGCTCGGCTCGCTGACGATCAGCTCGAACGGGAACCTGTTCTACTCGATCTACGACGGGTTCCTCGTCGGGGCGCAGTGGTCGCTGTTCATCGCGGTCTCCATCGTCCTCGCGGGCGCGGCGATCGGCCTCGCGCTCGGCGCCGTGGCGGGGTACCTCGGCGGCCTCGTCGACGAGTTGATCATGCGCGTCACCGACATCTTCCTCTCGATCCCGGGACTCCTGCTCGTCCTCGTCGTCCTGGCCGCGATCGGCCATGAGTTCTCGACGCTCGCCGGACGGGTCGGTTTGCTGATAGGAGCGTTCGTCGTCACGTGGTGGCCGGGGTACACGCGCGTCGTACGCGGGCAGGTCCTCGTCACCCGCGAGCAGAAGTACGTCGAGGCGTCCCGCGCGAGCGGCGCGAAGACCGGCCGGATCATCCTCCACCACATCGTGCCGAACAGCCTCTATCCGGTTCTCGTCCAGCTCTCGCTCGACGTCGGAGCGATCCCGCTGCTCATCGGCGGCATCACCTTCCTCGGCTACCAGATCTTCCCGACCCCGTACTTCCCCGAGTGGGGGACGATGTCGGCCCTCTCCATCACCATCCTCCCCTCGGCGCTCACCGCCTGCCAGATCTCGACGAGCGGGGCGCCGTGCATGTTCCCCTGGTGGCAGCTCCTGTTCCCGGGGCTGATCGTCTTCCTGTTCGCGATCGCGGTCAACTTCCTGTCGGACGGGATGCGGGACGCGTTCGACCCGCGGCTCCGGAGGTGAGCAGGACGGCGGCGGCAGTTCGGGCACCCGCCGCGCCTCTCCCCCCCGAGCGCCCGGCCGCCCCGACGGCGTCCGAGCAGCCCGTCGCCACCGGCGTCGACGGTTCGACCGCCCCGGTGATCCTCGACGTCGCCGGCCTACGGACCTACTTCTTCACCTACGACGGGGTCGTCAAGGCGCTCGACGGCGTGACCCTCCAGGTCCACCGCGGGGAGACCGTCGGCCTCGTCGGGGAGACCGGATGCGGCAAGTCGGTCACCGCCTTCTCGATCACCAAACTGA
>DAIQBL010000039.1:0-15847 GCA_036781185.1 Thermoplasmatota archaeon | reverse complement strand
AGGGGTTCTCGTAGCCGACCCCGTCGTGGGCGTAGACCTCCATCCGGAGGTAGAAGTCGACGTCGTTCGAGATGATGTCCCAGAAGTAGCCGTGCACCCGGCACGTCTTCTCCATGATGACGCGGTTGTCCTTCTCCCGGACCACCGCGGGGATCACCTTGATGCACTCGGGGCAGACGCTGGCCGTCTTACGGGGCAGACCGCGGGGGGCCTGGAACTCCTTCATGACGCGGGCCGGCATTTTCTGTTCCTTCTCTCGGGCACCCGTGACCGGGCGCCTTGCCGGCTCACCCACCCCGTGGTAGATAACCCTCCTGTCGCTTGGGCCGCGACAATTCGAGGCTCCCGTGACGGAGCCTCGCATGGTATCGGTCGCTACAACGCATCGGTTGGGGGCGGGTTCGGGCGGCCTCCGGCGCCCGTACGGTTATCATCGCACCCGCCCTGAGTGCGACCGAGGCACCCGATGCCGGCCAAGCGAAAGGGGAAGGCTCCGAAGCGCCGAACGTCTCCCCGGCGCGCCCCGGCTGCGACGAAGGCCCCCCCGAAGTTCGTGGGCCGGGACCCGTCGCCCGTGCTCGAACGGTACCCTCCCAAGGAGGCGGGTCTGGGCTCCCGTCCAGCGGCGCCCCCCCCGCGGCCGGCCGCCCGACCGCCCCCCGTCCCGCCCCCGGCGAGCCCGACCGGCGCCGCCGCCCCGGTCACCGGGGCGTTGCCGGCCCCTCCGCCCCCCGCCGCCCCCAAGATGCTGATCGCGCTCGAACGCCCGTTCGACATCGATGAGTTCTCCCAGTTGCTGGGAGAGACCCTCGTCCGAACCGAGGTCCCCCGCGAGGACCTCGCCGAGGCGCTCCGACGAATCTCCGACTTCATGGGGTTCGGGATCTACGTTTACGCCGTCAAGGTCCGGCCCGCGAAGGACGAGCTGCTGAAGCGGTTCGTCATCGAGCTCCAGCGGGTCGACTACGACCCGAAGGTCTCCGACTGGGTGCCGTTCGAGGAGACCGGCCGGTCCGACAGCCCGTTCGGGCCGACCGGCGGTCGGCGCTGACCGGGCGCCCGGGGCGGTAAGTAGCCCTCCGTATTCGCCCTCCGAAAGGTGGGCGCCGTGCCGGAGTCCGAGGTCGAACGGGTGCGGAACGCGACGGAAGATCCGGCGGACGCCCGCATGCGGCGCGCCCTGCAGTCGCCGCCCGGCACCGACCGGGTGCTCGCGGAGATCGGCCAGATGCGTCGCGAACTCGCCGAGCTCCGCGCCGAGCAGCAGGAGCTCGCGAAGGCGGTCCACGAGCTCGCCAAGACGTTCCGGGCGCTCGCGCTCCACTTCGGCATCGCCTCCGAGCCCTACTCGAAGCCGAAGGGCGTTGAGAAGCCGCGCGATGCGCCCGGGTTTGCCTGAGTCGGCGAGTCCGGCGCGCGGGTCATGACGGACCCTGGCCACGGCGAGGCGGAGGCCGAGCGTCAGGTCCTCCGCGCCCTCCGCCTCGCGATCGAGCTGACGCTCGTCGTCCTCGTTGTCGAGTCGGTGGGCGCCGTCCTCTCCCGAAGCCTCTCGCTCACGGTGGACGCGGTCCACAACGTCCCGGACGCGCTCGCGTTCGCGGTCTCGTACTTCGCGCTCCGCTCGGCCGGAGAAGGGACCTCGGATTCGTACACCTTCGGAACGCACCGGGCCGAAGTGTTCGCCGGCCTCGCGAACGCCGCCCTCGTGCTCGCGACCGGACTCCTGTTCGCGTACGTGGCGGTCGACGCCTTCGTGCACGGGGGGACGTACGACGGCCCCGTGTCCGCCGAATGGCTCCTGTTCGGCGCCGCCCCGACCCTCGTCTTGCGAGGCGTGACCGCGGTCCGGCTCGGGAGGATCCCGGGACGGGTTCGCGACCTGAACTTCCGCAGCGTGGTGCTGCATGTCGCGAGCGACATGGCGATCGGGGCGGCGATCGTCCTCGTCGGCGTCGTCCTGCTGCTGCGCCCCGGGGCAAACTGGGTCGACCCGGCCGCCGCGCTCGGGATCGCCGTGGTGCTCGTCGTGGAATCGGCGCCGCTGTTCCGGGACTCGTGGGAAGTGCTGTCCGAACGGACCCCACGTCACCTTTCGGTGCCGGCGATCGAACGGACCGCGCTCGCGGTCCCGGGGGTCACCGGCATCCACGATGTGCACGTCTGGGCCGTCTGCCCGACGCTCGTCTGCCTGACGGCGCACGTCGGGGTGAAGGAGATGACGGTCCGGGGGTCGATGGAGGTCGTCGGGCAGCTCCGCGACGCGGTGGCGGCGGAACACGGGATCCTCCACGCGGTCTTCGAGGTCGAGGCGGCTCCCTAGCGGAGCCGCCGCCGAAGTTTCCCTCGCGGAGGTCGAGGCGGGGCGAAACCGTATCCCCGTTCCGGTGCTCGCCGGCTCGGACGTTCGATGCCCGACGGTGCGGCAATCCGCTACGAGGTCCGGGCGCCGAACCCGAGCGACCACCGGGCCGGGGTGGTGCTGACGGTCGACGGTGTCGGCCCGGGCCCGGTCGAGGTAGTCCTCCCGTCCTGGATCCCCGGGTCCTACTGGATCCAGGACAAGGTCCGGAACCTCTCGGACCTCCGGGCGAACCCGACGGGCGCGCCGGGCCCGCTATCCGTTCGGCGTCTCGCGAAGGACCGCTGGCGGGTCGACCCCGGCGGTCACGGATCGATCGAGATCCGATACTCCGTCTACGGGAACGAGGTCCGCTCCGGGCTCCTCGACGTCACCCCCGAGCACCTGTTCCTCTCCTCCGGGTTCGTGCTCCCGTTCGTCGAGGGGCGCCGGAACGAGCCCCACGACGTCGCCCTCGTCGTGCCCCCGGAGTGGACGGTCCACACGGAGCTCCCGGAGGTCGGCCGGCACCCGTCGACGTTCCGCGCGGCCGACTTCGACGAGCTGATCGATTCCCCGATCGACGCGGGGCGTCCCGAAACGTTCACGATCCACCCGGCCGGGATCCCGCACCACATCGTGCTGTGCGGGGCGGCGGGCGGGTACGAGCCGCACCGGTTGCAGGAGGACCTCGGGAAGATCGTCGAGGCCGCCATCCGGATGTTCGGGGAGTCGCCGGTCCCGAGCTACACGTTCTTCTACCATTTCACCGACAGTCCGGGGAACGGCCTCGAGCACGCCCGGTCGAACTCCTGCGTGTTCCCGTTCACGATCTTCCGGCCGGAGAGCGCCTACCGGTACTTCCTCCGCGTGACGGCGCACGAGTACCTGCACCTGTACAACGTGAAGCGGATCCGGCCGACGGCGTTGCAGCCGTTCGACCTGACCCGCGAAGGGTACACCCGCCTCCTCTGGGCGATGGAGGGTACCACGGACTATCTCTCCCTGCTGACGCTGCTCCGGGCGGGACGGATCGGCCCGGCCCGGTACCTCACCACCGTCGCGGACGAGGTTCGAATGTACCGAGACCGTCCGGGCCGCCTTCACCAGAGCCTTGAAGAGTCGAGCCTCGCGGCGTGGGTCGATTTCTACCGGTACTTCGAGGAGACGCCGAACCGTTCGATCTCGTACTACCTGAAGGGCGACCTGGTCTCCCTCTGCCTCGACCTCCACATCCGGCACGAGACCGCGTCCCAGCACTCCGTCGAGAGCGCCTGGCGCGAGCTGTGGCGCTCCCACGGGCGGGAGCTCCGCGGCGTCGAGGAGGACGAGCTCGAACGGCTGCTCGGGCGCTCGACCGGCCTCGACCTGGGCCGCTTCTTCGACGACCACGTCCGGGGAACGGGGGAAGTCGACTTCGAGACGTACTTCGGCTTCGCCGGGCTCTCGCTCGAGCCCCCCCCGAAGACCCGGAAGGCGGACGACGACGCCGACGCGGGCTCCCTCGGGATCGATGTCGAACCTTCCGGGGGCCTCGCTCGGATTACGGTGGTTCGGGATGGGGGACCCGGACGTCGCGCGGGCCTCTCACCGGGCGACGAGATCGTCGCGTTCGACGGCGGGAAGGTGACGTTCGACCAACTTAGCAAGGCGCTCGAGCGCGCCCCCGCGGGGACGAAGGTCGACGTGAGCGTGTTCCGGCGGAGCCGGCTCCGAACCATTCCGGTGGTGCTCGGCGAGGCGCCGGCGAAGGAGCTTCGGCTCGGTCCCGCGAAGTCGGCGACGCCGGACGCGAAGAAGCTCTACGAGTCGTGGCTCGGCGAGGCGTGGTCGCCCCCCAAGCCCTCGGAACCCACGGGCTAAGGCGACCGCGCTCCGGCGGGGACGGCTTTGCGGCCGTACCGCCACTCCCCTTCCATCGGGTACAGGCGGCGCAGGACCGGCGATACCCGGGTCCCGACCGGCGCCGTGCCCGCCGGTCCGGCGACCTGGAACGTCGCTTTCGGTCCCTCGGGGGCCCGCGCGACCACGACCGAATACGCCCCCCCGGCGGCGACGGTCCGGTCGAACTCCGTCGGCTGGGCGCCGGGATGGACGGTCGTCGAGGCCTCCACGACCCAGCCGGAGCGCGCGAGGGGAACGGTCGTGAGCTCGGACGATCCGCACGAGGCGCAGGCGCCCCGGACGGGGAAGGTCAGGCGATCGCACGGAGAGCACTTCTCGGCGAGCAGCCTCCAGCGGCTCGGCAGGTTCTCGAGATACCGCGCCCGGGGCACGTAGGCGCCCTCCGCCCGGGCGTCCAGCTCCCCGGCCTCCTCTCGCGCCGGAGGAGCGGCCACGTTCATCGGCGTGGGGATCGGCGCTTCGGTCCAACGGATCGGCCCCGTCGCCCGGGCGCGTACGAATACGTCCCGGTCGTCGGCGAGGACGGCGAGGGCAAACTCGACCGCGCCCCCCTCGGCGGGAGGGGCGGCCCGGAGGGCGAGGCCGTACGGCGCGGTTGGGGCGGCGCCCGTTCCGGGCGGGGCCCGCGGGACGATCGCCGGCGCGTACCCGAGGCCGGCGGCCACGCCGGCGGCGGCGCCGACGCGCGTCTCATCGCCAAGGAGGAGGAGTGGCATCGCGCCGCGGCTCCCACTCGGCGGGAGACGGAGCGGGCGCTTCGCCTCGGCGGGGGACGCGGCATGGGTCCGGACGCTTTCGACGACGATGCCCGGCCCCTCGGAGATCCGGAACGCCACGGCGAGCGCGCCGTGGTCGGACCCCCGGCCGCTCCCGGCGGAGGATTGGTCGACCGCGAGCACGAGCGCCGGACCCGACGACGCCCGGTCGGTCGACCGGAGCAGCGTCTCGAACAGCTGGCCCGGTCCGGCGGGAACCCGATGGATCGCCGCGTCTCGGGCGCCGAGCGCCTCCAACATCTGCCACTCCGCCTCCGCCGGGAACTCGCCGACGAGGTCGATCCGGACCACCGGGGGGCCGTCGGCAGGAGCCGGCAGCGCCTCGGCGGCGGCGACCGCGAGCGTGAGGATGTCCTCGTCCGGGGCCTCGACGGCGAGCGGGCCGAGCCTCGCGGAGGGCCGCGCGACCGCGCCGTGGGAGATCGAGAGCGGCACGCGAGTCACATCCGCTCGAAGAGGGTGACGGTCGCGCTCGCCCCGGAGCCTCCGACGTTGTGGGTGAGCGCCCGCTCCGCCGAGGGGACCTGGCGGGCCCCGGCGGCCCCCCGGAGCTGGACGAACGCCTCGTACGCCTGGCTCGCCCCCGAGGCGCCGATCGGGTGACCCTTGGCCTTGAGGCCGCCGTCGGGGTTGACCGGGAGCCGGCCCCCGAGCGCGGTCGCCCCCTCGAGGGTCATCGCGGCGGCGCCACCGGGCGCAGCGAACCCGAGGTCCTCGAGCGCGAGCAGCTCGGCGATCGTGAAGCAGTCGTGCACCTCGAGGAATTGGACCCCCGACCGGTCGTACGGGGCGTTCCGGAACGCCTCGTTCGCGGCGTGCCGCGTCGCCTCGAGGCTCGTGAGCGAGGCGCGCTCTTGCAACGCCAGCGCATCGGAGCCCGCGCCCGCCCCGACGATGGCGACCGGGGTGTCGGTCATGGCCCGGGCCACGTCGTCCCCGGCGAGCAGGAGCGCCACGGCGCCGTCGGAGACCGGGCAGCAATCGAGGAGGCCGAGCGGGTCCGCGACCCGGGGCGCCGCCAGAACCTGCTCGCGCGTGATCGGCTTCTGGTATTGCGCGTTCGGGTTCTTCGCCCCGTTCGCGTGGTTCTTGACCGCGACCTCGGCGAGCGCCTCCATCGGCGTGCCGTACTGGACCTGGTGGGCGGAGGCCATCAATCCGTAGACCCCGGCGAACGTGAGCCCGGCGAGCCGCTCCCACTCGGTGTCCCCGGAAACGCCGAGCCAGTAGCGGCGATGGGGCGACGGGGAGTCCGTCATCTTCTCGACCCCGACGACGAGGATGACGTCCCGCGCCCCGCTCTCGATGGCGCGAACTCCCGAGCGAAGGGCGAACCCGGCGGAGGCGCACGCGTTCTCCACCCGGGTGACCGGGGCGTGGCCCATCCGGGCCTCCTCGGCGAGGACGGCGGACGCGTTGCCGAGCTGCCAGCCGGAAAAGCCGAGCGTGCCGAGGAACGCCTCCTCGATGCGGGACCGGTCGAGCCCGTGGTCCACCGAACGGAAGGCGGCGTCGACCGCCTGGCGGATGAGCGCCCGCGGTCCGTAGGAGAGGGCGCCGAACCGGGTGTGCCCGGCGCCGACGACCGCCGCCCGCCGTCGCGCCAACCGGTCTTCCCCCGAACCGTCTTATCGAGCGAGTCGTTCGACCGTATAAGCCCGGCCGGAGGGCGGAAGCTGAGCGAGGAGCGAGCCGTCGTCATCGGGGTGAGCGGGGCGAGCGGCGCGCCCATCGCGGTGCGCGTGGTCGAGGCGCTCCGGGCGGCGAAGGTGCCGGTCGCCCTCGTCGTCTCCGACGGGGCGAGGGCCGTCCTCCGGGAAGAGTCGGGGATGGAAGCGTCCGCGCTCGCGGCGCGGGCCGACCACGTCTACGAGGACTCGGACCTCGCTGCGCCGATCGCGAGCGGGTCGGTCCCGACGCGGGGGATGGCGATCGTCCCCGCCTCGGTCAACACCGTCGCCAAGGTCGCGCTCGGGATCTCCGACACGTTGTTGCTCCGGTCCGCCCAGGTCCACCTGAAGGAGCGTCGCAAGCTCGTCGTCGTCCCGCGCGAGACCCCGGTCTCGGCGATCCACCTGCGGCATCTCGCGACGCTCGCCGAGCTGGGGGTCGTCGTCCTCCCGGCCTCGCCGCCGTACTATACGCATCCCACGTCGGTCGCGGACCAGACGGACTATCTCGCGGGGAAGGTCCTCGACCAGTTCGACGTGCCGCACGCGCTCTACCGCCGGTGGAAGGGGGGCCAGCTGTGAGCGACCGGCGGGAGCGGCTCCGAGCGTGGTTCCCGACGCCGTTCGTCGCGATCGTCGCGCTCCTGCTCGCGCTCATCGGGCTGACCCCCAACCTTCTCTCGACGGCCGCGCCGTCCGCGGGGAGCCTGCCCACCGAGGCGGAGCTGATCGTGGACCGGGCGGCCGGCGAGAACGTGACGCACCTGTACGTCCGGGGCCTCGGCCTCGTCCGCTACGCGTCGATCGAGGTCACGATCGCCGGCGGGTTCTCCTTCGCGAACCCGCCGGCGCTCTCGAATCTTGCGTTCGGCGCCCCCGCGTGGTGGAACGACTCCCTCTCCGCCAGCGTGGTCACGCCGACGGACCCGTTCGCGGTCAACGTCACGGCCGTGTACGTGGACGAGGCGGGGACCACGGTCGACTTCGTCGGGACGTTCGCCTTCGACTCTTCCGGCGACGTCCTGTCGGAGATCGTCTACGTGCCGGCGACCTCCGGGGTCACGACCACGCCGTTCAACCAGCTCCCGCTCCCGATCCTCCTCACGACCGTGTCCGGGGGCGCGCCGTGAGGCCGTCGCGCGCGATCGCGTTCTGGGTCGCGATCGTCGTCGTCCTCCTGTTCGTCGAAGTCGCCGAACTGACCCATCTGTTCACGCTCCCGGTCCAGTCGGCGGTCGGCAACCTGCTGTCGTTCGTGTTCGCGCTCGTCTTCACGACGATCCTCGCGCTCGTCGGCGCGCTGTTCGTCGGCATCTACATCTCGCAACGGATGCAGTCGCCGGGCGGCTTCACCCGCTTCGAGGAGGAGATGCTGAAGATGCGCTCCGACGTCGCCAAGATCTCCGAGGACATGCGCGAGCTCCGCGGCCGGCTCCCGCCGCCGGCCGACCCGCCGATGGGGAGCCCGAAATGAGGGTCGCCGTGATCGACAACGGCGGCCAGTGGACCCACCGGGAGTATCGGATGCTGAGGGACCTCGACGTCGCCGCCGAGATCGTGCCCAACACCCGTCCGTGGCGCGACATCCAGTCCGACGGCGTCGTGTTGAGCGGGGGCGCGCTCTCCCTCGAAGGGACCGACACGAGGCTCGGGGCGGTCGCCGATTGGATCGACGACGTTCCGGTGCCGGTCCTCGGCATCTGCGTCGGCCACCAGTTCCTCGGGCGGCACTTCGGTGGGAAGGTCGGCCGGGCGGCGCACCCGGAGTTCGGCCGCGTGACGGTCGAGGTCGATGCCCCTGGCGACCGGCTGTTCGAGGGGCTTCCCGGGAAGTTCACCGTCTGGGAGAACCACAACGACCACATCGTCGCGCCGCCGCCGGGGTGGAAGGCGTTCGCCCACTCCGAGACGTGCCCGGTCCAGGCGATGGCCCACCCGACGCGCCCGGTCTGGGGGGTCCAGTTCCACCCGGAGGTCGAGCACACCGAGGGCGGCCAGCGAATCTTCGAGAACTTCGTGAAGCTCTGCCGTCGGTAAGCCGTTATCTGGGCCGCCCGGTTCGTCGTCCTCGATGCGCGCACGGCGGGCGAGTGGCGGACGGGAGAGCGACCTCGTCCGTCGGGCCGCGAAGCTGCGCGACTCGGTGGCGACGCTCCTCCCGGAGCGGGTCGGGGACGGGCCTTGGGGGAAGTTCGACCGCCGCCGCGACGAGCTCGAAGCCGTCCGCGAGGTGAAGGACGACGAGGCCGCCCTCGAACGTCTCAGCAAGCGGGGCGACCCGATGGCGCGCGCCCTCGCGGGTCTCCTACGGTTCTACCACGACCCGGACGTTCCGGCGATGCTCGTCGCCCGGTATCCGTCCGGGGAGATTCCGTACGCCCCGTTCGGCCGGACCACCCGGGAGGCGGGGATCGCCGTCCAGAACGCCGACGACCCGGCCCGTCTGATGATCGGCTACCTCGACTGGGCGCGCAAGGGATTCTACTTCTTCGCGACCGAGCGTCTGCTCTACTGCACCGGCCGCTCGCCGCTACCCCCCGCCGCGTTCCTCGCCTCCCAGACGGAGGCGCAGCCGTATCGGCTCGCGCCGGCGGGGAGCGGCGACCGGTTCGATTGCCCGCATCTCGCCCGGGGCGAGCACCGCCCCTACCTGTCGGTCGAGTGGCCGGCGGCCCGCCGCCAGTGGCGGGTCTGCCTGGGATGCGCGAAGCACGAGCGCCAACTGCTCGCCTCGCTGACAAGCCGCCTCGCCGTCCCCCGCCCCCTCAAGGAGTTCGGGGTGTCGGCGAGCCTGAACGTCGAGTGTCACGGGGGCGACAACTGCGTCCACGCGGGGCTGCCGGAACTGCCGCGCGGGATTCGGAAACGGTACCTGTTCGGACGCTCGAGCGACCGCGAGATGCTCGACGCGTACGTCGCCTACCTGACGCCCCGCCTCGACCGGACCCGAGACCCGGTGTTCGTCGCCGCCGGGGTCTGCTACGGCTCGGACCGGGCGAAATTCGTCGACGCCCTCGGCCCGACCGCGGAGGAGCGCGTCGCCCTCGAACGGACGCTCCCGTCGGTGGAGGGGCGGTTCGAGATCGACGAGCCGAGGGCGAGCCGCGCCCTCGAGAGGCTCTGGCCCCAGCACGCGGAAGAGATCGTCGGGGCGATCGTGACCGACCCGCACGAAGCGGAGCGGCTCGTCCGCGAGGCGCGCGCCGCGCCCGGACGGGTGAGCGAACTCCTTGCGCGGGCCGCGAAGCGCGGGGCCGAGGAGGCGCGGCGGAAGGAGCTGCCGAGCTTCCGGGGCCTCAGCCCCGAGGCGGCGTACGTCGACACCGTGGCGAGGACGTTCCGCGCCCGGGGGGCCGCGGCCGCCGAGAAGATCCTGATCGACCGGCTCCCGCGGGAGGGGAAGGAACGCGGCCTTGCCGTCGGCCTCCTGGCCGCCCTCGGGCGACTGACCCCGCACGACTGGCAGTTCACCGACACGGAGCGGAACTTCGGCACCGCGCTCGCGGAGGAGGCGAAACCGGTGCTGAGCGGCCCCTCCGGAGGGTACCACCAGGCCCTCGGCCGGCTCCTCGGACTCGCCGGGGTGGTGCAGTGGGGCGAGCTCGAATCGGAAGGTTCTCCCGGGAGAACAGAACCTACTTGAACCATGAACGCCACGGCTTAACCGCCGGGTCGGGTCCCGGCAGCCATGAGCGCCACCGCTGCCAGCGAAGCGACCGCCCTCGTCGTCGCGGGTGACGACGAAACGCGCGTGCTGTTGCGCGGCTTATTGCGACTCCACCACTACCGGGTCGTCGGGGAGGCCGAGGGCGCCCACCAGGCGATCGGGCTCCTCCGGCAGACGACGCCGGGCGTGGTCGTCTCGGACGTCAACCTCGTGGACGGGACGTTCGCCGACGTCCTGGAGGCCGCCCACCTGGCGTCGCCGCCCCCCCGGGTGATCCTGGTCGTTCCGAGCACCCGACCCCATGCGGCCGCCGAGGCCTCGACCCGGCCAGACGCCGTGCTCCAGCGACCGTTCCGGATCCGCCAGTTCGCCGAGGCCTTGCAAGGCCCGGCCGTCCCCACCCCCGCGAGCTAGGGGCGAACCTCAGCCCCGGGGCCGCCACCGCGCGACCGCCTCGGTCTCGGCGAAGTGGAGTTCCGGCGCCGGCACGACCACGGCGTGGAGCGGCGTCCCGAACTCTGCCCCTCTCAACACCGAGCGGGTCCCCCACCAGGCCCCCGCATCGGACCGGCCGACGCGGGCGACGACCCCGAACTCGGTGTCCGCCTCCACCGCCGCGGCGCCGGCGGTCGCACCATCGAACCGGGCCAACGCCTCGGGCGCGGTCAGGTACCGCCCCTCCGACGGTCGGAGGTCGAGCAGGACGAGCGTGTGCGCCCCGGACCGCCGGTTCCGGCCGATCGACTCGAACGGGGAGATCGGGTCGAACCCGGGGTCCGCGAACGGGAGCGAGACCACCCGTCCGAACCGGTAGTGCATGAGCCCGAGCAGCGACGCCGCCGCGGTCAGGATCGAGGGGCCGGGGAGGTACTGCCAGGTGTGGCCCGCCGCTTCCACCGCGAGCCGGAGCTGGACGTGGGTGGTCGCGACGAACGGGTCGCCCGCCACGACGAGCCCCACCCGGTCCACCGAGCCGAGCGCCTCCAGGACGACGGTCTCGGCCTCCACCTGCACGCGGGTCAGGCGTTCGATGGGGCGGCCGATCTCCCCCTCGAGCCGGTCGAGCGTGCCGGGCGCGAGCACGCTCGTGTACTCCTCGGCGAACACGCGGGCCGACGAGCGGAGGACCTCGACCGCGCGCCGGGAGAGGTCCTTCTCGTCCCCGAGGCCGGCCCCGACGAACCACAGTTCGGCCACGGACGGGCCGCCTCAGCCTCGGATCGCGACCACGGGGCACGGCGCGGCGCGGAACAGCTCTTCGAGGAAGCGGCGCGTCAGGAGCGGGCCTTCCGCCGGGCTCGGCTCCTCCCCGACGAGCAGCAAGCCGTACCGTTCCCGCGCGGCCTCCCGGAGGATCAGCTCGGGAAGCCGTCGGCGGCCGAGCAGCGATTCGGAGAACAGGGCATGGCGACGCCGAAGGGGGACGCCCCGCGGAGAGCGGGCGGGCGGCTCCCCGTCGCTGGGCGCCTCGCCCCGGGCCGCGATCGAGATGGTGATGATCGGTACGCCCTTGTTGCGGAGCGCGACCTCCTCGGCGACCTGGAGAGCCTTCGACGGGGGATTCCCGGTGAAGGTGGGGATCAGGATCCTCGGAACTTTCTCCTCGATGAGCCCGAGACGGTTGATGACGATGACGTCGGCCGTCGCGTGATGGAGCAGCGCGCTCGCCGTGTGGCCGACGAACGGATTGCGGCCCCGACGGTCGCCGCGGAGCGTGAGCACGATCGCGTCGACGCTGTGGGTCTCGGCGCTCTCGAGGATCTCGCCGGGGACGTCCCGGCTGGCCCGGACCTCCGGGTCCACCCGGATGTCGAGGGCCGCCCCGGTCTCGTGAGCGGGTACGACGAGGTTGACCGACGCCCGCCACTGACGCGTGACCTCGGGGAGAGTCGTCGTGGGAATGACGTGGAGCAGCCGGATCTCGCCGTCGGGGTCGAGGAGCTGCGCCGCGAACCGGATCATCGGCTCGACGGCGGACGGTTCGTTGATCGGGATGAGGATGCGGCGGTACACGGGGCCTCCTACCTGGCCGGCGGCGCGACGCCCCGCCGGGTCAAGAACGTTGAGTCGTGGCCCCTCCGGCCCGCGGCCGCTCGATCGGACACCACGGAGCCGGCCCCCGGCCTAGAACTTCTCGGGGTGCGCCATCGAGTACGCGAGATAGGCGATCAGGGCGATCGAGATCGCCGTGAACACGACGAGCCCGAAGTCCTGCGTCAGCACGGTCAGCCATCCCATCGTCCCGACCGCCGTCGGGACGAGTCGACGTCGGCTATTTATCGCGCGCGCTCGACGGCGCGGGAGGCCGTCGACGTCAGGACGGGGGCTCCCGTGTCGCGTTGGCGTCGGTCGTGGGCTCGCGGGGGCCGGCCTGGGCGTCGGCCGTGGACCCCTCGGCCGCTCGGGCCCTCCGGGCGTCCCGGCTGAGCCGCCGGACGATCCGGACCATCGCCTCCTCCCGGCGGTGCTCCGCCTTCTGGTAGCTGACGTCCCGGGTGTCCCGGGTGAGGAGCAAGACGACCCGGCCGAGCGAACTCCGCCCGGTGCGGCCGCGGCGCTGGATCGCGCGGATCTCGCTCGGCACCGACTCGAAGAACACGACGAGGTCGACGTCGGGGACGTCGAGTCCCTCCTCGGCGACGCTCGACGCCACGAGGATCGGGAACTTCCCGTCGCGGAACTCCCTGAGCACGGTCGTCTGGTCCGACTGGCGCATCCCCGGATCATCGGCGTCCCGGGTCGACTGCCCGACGAACCGGCCCGCCGACCAGCCGTTCGCGTCGAGCGCGGCGCGGATCCCCTGGATCGTGTCCCGGAACTGGGCGAAGACGAGGATGCGCGGGGGCCGGTCGCGCGGCCGGGCGAACTCCTCCCGCATGAGGTCGACGAGGGCATCGATCTTCGGGTGGGAGGTCGAATGGGCGGTCGACAGGATCGCCTTCGCTTCCGCCAGCGCCTGGGCGAGCGCCGGCACCTTGAGGAACGCCTTGTCGCCTCGACCGAGCTTCTCCTTCGCGGCGACCCGGTCGACGTACTGGACGAACGGCTCGACCCCCTGGGTCTCGAGGCGCTCGAGGGCGTGGTGGAGGTGCAAGAGCACGAGCTGGTGGAACAGCGGGCCGAATTTCCGGGTCATCGGCCCCGGACGGGCGAACACCTCGCCGCGCAGGGCGATCAGGTCCTTCACGGAAAGCGAGGCGAGCGGCTTCGTGCGGAGGTACCCCATCTTCTGGAGGATCCGCCCCTCGGCGAGGTTCGCCGCGCGAAGTCCCTCCTGGATCGATCGGATCTCGAGCGGGAGGTCGACCCACCGGTACTCGACGTCGACGGGTTGGACGTACTCCCGGACCCCGACCTCGTCGCGATGGCGGGCCTCGACGCGCCGGACGCCGAGCACGCCGACCACCTCATCGATGCGCGCCTGCGCGCCGCCGGGGGAGGCCGTGAGACCGAGCAGCCGCGTCCCCTCCCGTCGTTCCGCCCGGAACCGCGTCGCGACCGGGACGTAGGCGTAGTTGCCCACGGCGTGGTGGGCCTCGTCGAACACGATCAGCCCGACGTCGGCGAGCGAGTACCGTCCGGCCGCGGCATCATGGTCGACGAGTTCGGGGGTCGAGAAGACGACCTCGGCGCTCTCCCACGCCCCTTCGCGGACCGGGCGTCGAACCGTCCCCGTGAACCGGGCGACCCGAACCCCGGGCAACCAGGAGCGGAACGCCTCCGCGTGCTGGAGGACCAGCGGGCGCGTCGGCGCGAGGATGAGCACCTTCCCCGTTCCCCGCCGGAGGACCTCCGCCGCGGCGAGGGCCGCGATGACCGTCTTCCCGAGGCCGGTCGGCAACACGACCAGGAGGTCGTCGGCGATTGCGATCCGGGCGAGGTCGAGCTGGAAGGGGAGCGCGCGGAGGGTAGCGGTTCGGAGCATCGGATGGACGACCCAACCGTCCTCAACCTGCCAGATCCCGGGGAGGGCGGCCGGGCGGACGACCGGCGCGGGGGCGGCGATGGGGGCGCCCGAGTCGAACTCCTCCAACGTCCGGGCCTTCGTCACCCTCGACTCCGCGACCGCGAGCGACGGGGGCGCCTTATCCGCTTCGCGGCCGGGCGCCGCATCGGCCTTATACCCAGAACCCAACCTCGGGGAACCCGGAGGGCTCGTGACGACACTGAGCACGATCCGAACCCGCTCCGAGGAGCTGAAGCGGGCCATCGCCGTCCGGAACAAGCCGTATCCGGACGTCGACGAGCTCGTGCGGGTCGACTCCGACTGTCGCGCGCTCGCCGCGGAGGTCAACGCGCTCCGGGCGAAGCGGAACGAACGGGCGCACGGCCTCGCCGCGGCCAAGAAGGCCGGGGCCGGGGCCCACGACGAAGCGACGGCGCGTGAACTGGCCGAGCTCCGCGACGCGATCGGGGCCAAGGAGACGGCGCTTCAGGAGCTCGAGGGGCGCCGGGACGCCACGCTGCTGCTGCTCCCCCAGATCCCGCATTCCACGGTGCCCGTCGGGAAGGATGGGACCGAGAACGTCGTCCTTCGCGAGACCCCGTCGACGGTCGCGACGGTCGCCCGGCCGAAGCCCCACTTCGAGATCGGTCCCGCGCTCAACATCATCGACACCGAGCGCGGCGCGAAGGTCTCCGGCGAGGGGTTCTACTTCCTTCTCGGCGACGGGGCCCGCCTCGAGATGGCGCTCATCAACTTTATGCGGGAGAGCCACCGCGCCCGCGGGTACACCGAGGTGACCCCGCCGATCCTGATCTCGAACGACTCGATGGTCGGCACGGGCCAGCTCCCGAAGTTCGCCGAGGACTCCTACCAGACGACCCTCGACGGGCTCTGGCTCTGCCCCACCGCCGAGGTTCCGGTGACGAACCTGTACCGCGACGAGGTGCTCCTCGGGACCGACCTGCCGCTGAAGCTGATGGCGTTCACACCGTGCTTTCGTCGGGAGGCCGGTGGGCACGGCGTGGAGACGCGAGGCATCGCCCGGGTCCACCAGTTCAACAAGGTCGAACTCGTGAACCTCGTCCACCCGGCGAAGTCGTACGACCAGCTCGAGGTCCTCCTTTCCGAGGCCGAGGCGATCGTCCGCGCCCTCGGGCTGCGCTACCGGATCGTCAACCTGTGCACCGGCGACCTTCCGGACAAGGCGGCGAAATGCTACGACATCGAGCTGTGGGCCCCCGGGGCGGAGCGGTGGCTCGAGGTGAGCTCGGTGTCGAATTTCGAGGAGTTCCAGTCGTCCCGGGCGCGCATCCGATACCGGGAGCAGCAGGCCGACAAACCGGAGTTCGTCCACACGCTGAACGGCTCCGGGACCGCGCTCCCCCGGCTGATGATTGCCCTCATCGAGACGTGGCAGACATCGGAGGGGGTCATCGAGGTACCTCCGGTCCTCCGACCGTACCTCGGCGGCCAGGACCGCCTGAAACCGACCCCGCTGGTCGGGGAGCGGGAGCTCGGCCGCGGGCGGCGGGGCTGGACGAG
>DAIQBL010000038.1:0-16256 GCA_036781185.1 Thermoplasmatota archaeon | reverse complement strand
CGGGGCCAAGTCGTCTTCGTCGTGGAGACACCGGGCTTGTGCATCGTAAGCCCTGTCTTGTCCAGGCGTTTCGTTCCGTCGGGGGCTAGCCGCGAAGCTCCGCTTCGATCCCCCGGCCCCCCGCGATAAATTGCACCCGCCCAGAGGCGGGGAACGGGGGCGGTCTTTACGTCGGATTTCCCGCACCAGGTCCACCTGTGATGGGCGGAACTTGGGCCGCTTGGGGACTTTCCCCAGGCGAAGTAGGATGGACGAGGCCGGCCGACATGGTCTAGATCGAGCCAGTAGCTTGTCGACTGGCGTCGTTAGCGCGTGTGAGGCGAGGCTTTGCGGACACCGATTCGACCTCTCGTAACGTGCCGGGTCAGGGATAGGGCGCGGGGACCCCGCGGAGGCTAAGCCCGTCGAATCGAAATGTATTTTACGCGGGCGTTGAATTTCGGCGAGGTCGCATCGGGGCTTGACCCCGTAGCAAGCTCCAGGGTCCGGTCGTCGTGACAATCGATTTCGAGAGCGTCGCGCTCTGGACGACCGTCGCCACGTGGGTGCTCGCTATCGGCACGCTCCTTGCCCTTTATTGGCAGACGCGTCAGGCCGGCCAGCTGAACTCGGCGAACGCCGTCATCCTGCTCCGGGAGCGGTTCGACTCGCCCCGGATGCGGAGAGAGCGGCGACAGACGAGCGAGCACCTGCTCAAGAACGACCTGGGGGACATCACGAGCCTCGAAGTGCTGACGTTCTTCGAGCTGATCGGGGCGCAGACCGCCCGGAAGATCCTGGATGAGGAGATGGTCTGGGAGGCGTTCGGCGGATGGATCACGAGCTACTACGGCGCGATGCGGAGCCCGGTCGACCGGATCCAGCAGCTCCGCGACCTCGCCCACGACCCGCTCCTCTTCAACAAGCTCGAGTGGCTGAACGGGCGGATCGTCTACCTCGACCACAAACGGCTCGGGACCAGCGAGTCGAATGGAACGAGCTCGCTCGAGGAGAATCGACTCTACCTAACCCGAGAAGCGAGCCTCTCGATCGAGTGACCCGCGGCCTCGACGGACCCCGGCTGTCGGCCGGCTCGCCGGGGCTCGGGACCGGCTGGTTCAGGCGATCCAGGCCGTGTAGTAGAAGTAGACGAGGTAGACGCCGACGACGATGAGCACGACCGCGCTGACCTTCTTGATCACCGGCGTGTACGCCTTCAGCTGGTTCACGAACCGCTGGCCCGCCATCGCGAGCAGGACCGTCACCACGATCATCAGCAGCGCGGCCGTCAGGCTGTAGATCAGGATGTTGATGATCCCGCCCAAGAGGCCGAGCGCGAGTCCCGCGATGATCGCGGAGAAGATCACCGGCGCGACGCACCCCGCGGCCGCCGCCGCATACCCCATCCCGTAGCTGAACAGCTTCAGGTAGAACCGACCGCCCGAGGCCGGCGTGGTCGCCCCGACGACGGAGGGGGCGGCCTCTCCGCCCCGAATCTGGAGCCACAACCGTTGGAGCGGGGCGACGATCCGCCAGTACTGGAGATTCGTCAGAAGGAGCGCGCCGAGCGCAACGAGGATGGCCCCGACGACGATCAGGAGGTACGGGATGTACCCGCTGACGGCGCTCGCGGCGACGATCAGGGCAACGCCGACGACGAGGAAGACGACGATCATGCCGGAGGCCGTGATCGATCCGGCGAGGACGGCCCGCCGGGCGGCTCCTTTGTACGCCGTCCCGGAGGCGGCGGGGGCCTCCGTCTTCGATGCATTCAGGCCGAGAAAGAGGCTCATGTAGCCCGGGAACATCGGAAACGCGCACGGCGAGAAGAACGTCGAGACGCCCGCGATCGCGGCGAGCGAGAACACGCTCACCGTGACGAGGGAGATCGGCGTGGCTTTCCCGGAGAGCGACGCGGAGATGCTCCCCTGGAGCTCGCTCGTGCTCTGCGCGCCCGTGTGCTGGTAGACGACGTCGCCCTGCTTGTCGACCATCACGACGTTCGGGATGACCGAGACGCCGTACGATTGGGACACGGAGAGGCTCGGCGTGTCCTGGGCCATCCACCAGGTGATGTTGTTCTTCTGATGGTACGCCCGGAGCGCCGAGATCGAGTCGCCGAACTGCGGCTCGATGAACACCGAGATGATCTGGACGTCGGTCTTCCCGGTTTGATTGTAGCCCGTGTACAGAGTCATCATGCTCTGCTCCACGATCTGACACTCGCTGCACGACAGCGACGTGAACTCGATCACGACCACCGAGCTCGACCGGTAGCTGGAGAGCGCGAACGAGTGCCCGTAGATGTAGGAGAGCGTGAAGTCCGGCGCGAGCGAGCCGTTGCCGCCCGAGGCGCGCGCCGGCGACGCGGCGGGCCCCATCGTGAGGGCGGCGCCGACGACAACGAGCGCGATGAGCAGGATCAGGACGACTCGAGCTCGGCTCATGCCGGTCCCCCCCTCACGTGGGTCCCCCGGAGTCGTCGGCGGGAGTACTCTCGACGGTGTTCGAGCGGTCGTCCGGAACTTTCGGTCGGCGCCGCAGGAGCAGGAGGGCGACCAAGATCGCGACCACGGCGACGACCGCGACCGCCACCACGGCGAGGCCGAGCGGCGTCGCGAGGAAGCTGGGGCTCTTCGGCGCCGGACCGGATTGGATCGGCGTCGAGCCGTTCGAGAGCGCAACGTTCTGCACGGCGTTCTGGCCGGAGACCTTTACGCTCATCGTCGTCGTCGAGTACCCGGATCGGGAAACCGAGAGGGAGTACGTCCCGTTCGGGACCCCCGAGAATGAGTAGGCCCCGCTCAAGGGAGTCTGGATCGTCGAGTAGCTCCCGGGCGACAGGGCGACCGACGCCCCCGCGACCGGCGCGTGGGTCGAAGCATCGGACACCGCTCCGCTCAGTCCGAACGACTGCGGCACGACCACCATATCGAAGTCGAAGTAGTTCGCGACGGTCGTGACCACCGACAGGTTCGTGAACGTGTTCGGAAGCGAGGGCTCGCTCGCGTTCGTGCCGTTCGCGTACTCGATGGTGATGTTGTAGCCGGCGTGGACCCCCTCGAGCATCCCCGGATACGCGGACATCTTCTTCGTGGTCCCCACGAACGTGCTCGCGCCGTGCAGGGTCATGACGACGGCCGGCGTGTAGCACACCGACGACGACAGCTGGCAGAACTGGAAGAACACGAAGTGGAAGAGGGCCGGGTCCGTGACCTCCATCGAGACCGTGAGGTTGCCCTGCTCGGTGACGTTGGCCGACTGCCAGATGGCGACCACCGGGTTCGTGGAAGCGGTTCGGGCGTGCCCGGCCGCCCCCCCGAGGGCCGAGAGCGTTAGGACCGCGACGAGCACGAGGCTGGCCACCGTTCGGACCCGGCCGGTCCCGAGGTGGGTCCAGCGGCCCGGGGCGGACGTGGGGTCCCCGGCGCGCGCGTTCGGCTGACCCATGGTCCCCGGTTCACCCGCTCGTCAGGCGTCGTCGCGGGGGGGCGACCGAGGCCGCTTTCCCCGTCCGTTCTTCGACATGCTCATGACGCCGGCAAACACGAGGACCGCGCCCACGATCGCGGCGACGGCGATGATCGCGATCAGCTCCTCGTTCGTGAGTCCGGAGTTCGACGGGCCGACGCCGCTCGTACTCGGCTGCGCCTTGAACAGCTGCACGTTCAGCGTCGTGATGTTCCCCGGGCCGAGGTTGAGCGCGGTCGAGTTCGCGACGTACCCGGGGGTCGTGACGTTCAGGACGTACGACCCGGGCTGCACGCTCGCGTAGAACGACCCGTTGTCGACCGCGATCGGTGTCCCGGATAGCGTGACGGACGCACTGCCCGGCGTTACCGTTCCTTCGAGCACGGCGGGGGTCGGTTGGAACGCCACCGTGAACGGGATCGGTTGCCCGGCGATGGTGAGCGTGGTCGGCACGGAGACCGTCGGGATCCGCGCGTACCAGTTCGTCCCGTAGGTGTAGGAGTACTGCCCGTCGGGCAGGAGGAGCACGAGCGGCGAGCTCGTCGTCGAGCTGAACGTCGTCGAGTCGATGGTGACCCACCAGCCCTCACTGCTCGGCAGCCCCTGCGTCGACCCCGTCGCCGCGCTGGCCGAGATCGCGGAGGTGTTCGAGGAGAAGCCGGCGAGGTTGCTCGCGTCGACCTTGAACCAGTATGTCGCGCCGCCGGCGAGGCCGGTGGCGACGAACTGCGTGCCCGTCGTCTGGTTGATGACGGCGTAGCCGCCGGACTGGGTCGCGGACTGGTACAGGTCGTAGGTGACCCCGCCGCCGCCCGACGCCGGCACGGTCCAGTTCAGGGTGACGTTCGCGACGCCCGGGGAGATGGTGAGGCCGGTCGGGGCCGTTGGGGGTCCGAGGGGGTTGAGAACGACGGTCGCGTTCGCGAAGCCGACGGTCGCGCTCGGGCCGTCCGCCTCGACCGAGATCAGGGCGTCCAGGATGGATGTCACGGACGGGGCGGTGTAGAGGGTGGAGAACGTCCCGTTCGCCGCCGTCGTGCCGGTCGAGGGCGTGAACGTGCCCCCGACGCTCGAGCTGACCGTGATCGCGGCCCCGCCGACGGGCGTGAACGTGCTCGTGTTCGCGACCTGGACCGTCACCATGGTGCTCTGGCCGGAGGTGATCGTCCCGGCGGCCGGGACGACGGAGGTCGAGAGGGTGACGACCTTGGCCATGTTGGCGTTCTCGATGATCCTCGTCGAGTTCTGCTGGAGGAAGGTGATGACGCTCAAGTTCTGGGCGCGCCAGGCCGAGTTGATCTGCCCGATGGAGCGGATTTCGAGCGTCTGTCCCGCCGTCACGTTCACCGGGTGGTTGTAGAGCGTCTCGCGGACCACGTTGGCGACGCCGTGGAGCCCGCCGCCGCCATTGAGGTTCTTCTTGCCGATGTTCTCGAGAAGGTAGGTGACCGCGTTGTAGGTACCCGTGACCGCCGAGGTGACGTTGGCATACGCGGTCACGTTCGCCGCCGGGTTGACGCTCGCGCTCTGCGTGATGGAGACGTTGCCCGCGTACTTGGAGGCGTTGTTGATCTCGCCGGCGTACTGCGCGGCCATCTGCGAGACGGACGTGCCCGCGCCGCAGACGGGATGGAGGCCGTCGACGAAGACGTCGGGGTATCCGCAGACGTTGTAGAAGGCGCCCCGGTTGTCGGAGGTCCCGTCGGGCGGGACGTACCCGTCGCCGCAGGGGCCCGTGCCGGGGGCAAACTCGCAGGCGTGCAGCTCGGCGATGCTGAGGACGTTGTGGCTCGTGTTCTGGTCGTATTCGTAGAGCGATTGGGACTCCGCGGGGCAGTGCGGGCACCAGACCCCGGTGAACGTCTCGACAAACACCGTCCGGGGGTAGCCGGTCGCTGGCGTGGGCACCAAGGGCGCGGTGGCGCCGGGGGTGTGGGGCATCGCGAGCGAGGTCGCGCGGGCGGGGGCGGACGCGTGGGCCGAGGACGCGCCGACGGTTGCTCCGCCGAGGTACGCCGGGGCGGCGAGCAGGCCCGCCATCATGATCGTCATCAGCAAGATCGCGGCGACGCTACTCTTCTTCATGGTTGCTCCGAGGTGTTCTCCAACGTTCGCGTACTGTGAGTTCAGGGAAGGCCCGACCGGGGCCGGGGATGACTCCCGAAGCCGCGGACCCGAAGCGGGAGGAGGGTCGCGGTCGCGGGTCGGCGGTCGTACGCCCCCGTCTTCGCGGAGCCGAGCTCCGTTTCGTATCGTCGGTCGGCCATTCCGAGCGTCGTCAGACGGGGGGCCTAGGGGGCTCCCCTACTTAAGGCTCAAGTCGCGAATGGCGGTCCCTCCCGTCGTCGGAGACGGGACGTCCGGACGAACCACGGAATTGGAGGGTCCCAATCTCGCCCTGGAACGGGATTCGGAATCCGCGTCGCATCGTCCCGGGAGGAGCCTTCCGGAACTCTCGGACCGGGCCACGGGCGCGGCCCGGCTCAGCTCGTGTCGAACGGTTGGAGGACGACCGACTGCACGACGATGACCGAAGCGGCCAGGCTCGAGTTGGTGTTCTCGACGATCAGCTCGTAGGCTCCGGGCCCCAGGATCACGCGCTGGAGGGTGGCCGAGGTGGCCGGACCGGCGGACCAGTTGGACGACGCACCGGCCGACGACGAGGGGCTCGGGTCGGTCCCGTAGGTCGAGTTGGTCCCCGACCAGTTCCCGTAGCTCGAGGCCGCCACGATCCAGAAGCGGACGGGGACGGAGCTGTGGAATCCGCCGAACGCCTGGGAGTCCCCGGCAGCCGCGAACCCGGCCGACTCGAAGTGGCCCGCCGCGACGTCCCAGACGGTGCCGTTCGCGAGGACCGATTGGGTCGATCCTCCTCCGCCGGAGGCGGGTGGGGCCGACCCCGAGCCGGGAAGCCCCGGAATCCCGGACGGCCACGTGGGCACCCCGGCGACCGCGACCCACAAGACGGCCCCGACGACCACGAGCGAGACCGCGCTCAGGACCCAGGGTAGGCTCGACCGTCGGCGGAGAACGGGCGCGGCCGGAGCGACCGCGCGACCGTCACTCTCGGGCTCGGAGTCCGATGGCCTCCCACGGGACGTCGAGTCGGGGAGGTCGGCGTCCCCGGTCATTCGTCCGAATCACCGGGTCGGCGGGGATAGCATTGGCGCCGTCGACCGGTCGTCGCAGTCGGCATCGGGCGGACCGAATCCGCGCCCGGGCGGGCTCGGGCTACCCTTCCGACGGCCCCTCGGGGGGCGTCCCAGCGTCCGCCGTCGGCTCGGCCTCCGTCGTCGGGGCGGGCTCGTCCGAGGGGGGTGGTCCGCCCCCGCCGCGCCGCATCATCACCACGCCGACGACCACTCCGACGATCACGACCGCCGCGACCGCCCCGAGGATCAGGTCGAGAATCGGGATCCCGCCACCACCGCCGCTCGTCTTCGTGGGGGTACCCGTCCCGACGTCGAACAGCACCGACGACGAATTCGTCGTCCCCTCGAAGAAGACGGTGAGGATGACCGTGAGCTCGCCGGTGTCGAAGAACGAGACCGTCACGGTCTTGCCGTGCGAGGAGTCGAGGGTGCCGTTCGTGATCGGCGCGACGGTCCAATTGAGGAGCGTGGCCGAGCCGAGCTCGGTGACCCCGAGGCTGACGACGCTCGCGGAGAGCGTCACGTTCTCGCCGAGCGTGGCCGACTGGACCGTGCCGCCGACGGGCGTGCCGCTCGCGAGGTTGATCCCCGGCGTGACCGGGGGCGGAGCGACGACCACCGTGGTGTTGAGGGCGACGGACGCGCCCGTAAGGTCCTGCAGGTGGACGGTCACGGTGAACGTCCCCGAATGGACGGGAGCGCAGACGAAGTGCGTGGTGTTCGCGCTCGGGCACCCCGGCGGAAGGCCGGTGTAGGAGACGTTGTACGGGAGGAATCCGCCCTTCGCCCCCGACGTCAAGGTGAAGCTCTGCCCGACGACGAGGGAGGTCGGCGACGCGCTCAGCGTCGGAGTCGAGATCGTCTGGCCGAGCAGGTACAGGAGTCCCGTGGAGGCGCCGTCCACACCGATGAGCCCGGAGACGTTCAGGAAGGCGATCCCGCCGAGCGCCGCGCCGAAGCCGGAGACGAGCGCCTCGCCGAGCAGGGCCGACGCGCTGAACGACTCGACCTGGCCTCCGACCTGGGAGCTCTTGTCGTTCTCCGCGACGTACGCCCGTTGGTTCAGTGGGTCGTACGCCACCCCGGTCGCGTTCTCCTGCAGGATCGCCGTGCCGCGGACCGTACCGGTGGACGGGTCGACGGCCACGAGGGTGGAAGCTCCGTTCGTCGCGACGAGGATCAGGCCATCGGACGGGTCGAATGCGAGCCCGACCGCGGGCCCGTCGAGCCGAGCGGTCCAGGCGAGGGACCCGTTCGCGACGTCGACCCCGTACAGCTTCGGCGCGCCGGGGTCCGTGACCGCGACCGTCGTGGAGTTCGGCAGCGGCAGGACCGCCGCGTCCTGTCCCGCCCGGATCCCGTAGGTCGACGGCTCCACGGAGAGGTTCGTCGTCGCGTACGTCGACTGGTTTCCCTGGAAGAGCTGCTGGAGCTGGAGGTCCCAGTTCGGCCCGTTCGCGAGGACCTGGGAGATGTCGATCCGTCCCCTCGCCGAGTCCACCGCGAGGGCGAGCGGAGTCGTGCCGAACGGTAGGGAGAGGAACGCGCCGGCCGACGACGCGTCCGGGACGACCTCGAGGCTGCCGTTCCCCCCGGTCGAGCCACCGGAGACCGACCCCTGGGAGAGCACGAGCGTGCCGCCGATGGCCGGATCCGACGCGACGGCGACCGGTTGCGTCCCCGACCAGACCACCAGTCCGGAGGAGAGGTTCGAGCCGTTGAGCACCTGGACCGAGTGCCCGAAGAGGTCGTTCACCCAGACACGGCCGCTCGCGGGGTCGTTGTAGAGCGCCGTGGGTTGGCCGCCGGAGCGGACGGCGGCGGTAGCGCCGAAGGTGAACGCGCCGAGCGAGACGGTGCGGTCCGCGCAGGAGTCGGTGACGTACTCCACGGCCGGCCCGGGGGCGAAGGCGTCGCCGAACGCGCAGATCCCCGTGGCGACGGTTCCGAGGGAGGCACCGGTGGTCGGCACGAGCGCCTGGACCGCCGAGCCGACGGCCGCGAGGACCGCGGAATCGTCCGGGTCGTACGAGAGCGACCCCAACCCGACGTAGCTCCAACTCTTCGAGAGCTGGTAGAGCAGGGCGAGGGACCGGTCGCGGAAGCCGGCCACTTGCGTGACGCCGGTGTTGTTGACCCCCTCGGCCACGAACGCGCCGTCGTTCGGGTCCGCGACCCCCGTCGTCGGGGCGAATGAGAGGCTGAGGTTCGAGAACGGGTCCAGGTTCGTCGCGTTGACGACCGTGACCGTTCCGGCGATCTCGTTCTCCACGAACATGGAGTTCGCCGCCGGGTCGAACTGCACGTCAACCGGATCGGCGCCGACCACCACCCGCCCGACCACCAAGTTGCGGCTCGGGTCGATCTCGGACAGGTTGTCAATCGGTCGCGGGAGGAGGTAGTGTCCGAAGCTCGTCACAAAGACGCTGTGCCGGGCGGCATTGTACGTGAGCCCCGATGGGCCTGAGGCGTTGAAACCGGAGGTGCTCCCGATCGGGAGCGAAACGACCGGCGCGAACGTCGTGTCGTTGATGACGGTCACGGTGTTCGAGCCGTAGTTCGCGACGAGCACCTCGCCGGCGCCGGGCGCGTAGACGATGCTCGAGGGATTGCTGCCGACCAGAACGGTCGCCATCAGGTGCGTGAGATTCGCGTCGTAGACGGAGACTTCGTTCCGGTTCGACTCCACGACGAAGACGAGTTGTCGCCCCGAATCGAAGGCGACATTGATCGGGCCGGTCCCGGGGGAGACCGGCTGGATCGACGGTCGCAGGGAATCGTTCGCGAGGCTGACGCTCGCCAGGATCCCGTCCGAACCAGGTCCGGTGGGGGAGGGACCACCGCTGGGTCGGAGAACCGCCGGACCCGCGCCGGCGGACGGCAGGTGCAGAGGCCGCGGGCCCAAGCTCGAGCAGGCCCCCGGAGTCGCGCATCCGGCGGTGGGAGGACCGCGACTCGCCGACAGCGGGCTCGGACTCCCGGGCGAGGCGGAGCTCGCGGCGGAGACCGGGAGCGTCATCAGGGCGGCGATGGCCATCGCGAGCCCCAACCGGGCCAATCGAGCCCCCATCGGATTCCGCCGCCAGTTCGTTGAGGTCCGACCGGGTCGAGTCAACGCCACACCGGTTTCCGCGAGATGAATCGACACGGATAACCCTTCTAGCCGGCACAATTCTCGATACCCTCGCGGTCGCCGCCGTTCCGGGGAAATCTGATCCTGGCGGCCCCGTCCGGCCCCGACGAAACCTTTTCCTTTGGACCCATGTGCGTGGCGTCGGAGGGCTAGGATGCCGAGCGAGATCCGCGTCGCGTTGCCGGACGGTCAACACCGCTCGGTGGCGGCCGGAACGTCCGTCGGCTCCGTTCTGAAGGACTGGAACCCTCGGGGGTTCCCTCAGTACCTCGCCGCGTCCTGGGACGGCCGACCCGTGGACCTCTCCGCTCCGCTGTCCCAGGATGGCCATCTCGCTCCCCTGACGTTCCAAGACCGGGCTGGCCGCGACATCCTGCAGCACTCCGCGGCCCACCTGGTCGCGAAAGCGCTCGTCGAGGCGGTCCCGACGGCGCTCCCGACGGTCGGACCTCCGACCGACGAGGGATTCTACTACGACTTCGATGTTCGCCCGCTGACCCCCGAGGACCTCGCGGCGGTCCGTCGGGCCATCGACCGCGACGTCGCCGCGGACCTCGCCTACGAACGGGTCGAGGTCGAACCCGCGGAGGCGAGCCGCCTCGTGGCGGGCAACCGACACAAGCTCCGGTACGTCGCCGAGGTCCCGGTGGGCGAGCCGGTGTCCTTCTACCGGACGGGCCCCTTCGTCGACCTGTGCCGGGGACCCCACGTCCCGTCCACAAGGTGGCTCGCCGGCACCCACATCCTCGGCTTCTCGGCGATCACGGCCGGGGGCGTCCCCGATGGTGAGCCGCTCCAGAGAGTCCGCGGGGTCGGGTTCCCCTCGAAGGGCGAGCTCGACGCCTACCTGAAGCTGCGGACGGAGGCGGAGGCCCGCGACCACCGGTCCCTCGGCCAACGGCTCGAGCTGTTCTCGTTCTCCGAGGAGGCGCCGGGCTTCCCGTTCTGGCACCCGAACGGGATGGTGGTGGTCCGCGAACTCGAGCGGTTCGTCATCGAGCACTTCGCGGAGGACGGCTACCGGGAAATCCGAACCCCCCTGATGTTCGCGAAGTCGCTCTACGAACGCAGCGGCCACTGGGCGCACTACCGGGAGAACATGTTCCTGACCGTCTCGGAGGGCCGGGAGTTCGGCTGGAAGCCGATGAACTGCCCGGGGTCGATGCTGATCTTCCGCTCCCGCGACCGGAGCTACCGGGAGCTCCCGCTCCGATTGGCCGAGTTCGCCCCCCTCCACCGGTTCGAGCCGAGCGGAACGCTCCACGGCATGACGAGGGTCCGGGAGTTCGTCCAGGACGACGCGCACCTGTTCGTGACCGAGGAGCAGATCGAGGAGGAGCTCGTCCGATTGCTCAAGTGGATCGACCGGGCGTTCACGACGTTCCGGTTCACCTGGAGCTACGAACTCTCCAAGCGGCCGGGCCAGTTCCTCGGCGACTCCGCGGAGTGGGACCGGGCCGAGGCGATGCTCGAGAAGGTGCTGAAGGGCTCGGGGATCGAGTACCGGACGTCCCCCGGGGAGGGCGCGTTCTACGCCCCGAAGATCGATATTCACGTGAAAGACAGTCTCGGTCGACCTTGGCAGACCGGGACGATCCAGCTCGACTACCAGATGCCGGCCCGCTTCGACCTCCAGTACCAGGGGGCCGATGGTCATCTGCACCGCCCCGTCGTCATCCACCGAACCATCCTCGGAAGCTGGGAACGGTTCTTCGGCGTCCTCCTGGAGCATTGCAACGGTCGGCTGCCCCCCTGGCTCAGCCCCGTCCAGGTCCGCGTGCTTCCGCTCGCCGACCGGCACGAGGCGGCGGCGTCCGAGCTCACCGACCGGCTGCGCCACGCCCACCTGCGGGCGGAGCGGACCGGGGCCTCCGATACGCTCTCGAAGCGCGTCCGGGAGTCCGAGATGGACCGGATCCCCTACCTGATCGTGCTCGGGGACCAGGAGATCGCCGGCGGCACCGTGGCGCTCCGCGTCCGGGGCGAGAAGGGCCAGAAGTCGCTCCTCGAGACCGACGCGCTTCGCCGGATGACCGAAGCGGTCCAGAGCCGGTCGTTCGACCCGTAGTCCGGCTAGCGGCGGACGAATCGCGCGGCCCGCCGGGCATCCCGGCGTGCGCGCAGGAACGTCGAGTCGAGCTCGCTGCTGGTCGTCTGGTGTTGCTCCCTCAGGTGGGCTCGCAGGCGCGACAGCTCGATCGCCTGACCGCAGCGGGGACACACGACGCGGGTTCGGCGGCCCGTGACGAGGTCCCGGGAACCCGTGGGTTGCATCCTGCCCGCTTTACGGCCTGCCCCTTATAGAACCGTCCGTCTGCACGGGCGCGCCCGCCGGTCGGCGGGGAATCCAAAGAAAATCCGCGGGAACGCTTTAATAGCCACCCGCATGAACGGCCCCCAATCCGAACGGGGGGTCCCATGTCGCTCTCAACCGGTCAACTCGAGCTCGTCATCGTCCTCGCGTCGCTGCTCGCCCTCGCCTACGCCGGCCTCCAGACGATGCTCCTGCTGCGAGAGCCGGAGGGGACCGATGAGATGAAGGCGATCGCCGGCGCGATCCGCGAAGGCGCCATCGCATTCCTGCGCCGCGAGTACACCGCGGTGTTCGCCGTCGGCGCCATCGTCGCGGTCCTCATCGCCTTCGCGTTCGGCATCACGGGCGACGGACCGAAGCTCGCGGTGGGATTCCTCGCCGGAGCGGCCGGCTCCGCCCTCGCGGGCGCGGTCGGCATGCTCGTCAGCGTCCGGGCGAACGTCCGTACCGCGAACCACGCCCGAGGCGGGAACCTCGGCTCGACGATGGCCTACGCGTTCCGGGGCGGCAGCGTGACCGGTCTCTCGGTCGCCGGCCTCGCGCTCCTCGAGCTCGTCGTCTTCTACGCCGCCTTCGGCGGGAACGTCCTCAGCATGGTCGGACTCCTGTTCGGCGCCTCGCTGATGAGCCTGTTCGCCCGCGTTGGCGGCGGCATCTACACGAAGGGCGCCGACGTTGGCGCCGACCTCGTCGGGAAGGTCGAGGCCGGGATCCCCGAGGACGACCCGCGCAACCCGGCGGTCATCGCGGACAATGTGGGTGACAACGTGGGCGACTGCGCCGGCATGGCGGCCGACCTGTTCGAGACGTACGTCGTCACCGCGGTGTCGGCGATGCTGCTCGCCTACCTGATCCCGAGCGTCACGACCACGTTCCCCCGCGCGATCCTCTATCCGCTCCTCGTCTCGGCGTGGGCGATCGTCGCCACGATCGTCGGCACGTTCTTCGTCCGAATGCGCCCCGGCGGCTCGATCATGGGCGCGCTCTACCAGGGGCTCGCCGCCACGACCGGGGTGGGCCTGATCGGCCTCTACTTCCTCGATATCGAGTTCATGGGCTCGAGCACGGGCGTGTTCGTCGCCACCGCGATCGGGCTCATCGTGATGATCCTGATCGTCCTCACCACCGACTACTACACCTCCTCGAGCTACCGCCCCGTGCACCGGATCGCCGAGTCCGCCCAGGCGGGCGCCGGCCCGACGGTCATCACGGGACTCTCCGTCGGCCTCGAGTCCGCATGGATCCCCGGCCTCGTCATCGTCGCGGGCACGCTCGCGGCGTACGCCTCGGTGGGCTGGACGGGTTGGGGGAACCCGATCAACAGCGAGCTCGGGCTCTACGGCATCGGACTCGCCGCGGCGAGCATGCTCGCGGTCACCGGGATGATCATCTCGATCGACGCCTTCGGGCCGATCACCGACAACGCCGGCGGGATCGCCGAGATGGCGAAGCTCCCCGCGGAGGCCCGGGCGGTCACCGACCCGCTCGACGCCGTCGGCAACACGACGAAGGCGGTCACCAAGGGGTACGCGATCGGCTCGGCCGTGCTGGCCGCGCTGGCCCTCTTCGCCGCGTACACGTTCGCGGCGGCGAACCAGGCCGGGATCACCTGGACGACGTTCACCGGCAAGCTGACGATCGACGACCCGCTCGTCGTCTCCGGGCTGATCATCGGCGCGATCCTTCCGTTCTTCTTCACGTCGTTCCTGATGAACGCGGTCGGCGTGGCCGCGCAGGCCATTGTCTTCGAGGTCCGCCGGCAATTCAAGGAGATCGCGGGGATCCTCGAGGGCACGGGAAAACCCGAGTACGGCCGCTGCGTCGCGATCGTGACCGACACGGCGCTCCGCCAGCTCGCCGTGCCCGCGGCGATCGGTGTCGTGACCCCGCTCGCCGTCGGATTCCTCCTCGGACCGACCGCGCTCGCGGGCCTTCTTCTCGGCGTGATCCTCTCGGGCTTCCCGCTGGCGCTCACCATGACCACGGGCGGCGGGGCGTGGGACAATGCGAAGAAGTACATCGAGACCGGTCACTTCGGTGGCAAGCACTCCGACGCCCACAAGGCGGCGGTCGTGGGCGACACCGTCGGGGACGCCACGAAGGACACCGCGGGACCCGCGATCAACCCGCTGATCAAGGTCGTCAACACGATCTCGATCCTGTTCATCGCGCTCATCGTCGCGCACTCGGTCATCGGGATCTAGGTCGGCGGGACGCGGGGTCGTCTCGCCGAGGGCCGGCCCGCGCCGGATCCTCGGGGGCGGCCGAGGAAAGGTTCCTATCCTCCACGCCGTTCCCCGTTCGACCGTCCCCGACGGTCGCCCGGGACGGTCGGAGCGAGCTCGATGGATCCGTTGACCCTGTTCGCCCTGCTCGTCGTCGCCATCGTCGTCCTTCTGTTCGTCCTCGACGGTTTCTTCCTCATCGCGGAGAACCAGGTCGGCATCCTCACGCGACGCGCGCTAGGCCGGCCGATGCCGCAGGGCCAGGTCATCGCCCGGAGGGGCCAGGTCGGCGTGCAGGCCGACACGCTCGTCCCCGGCCTCTACTGGCGGATGCCGTTCCTCTGGCGCATCGAGAAGATGGAGGTCATCAACATCCCCGATGGCCAGATCGGCATCGTCGAGGCGATCGACGGCCAGCCGCTCCCGAAGGGTCGGGTCGTCGGCGACGAGGTCGAGTGCAACCAGTTCCAGGACGCGCGGATGTTCCTCGACGGGGACGGCAGCCCGACCGCTCGCCGGGGGCACAAGGGTCCGCAGGGCGCGATCCTCCGCCCCGGGAAGTACCGGATCAACACCCGCCTCTTCCTCATCGGCCTGCGCCCGGCCACCCTGATCTCGATCGGGTCCTTCGGGGTCGTCGTCGCGCAGGACGGCAAGCCGATGCCGTCGAACCTCCAGGTCGCCCCGCTGTCGAAGGGGCAGCACAGCTACTTCCAGAAGGGCCAGGAGTTCCTGGACGGGGAAGGCTACCGGGGTCCCCAGCTGGAGACTCTGCAGGCCGGACTCTACTACATCAACCCGCTCCTGTTCATCGTCCAAGGCTACAAGCTGTTCGAGGTCCCGCCCGGGACGGTCGCCGTCCTGAGGTCGAACGTCGGGGCGGAGCTGACCAAGTCGGCCGACGCCCCGGTCGCCGTCGGGGACCCTACGAAGGCGATCGCGACGGCCCCGATCCACGACTCCGTGGAGATGCTCGTCCCCCTCACGAGCGACAAGGGGGTCCGCGGCATCTACAAGGAGCCGCTCGCCCCCGGCGTCTACAACCTCAACCCGGTCGCGTACACGGCCTATCTGGTCCCGACCAGCGCCGTGATGATCGACTGGGCGGACGAGCCGCCCCGGTCGAGCGAGGAGCAGAAGGAGCTGTTCCAGTTCGGCTCGCTCGGGGTCACCTCGAAGGACGGCTTCGCGATCGCGGTCGAGGTCCGGCTGGTCACGCGGATCGACCCGTCGAACGCGGCGTTCATCATCGCCCGGTTCGGCTCGGTCCGGGGCCTCATCGAGCAGATCATCCACCCGGTGATCGACGCGGAGTTCCGCAACAACGCCGGGAGCAAGAAGGCGCTCGAGTTCGTCCAGAGCCGGACGGACCTCCAGCGCGAGGCGCTCGACAAGGCGAAGGAGGCGTTCGGCAAGTACAACGTCGAGGCGCAGAACCTGCTGATCAGCCAGATCCGGATGCCGCCGGAGCTGATGGCGACCCAGACGCAGAAGGAGATCGCCATGCAGCAGCAGGCGCAGTACGAGGAGCAGGCGAAGGCCGCGAACAAGCAGATCGCGGTCCAGGAGATGCTCGCGCGCGCCGCCAAGCAGCCCGAGGTCGTCGCGGCGCTCCTCCAGATCGACATCAACAAGAACCGGGCCTCGGCGATGGTCGAAGAGGCGAACGGCATCCGCGATTCGACCCGCATCAAGGCGGAGGGCGACAAGTCCGCGCTCGTCCTGATCGGCGACGGAGAGGGCGCGAAGTCGGCCGCGATCGGGGCGGGGGAGGCGAAGGCCGTCGAGGCGGTCGGTCTCGCCCAAGGACGCGCCTACCAGGCGCAGACCGAGGTGCTCGGGCCGGACAAGGTCGCGCTGGTCCGCGTGATGGAGGCGGTCCGAGACGGCAAGATCGCGATCACGCCGACGACGCTCTTCCAGATGAGCGGCGGCGGCGACGGGAACGGTGCGTACTGAACGCTGTCGGTCGTGCCGTCTGA
>DAIQBL010000037.1:0-16418 GCA_036781185.1 Thermoplasmatota archaeon | reverse complement strand
GCGCTCCGCCTCTACGTCCAGGGCGGCGGCTGCTCGGGCCTCACCTACGGCATGTCGTTCGACCAGCAGGAGTCGGGGGACGAGGTCGCCTTCCGCCACGAGGGCGTGACGGTCGTCGTCGACCACGCCAGCGCGCCCCTCCTCGAGGGGCTGAAGGTCGACTACCTGCTCGGCCTCGAGGCGTCCGGGTTCAAGATCTTCAACCCGAACGCGAAAGAGACGTGCTCCTGCGGGAAGTCGTTCTCCGCGTAGGCTCCGAGCCCGACCGAGCCGCGTTCCCGCCGGTTCCCTTTATCGGACCGCGCTCCAGTACCCGGCCGGTTGCGACCCCGGCCCAACTCGGGAGAGGGAGGTACTCGTACGATCACGCAGCTCCTCGACCAGGCCGCCCTCGCGCTCGCGGTGTCGCTCGGACTCCTCGGCGCCGTGCTCCTCCTGTGGCGGTGGTCCTCGCAGGGCGGGTCGGCCGTCTGGCTCGCGACGTCCCTGATGGTCCGGGACCTGCGCATCGCGGCGGCACTCCTGCTGGCGACGGTCCTCGTCGGATTCGCGACCGCGTACGTCATGGCCGTGAGTCTCGAGGCGTTCGCCCGCCTCGACCCCGTGACCGATGCGGCGGGGTTCGCCCTTCTCCTCCTCGGCTCGGTCGCCTTTCTCGGCGTGGCGAGCACCGTCTCGGTCCGGGTGGACCGGGCGGTGGCGTACGCCCACGGCCGGCGGAACCTGCGCCGGTCGTCTCCCTAGGCGGCGGTCTACGGCCCGCCGCTTCGCCATTCCCGACCGCGACGCCGCGTCCCGCGTCCCGTCGTAGGCGGATGTCGCGACGACCGCGCCAACCAGCTCAAATATGCCCCCACCCCTCGAACAATTGGGGTGCTCAAGGAGGGCCCCAGGAATGCAGCTGAAGTTGGAAGTCACAAAGGAAGCGCAAACCCAGGTACGGGAGCTCATCAAGTCGCAGAAGCCCGGCACCGCGGTCCGCGTCTTCGCCCAGGCGGGCGGGGGCGGCGGCGGCGGCGGTTGCTGCGGCGGGGGCGGCGCGGGCGGATGCGGGTGCGGCGAGGGCGGTTCGTCCTCCGGCCCGTCGTTCGGTCTCGCGTTCGACCGGCCCCGCAACGGCGACGTCGTGGTCCCGATCGACGGGTTCCAGGTCGTGGTCGACCCGTCGAGCGCCTCGTCGCTCGAGGGGGCGAAGATCGACTTCGTCCAGGAGCTCGACACGAGCGGGTTCACGATCGTCCCGGCGAACGCCCCGGCCCCGGCCCAAGCCCCTCCCACGGAGGGCGCGGGTGGCTGCGGGTGCGGCGCGGGCGGCTGCGGCTCCTGCTGAGCCCCCGACCAACCTCTTCCTCGCCTTTCGGCGACCTCCCCCCGCGGGGGTCCCCGAGTCGCGCCGCTAGTCCTTCAGTTGCTTGAGCGACTGGACGAGCTGGCCGACGGTCGCCTGCGCGTCGCCGTACAGCATCCGCGCGTTGTCCTTGTAGAAGAGGTCGTTCTCGATCCCGGCGAACCCCTTCCCCTGGCCGCGCTTCAGGACGACGACGTTCTTCGCCTGGTCGACGTCGAGGATCGGCATGCCCTGCAGCGGGCTCCCCTGGCGGCGGGCGGCGGGATTGACGACGTCGTTCGCCCCGATCACGAGGACGACGTCCGCCGTCGGGAACTCCGGGTTGATCTCGTCGCGGTCGAACAGTCGGTCGTAGGGCACGCCGGCCTCGGCGAGCAGGACGTTCATGTGTCCCGGCATCCGGCCGGCGACGGGATGGATCGCGAACTTGACCGTGACCCCGCGCGACTCGAGCTGATCCATCAGCTCCTTGACCTTGCCTTGCGCCTGGGCGACCGCCATCCCGTAGCCGGGGGCGATGATCACCTTCTGGGCGTACGCCATCATGACCGCGACGTCGTCCGGCTCGATCGGCTTCATCGCGCCGGCGACGACCGCGCCGGTCTCCTCGACCGCGCCGAACGCCGAGAACAGCACGTTCGAGATCGACCGGTTCATCGCCCGCGCCATGACGATCGTCAGCATCGAGCCGGCGGCCCCGACGAGCGTGCCGGCGACGACCATCGCGTAGTTCCCGAGCGCGAACCCGTCCATCGCGACCGCGATCCCCGTGAGGGCGTTGTAGAGCGAGATGACGACCGGCATGTCCGCCCCGCCGATCGGGAGGGTCATCAGGAGCCCGAAGCCGAGCGCGAGGAGGAAGAACGGCAGCAGGAACGTGCCCGAGTAGCCGACGACGAGCGCGCCCGCGACGATCGCGGCCCCGAGCACGACCAAGTTCGTCGGCTGCTGGAGCGGGTAGACGATCGGACGCTGGCGCATCCACCCCTGCAGCTTCAGGAACGCGATGACGCTCCCCGAGAACGACGTGGCGCCGATCAGCGCGCCCGCCACGGAGAGGCCGCCCGTGAGCGAGAAGTTCGGTCCCGTGAGGAGCTCGACCGCCGCGATCCCGGCGGCGGCCCCGCCGCCCATCCCGTTGTAGATCGCGACCATCTGCGGCATGTCGGTCATCGCGACCTTCTTCGCCGCGACGTAGCCGAGGGCGCCGCCGATGGCGATCCCCGCAGCGATCCAGAGCAGGTTCGAGAGCCCCGGCGTCAGGAAGGTGACGACCGTCGCGATCAGCATCGCGACGCCCGCCGCGACGATCCCGCTCCGCGCCGTCGAGGGCGAGCTCATCCTCTGGAGGCCGAGGACGAAGAAGACGATCGTGAGGAGGTAGACCCCCTCGATCGCGTCGGAGATCGACACCGAGATCACGGCGGCCCCTGCTTCGCCTTCGACCGGTCGAAGATCTCGAGGATCCGTTCGGTGACCACGTAGCCGCCCGTGACGTTCATCGCGCCCATGATCACGGCGACGAACCCGAGGATCTGCTCCGAGAGCGTGGTCGCCGTCCCGAGCGCGAACATCGCCCCGACGAGGACGATCCCGTGGATGAAATTCGAGCCGCTCATCAGCGGCGTGTGGAGGAGGACCGGGACCCTCCGGATCACCTCGTAGCCGGTGAACCCGGCGAGGACGGCGACGTAGAGGACGGCCCAGTAGACGGAGATCATCGGGCGGCCCCCAGCGCGGCGCGGGTCGGCTCGTGCCGGACCTCGCCAGATTCGACGAGCAGGCTCGCCTTCAGGATCTCGTCGTCGAACGTCGGCACCCGCTCGCCCTTCGCGTCGACGAGGAGACCGAGGAACGAGGCGAGGTTCTTCGCGTACATCGCGCTCGCGTGGAACGACAGCTCGCTCGGGAGGTTCAGGGGCCCGACGACCTCGACGGCGTGGTCGACGACCACCGTTCCGGCCTTCGTCAGTTCGCAGTTGCCCCCGGTCTCCGCCGCGAGGTCGACGATTACGGACCCAGGCCGCATCCGGGCGACCATTTCGGCGGTGACGAGCCTCGGGGCCTTCCGACCCGGGATGTTCGCGGTCGTGATCACGATGTCCGCGTCGCCGACGGCTTTCGCGACCATCTCGCTCTCCTGCGCCTTCTCGGCCTCGGTCAGCTCGCGAGCGTAACCGCCCTGGCCCTCGGCGTTGATCTGGAGCTCGAGGAACTTCGCTCCGAGGCTGCGGACCTGCTCGCCCGCCGCTCTCCGGACGTCATACCCCTCGACGACCGCCCCCATCCGGCGGGCCGTGGCGATCGCCATCAGGCCGGCGACCCCCGCGCCGAGGATGAGCACCTTCGCGGGTCGGATCGTCCCGGCGGCGGTCGTCAGCATCGGGAGGAACTTCGTGGATCGTTGGGCCCCGATCAGGGCGGCGCGGTAGCCGGCGACGGTCGCCTGCGAGCTCAGCGCGTCCATGCTCTGGGCGCGCGTGATCCGGGGGATCAGCTCGACGGCGAACCCGGTGAGCTTGCCGTCGCGGAGTCCGGCGGCCGCATCCAGGTTCCGGCCCGGGTTGAGGAAGCCGACGACGATCGTGCCGGGGGCAAGACGCCGGAGTTCGGCGGACGACGGCGGCTGGACGGTCAGAACGATCGCCGCGCCGTCGAGGGTGGAGGCCCGGTCCCCGACCACCGCCCCCGCGGCGGCGTACGCTTCGTCGAGATAGTTGGCCGCCGTCCCCGCGCCGGCCTCGACGCGTACGGCCACCCCGCTCTTCGTGAGCTTCTGGACGACCTCCGGTACGAGCGCCACCCGGCGCTCCCCCGGCGCGAGCTCCTTCGGTACGGCGACGGTCGTCCCCATCGGAACCGTCGGGCTCGAACCGGGCGAGATTATAGAGTACCACCAACGCGTTTCCGAGCCTTCCGGAGGACCGGGCCGTCGGCGCCCGGCGGGGGGAAGGTCAGATACCCGAGACGGCTCCGGCGACCCGAATGGACGTCGCCTGGGTCCTGTGGCCCGTCGCCGCCGGGATGGCCGCGATCATCGCCGGGCTGGTCCGCTGGAGCGGCTCGGCCCGGACGGTCGTCGGGGCGGCGTTCGTCCTGTTCCTCCTCGCGATGATGGTCGCGATGTTCCTGGGCGCGCTCGTCTACGTCGCCTGGCCGACCGGCAACTCCCTCGTCCTCGGACTGTGGGCCGCCGGCGCGACGATGTCGGTCAGCGTGTTCCCCGTGACGGCGCTCGCGCTCCGCGACGCCCGCGACCAGCTCGAGATCGGCGCGGCGTACTCGCCCCGACGGCTCGGCTCTCCGAACGTGCTCGCGCTCGGGGTCACGGTGCTTGTCCTCCTTTCGGAGGTCCTCATGGGCCGGAGCTTCGCGGTCGCGGCCGGATCGCTCGGGGGTCCCGCGGTCGCCTCCGCCGCCACGGCCGTCGACTGGTTCGCCCGGACAGTAAGTTCCCCGTGGTTCCTCTTCCCGATGGCGCTCGAGATGGGGCTCGCGGCGGTCTGGGTCGGGCGACGCCTCCCGGGACCGATGCTGGCGATGCTGCTCGCCCAGGCCGCGGTGATGCTGTTCTCGCCTCCGGCGCTGGCGAATCCGGCGTGGACGGTCGGAAGCTCCGTCGCGTCCGCTCTGGCGATGTCCGCCGTGGTCGGCTACCTCGTCCTCCGGGAGTATCGCAGCGAACCACTTCCGCGGCCGATCGGAAGCTACGCCCTCCGAGTCGTCGGAACGTTCGCCCTCATGGGGGTGGGCCTCGTCGCGTGGGTCGAATCCGGCGATGCGGCGCTGTTTGCGGCGGCCGTCGTGGTCCAGACGGTCGTCTTCTTCGGCGCGGTCGTGGTTCCGGAGGCGTACGGCGCCCCCGCCGCGGACCCCACTCCGACGGTCCCCGCGCCCGCCTCCCCAAATGGCACGTCCGGATGACGGCGCACCAGCGGAGGGGCTCTCCGAGGGGAAGCTACGACATCCGTCGTAAGCACCGGGGAGTCATGTACCGGTCGAGCTCGGATTTGATGGGACCCGTTCGGGCCCCTTGGGCGAGGTGACGATGGACGCGACGACCCTCCTCCTCGGCCTTGTCGCGCTCGCAATGGCCGTTCCGACGGCGTACCTGGTCCGGCTGTCGGTGGAAGCGCGGACCCGCGCCCAGGCGTGGGTCACGCTGTTCCTGCTCGCGATGATGGGCGAGATGTGGGTCGGGGTGGCGCTGTACGCCCGGACCCCCTCCGAGGCGGGCGCGGTCGGCGCGCTCGCTGCGACCGGAGCCCTCATGGCCGCCACGGTCGCCGTCCTCTTCGCGGCCCTCCTTAAGTCGCGAGCTTCGTCCGCACCATCGGACCTGGGGGGCCCGGCTCCGGGCGCGGCGTCCGGGGCGTATCGGGTCTTCGCCGTCGGGATCGTCCTCGTGAGCGAGGGGCTCATGGCCTACGCCTTCCAGCTCGCCACCGCGACCCCGTTCCTCGCGAGCGGGCTGGGAGGCGCCGCCGGCACGCTGGCGTCGGTCGTCGTCTCCCCGTGGTTCGTCTTCCCGATGGGGCTCGAGATGGCGCTCGCAACGGCGCTCCTGTGGTCCCGCCTGACCCGCCCGATGCGCGTCGTACTTCCGATCCAGGCCGGGATCATGCTGCTCACCCCAACGGCCGTCGGCTCCCCCGAGTGGCTGACGGGCTCCATCCTTCTCGGCAGCGCCGGGATGGTCGCGGTCATCGTCTACGCGATGGAGCACATCTACCGCCACCGGGAGATCCCGACCGCCCTCGGCGGGTACCTGCTCCAGCTGCTAGCGGCCTACGCGCTGATGATGGCCGGGCTCCTGCTCTGGCTCGTTTACGGCACGCCCGTTTGGCTCGCGCTGTCCATCGTCGTCGAGATGGTCGTCTACTTCGGGGCGGTGCTCGCGCCGGACGGCTTCCGGTCCGACGCCCGGTTCTCCTGGCAGCTCCGACCCTCTTGGGCGTTCGGCCTTCTCGCGCTCGTCCTCGTCGGCGAGCTGTTCATGGGCGCGGTTCTCGACCTACAGCTCGAGCCCGCCCAGTTTGCGGGAGCGTTCTTCGCGCTACCCGTGTCGGGCGCTCCGGCGTTGGCCCTCGGGAACGCCGCCTCGGACGGCTTCTGGTTCTTCGCCGACGTCGTCGGCTCGACGTGGTTCCTCGCGATGATGGGGGTCGAGATGGGGGTCCTCGTGCTGTTCAAGATGCGCGAGACACGACGGCTCGAGACCCGGATCCGGCTCGGGTTGATGCTCGGCTCCTACGCGGCGTTCGCGACGTTCTTCCCGAGCGTCTACTACGCGACCCTGTTCCCACGGGCCCCGACGGGGACCGCGGTCCCGGTCCTCGGTTGGAGCATGGGAATCGGCTCGGCGCCCGTCGGCCCTTCGGTGTTCGCCGTGATCTTCGCCACGTACGCGATCACGGGCACGCTCGTGATCCTGTTCGGCCGGCGGGTGATCTGCTCGACGTTCTGCACCGCGGCAACGATGTTCCAGGGCACGACGGTCGACGCGATGAAATCGTTCAACCGCACGAGCCCGGTCGGGCGAAAGTATCTCGGAAGCCGGTTCTCCGCGGCGTACACCGCGACCACGACGCTGACGATGGCGTCGCTGGTGGTCGCCTCGTCCCTCTCCTACTTCGACCAGGTCGGCTGGCTCCACGTCACCGTGGGCGGGGTGGACCCGACGGTGTTCCTGTTCGCGTTCTACTTCGGGGTGCTGTGGTTCGTGATGTTCGTCACGATCCCGTACACGGGGAACTACAACTGCGTCACGATGGGCTGGTGCTACACGGGGGCGATCGCGCAGGCGTTCCAGACCATCAGCTTCTTCAAGCTCAAGGTTCGCTCGAAGGAGGTCTGCAAGGCGTGCACCACGCTCGACTGCGCGAAGCACTGCCCGGTCGGGCTTGTCGACATGCCCGGGCACTTCCGAACGAAGGGGGAGTTCCGGAGCACGAAGTGTTGCGGGATCGGTGACTGCGTGGAGGCGTGCCCGCACAACAACCTCTACGTGCACGACGTCCGGCACTGGATCCGCCGGCGTCTCGGCCGTCCGGAAGCGCCCCGGTTCGGAGCCGCCCTCCCGATGGCCCCTCGGATTGGTCACCCGACCACGGGGACGGCGCGCGCCGCGCCGAACGCGAACCTTCGGGTTCCATGACCGACCCCCACCGGCCCGCCCGGATTCCGCGCTAGGCGCCGCGACGGCCGCGCCGGGCGCCGAGGCAACCCCGAGCCGGCCTCCAATAACCCGGCGCGACTCCGGTGTTTTCCGCCGCCGAGTGCGATACTATACGTCGCTCCACCCAATTCGGTACCTTTATCTGCTTGTTGCCATTCGAAGAACCCGGCTCATGCGCGGATCCCCGAGCGCACGGTGAGGGGCGGACCGACCGTGGCCGCCCGGAAGTTCTGGGCCTTTCCCCCGACGTGGGCGGCGGTCGGGGCCTTCGTGGTGCTCGCGGTCCTCTTGGCTCCGATCGCGATTCCCTCGGGGACTCCCGCGTCCCGGTGGAGCTCGGCCTCCCCGTGGGCGGCCGGTTCGATGGGGAGCGCGCTCCCACGGCCCGGAGCGCACTACGGGGCCGGGCCGGGCCTCAGCTCCTCGTGGCCGTTCTCCCTCGCGTTGAGCACGAACGTCTCGGCGGTCTGCGCTTACGGGGGCGACCGTTGCCCGGCCGCGCCGGCCACGGTCCGGGTCCAGCTGTCGGCCACCGCTCCGAACGAAACCGGGAACAACACGACCGCCGCGCAGGTCCTGTTCGTCCTCGACGTCTCGCCGATGACGGTCTGCAGCGATCTCGGCGATTGCCTCGCCGGATTCACGGGCGCCGTGCCGGTCTTCCGCAATTCGACCGACACGTTCACCCACCGCCTCGCGGCGGCCCACCCGGGGGTGAACGTGTCGTTCGCGCTCGCGGTCACTTCGAGTTCCCCCGGGCTCTTTGACGACGGGGATTCGTTGGCCTACCAGGTGCCCGTCCCGAACTTCGTGAATGCGACCAATTTCGGCCCCACCGTCAACCGGTCGTTCGCCATTCCCGGAGACATCGACGCGAGCGACAATCCGCTCCAGACCGACGTGACCACCGCGCTCTACGGGGCGTTTTTGGGTCTGGCCTCGAACTCCACCTACGGGACGGTCCAGAACGGACCGGTCAACTGGACGAACGGGGCGGACCATGTCGTCGTCTGGGTCGGCGCGACCGCCCCGGCCGACGCGAACTACACCGAGTACTATTGTCCGCTAAGCGGGGTGTTGTGCGGGACGACCACCAACAGCAGCATGTCGACCTGCGAGCCGTCGGGCGGACTGACCGTCGCGATGCCGACCTGCGAGGGCTGGATCACCTCCCAGAACGGCCACCCGCTCGACTCGATCGCCGCCCTCGCCCGGTCCGGTTCGGGATGCCTGAACTCGAGCACGGGACATTGCACGGTCGACTCGGTGATCGTCAACGCGACGTCGACTGACCCGGCGTCGTCCGGCTGGCGCCCGACGAATCTCTCGGGGCAGAACCGGACGGACGTCCTGCTCGACGCTCACCACGTAGTCGCGGCCGGGTGCGACCTGTCCTTGGCGTCTGGGGGCTCCTGGGACGGACCGAGGAATTCGACTTGTGGCAACGTGACCGGCAACCTCGGCGCCGCGGGTCGGAACGCCACCAATGCGCCGCTGGTCGATGCCCTGTCCAACGTCTCGCTCGGCGGGCCCATCGGTCCCGCGGTCGGCTCGCCCGTGGTCGGGGCCTCCATGTTCCGATTCGTCACGACACCGGAGTTCACGGCGGCGCCCGACCTGAACGCGGTGGCGACATGTTCGTCGTCGTCGGGACCACTCCCCGGCTGCCCCCAGGAACCCTCGCTCTCCTACGTCGATGGACGGACCGTCCTCGGCTGGAACTGGACGAACTCCTCCGGGCATCCGTCCGTCCAGTCGGGGGACCGATGGTCCGTCTCCTTCAACCTCGTCGCCAGCGGCGGACCGGTGTCCGCCTCCCTGCTCGACGAATGCACCACGACCGCCTGCGCGGCGCTCGAGAACGGTTCCGGAGGGTCGCCCTATAGTGGCGTGGAGTTCGCGCCGTGGGGGCTCCCGACCGTCTGGAACGAGTCGTTCCCGGCCCTGACGGTCGACGTCGTCGCCGCGCCCGCGTTGGCCGGCTCGCTCATCGCCCCCGTGACCGAAGCGGACGCCCCGTCGTCCCTCTCGTTCCAGATCACGACCAACGGGGGCTACCCGCCGTTCACCGTTCTCTGGGCGTTCGGGGACGGAACGACCGGGAACTCCACCTCGCTTTCGATCGCCCACACCTACGCGACCTCTGGATTCTTCCACCTGGGGGCGGTGATCCGGGACGCCGGCCACGACGAGGAGAATTTCTCCCGTTGGATCACGATCCTCCCGAGCCTCGTCGACAGCATCAACGAGAGCACCGTCGGCGGATCGGCCCCGTTGACCGTGTCGTTCTCGGCGAACCCCAGCGGCGGGCTGGGCCCGTACGTGCTCGGCTGGAGTTTCGGTGACGGAGCCACCGCGACCGGGCTCGGGGCCGTCCACACGTTCGGTTCCCCCGGCACCTACGTGGTCCAGGCTTCGGTCACCGACGCACTCGGCGGGACGTCGACGGCGATGGCGACCATCACCGTGGACTCCGCCGCCGTGCTCGCTGCGCCGCTCGCGGCGAACGGGACCGTCTCCGCCTCCGAGGTCGGGAGCTGTGCCAACGCCCGGGTCCAGTTCCAGTTTCGCGGAGTGGCGACGGGCGGGAGTTCCCCGTACTCGTTTCTCTGGGAGTTCGGCGATGGCACGACGGCCTACGGACCCTCCGTGACCCACGAGTACGCGTCGCCGCCGCCCAGCGGGGGAGTCTCGACGCCGACCCTCGTGGTGAGCGACTCTGCCGGGTCGACCGTGCGAGCGGACGTCCCCTTGCCGGTCGCCGTGTTCGCCGGCCCCAGTTGTCCCCCGGCGACCTCGTCGGGCGGGGGGATCCCCTCGGTCGAGTACGTCGGTGCCGGCGTCGCCATCGTCGCGGCGATCGCGGTGGTGCTCGCCGTCGTCATGCTCCGGCCCCGTCGCCCGGCGGCGTGAGCCGTCGGCGGCCCGGGCTATCGAACCTGCATCGCGTTCAGGATCACCAGACCGTCCACGACCTCTTGCAGCACGGCCCCTACCGCGGGGAGCACGAACCCCCCGGCGGCGATCGCCATCAGGACGAGGCTCGCCCCGAGGCCCAAGACGATCCCCCGGCGCGCGACGCGCACCATTCGCTGGCTCAGCGCGATTCCGTCGACCACCCGGTCGATGTCGTCGACCAAGAGAACGATATCCGCGGACTCGGCCGAGATGCCGGCGCCGCGCGCCCCCATGGCGACCCCCACGGAGGCGGAGGCGAGGGCGGCGGCGTCGTTGATCCCGTCTCCGACCATCACCGTCGTGCCGAAGCGGGCGCGGTAGTCCCGGATCTTTTCGACCTTTCCCTCGGGTAAGAGCTCCCCGGCGAATTCGGTGATCCCGGCCTCCCGGGCCATCCCTTCAGCGTTCGCCTGGTTGTCGCCGGTCAGCAACGCCACGTGCTCCACGCCGAGCGACCGGAGGCGATCCACCATCGGCCGGACCCCCTCCCGGAGCCGGTCGGCGTACCGGATCTCCCCGATCGGGCGTCCATCGAACGCGACGACCGCGACCAGACGACCGGCCGTCCGGGAGGGGATTCCGACGGCCGGGGCGGCGACCGGCCAACCATCCAGTCGCTTCCGGATCAGAGACTCCGACCCGACGAGGACCCGATGGCCTTCGACGATTCCCTCGAGACCCGCCCCGCCCGTCTCCACCACGTCGCTCGGATTCGGAAGGAACGGGGTGGTCCGACGGGCTTCTCGGACCGTCGCCTCGGCGAGCGGATGCGACGACATCTGCTCCAGCGAGCCCGCCCATCGGAGGATCTCAGTGGTCGAAGTGGTGGTGTCGTACGCGACGATCGCCTCGACCTCCGGCCGCCCGGCGGTGAGCGTCCCCGTCTTGTCGAACGCCACCACGCGCGCGCGTCCGAGCTCCTCGATCGCCCCGCCGCTCTTCACGACCACGCCGTCGTGGGCCGCCCGGTTCACCGCCCCGATCACCGCGATCGGCGTGGCGATGATCAGGGGACACGGCGTCGCCACGACCAGGACGGCGAGGGCCGTCTGGGGGGCGTGGGTGAGCAGCCAACCGAGCGCGGCGACGGCGAGGGCGAGCGGGGTGAACCACACCGCGTAGCGGTCGGCGAGGCGTTGCAGGGGAGGCTTGCGATCCTGCGCCGAGCGGACGAGCTCGACGATGCGGGCGTACGTGCTCTCCTGGCTTCGCCGGTCGGCCCGAACGTCGAATGGTGCTCCGACATTGAGGGTCCCGCTCAGGACCGGCTCGCCAGCGACCCGTCGCCGGGGCAGCGGCTCGCCGGTCACCGCCGCCTCGTCGAGGAGCGCTTCGGCGCTGACGACGGTCCCGTCGACCGGAAGCATGTCGCCGGCGAGGACGACGAGGCAATCCCCCACGGCGACCGCGTCGGCCGGGATCTCCTCGACGACGTCGCCGCGACGACGCCTCGCCCGCCGCGGAGCGCGCTGCAGCAGCTGGCGCAGGGAGGCCGAGGCCCGGTGGAACGCGTACGAATCGATCGCTTCCCCGCTGGATTGCATCAGGACGATGATCACTCCCGCGAACGCCTGATCGAGAGCAAGGGCGCCGACGATCGCCAGCATGGCGATCACGTCCGAGGCGAACTCGCCGCGGAGCAGCCGGCGGGCGGTCTGGTAGACGAGCGGGAGTCCGCCGACGACCAGCGTCCCCAGCCAGACGTACCGCCCCCACGATGGCGCGGCGATGACGTAGGTCAGGAGGAGACCGACGAGAAGCCCGGTCGAGGCGACGAACGGAAGCGGATACCGTCGGGCGATCGGCCCGAGGCGTAGGGGCGTCGTCTCGTAAGTGGGCGGTTCCGCGGGGTCAACGGTCGATCGCGCCATCCGTACCGTTCCTTCTCTTCCCGACGTTCCCGTGCCGAGCCCGGCTCGCCGGCCCCGGGGCGGTCGGTCCCCGTGTTCGGTGAGCCCGAGGGCCGAGTCGCACCGGGGCCGGACCCCGCGGGCGTATGCCTCCGGGGGCAGGGCGGCGGGGGATAAGCGGGTCGTGGGCTGGACCTGAGTCCCTGCCCCGCACAATCAGCGGCACCGAGGGCGAAATGGGGCTCCGCGGTTCGCGGGCGCTCCGTTCGCGATGGGTCGATCGCGCGGTCGAGCCCGAGGCCCCTCCGTCGCAACGACGCGCCGGCGAGCGGCGGCCCTCGGCAGAACTATACGACGGGTCCTCCTCCCCGCGCCGATGGCGGGCCGTCCCCGGAGTCCCGGTTGATCTCCCCACCGTACGCCTCGGCACCCCACCCCCGTCCGCGATGGTCTCCCGGACGCGGAGTCGTCTCCGGCGCCGTCGTTCCCGGACTCCTCACCGTCCTCCTCTTGGCCACGCCGTCGGCCTGGGCGTCGCCCGCCGTCCGGGACGTCGCCCCGTACGTCGGGGCCTCGGGATACGGGACCCACTCTCCCGTCGGAGGAAATCTCTCGTGCCCGAAGTCTGGGAGTTACACCCACGACGGGTTGGTCGCGGGCCCATCCGCGCTCCCGGCGACGGGCCGGTTGCTGGCGGCGGACTCGGCCTGCGGACGCTCGACCGCCGCCATCGTATCGGCCCAGTTTTGGACGACGTCGTCACTGACGAGTTCGTCGTTCGGCCCGGGGCTGGCCGGGCATCGGACGGTCACGTACCACTGGCATGTCCACCTCTCCGCGGCGGGAACGTGCCGGATCCTCGGGCTGGTCTCCCACGCGGCTCCGTGCTCGGCCCGCGCGGTCGTGCTCCTGTACGGCGACCTGTACGACAACACCACCGGGGCCTCGGTGCTGGCCGCGCCGTTGTTCGTCCCGGTCCTGAACGACACGGCAACGAATGCGTTCCATAGCTTCTCGGCGAACCTCACGCACAACTACACCCTCCGGTTCAACGTCTCGCTCTCGACGACCGACCAGTACGAGTTCACGGCATGGCTCTACACCTCGGTCTCCACAATGGCCCGAGGCTGGACCTACAACACCGGACAGATCTTGGTGACGGAGATCGTGAGCGTCCGGCTCGACGCCGGCACCGCCGGGCACGGCGCGTGGGTCACCTCGATGAACCTCTCCTAGCGCGACTCCTCGCGGTCGACGAACCGTCGCCCCGCCGACCCCCGGACCCAACGGGGCCGGCCCAGGGGGGCTACACGTAGCTAACGGCGACAACCCCCCCGAGAGGGAAGTGCCCCGCGGCGTCCGGGGCCTGGATGGTGATCGCCCACGTGTCGAATTGTCCGGGGGTCTCCGTGTACGGGATGTTGTCGGGGGCGACCGCCGTTACGGCGAACGGTCCGCTCACCGAGATGCTCAGCACGGTGTATCCGGGGCAGTCGAGGGGCCCACACGACGCGGTCGTGACCGCCACGTTGATGTCGACCGTGAAGAGGGTCCCGGGGACCGGACGCTGTCCGCAGTCCGAGCAGCCGACTTGCACCCCCAGCGCGGACGAAGCGCCGTTCACCACCCACGAGCCGCCCTCCATCGTCACGACATTGGTCTCCGGGACGTAGAACCCGAACACGTACACGAGAGAAACAGCGAGCCCGATCCCGACGACCAATATGATCGAAAGGATCCGGCGCGGCGGAGTCGTGTCCGGTCGGGGAGCGCGAGGGAGGAGCGTCGCGAGGGCGGCCCCGCACTTCGGGCAGAAGGCCGAATCGGGCCGAAGGGGGCGCCCGCAGTTCGGACACGCGGCCCCGCCCACTCCAGCCTGCTCCGGCGTTCCGCCCTACCCGAGGGCGTTCCCGCAGTGGGGGCAGAACCGAACGTACGGGTCGATGACACGACCGCACCTCGGGCAGACCCGCAGCATCGTCGGTGGCCACGGGTAGAATCCCGGAGGCGGCAGCGACTCGGGTTTGTGGGCGATCGCGAGGACCCCGCCGACGAGGCCGAGGATGAACCCGACGACGAACCCGCCGAAGAAGCTCAGTAGGCTGACGATCGAGAACACGAGAATGATGGCCCCGTACGCGACGTGGTGCTGCGGCTGGACGTAGACGAGAATTCCAAAGACGAGGACGATGACGCCCGCGACCACGCCGAGGAGGCCGGAGAGGAAGAACGTCCCTCCGCCGACCCCGAATCCGACCTGGGAGATGACGGCCCCGACGGCGATCTCGAAGACCGAGGCGAGAACGATGAGAATCCCCCCAATCAACGACAGGACGAACGGGGCCGTGGGCTTGGCGAGCTGCCCCGGCAGGGTGGGGGTCCCGGGTATAGGCGGCCCCCAACTCGGGCCCCACCCCGGGTGGAGCGGCGTCGCCGTCGGCCAGATGGGGGCCGTCGGATGGGACGGAGCGGCCGTCGCGCCGGACGGGGGGCCCGAGGGGGGCGGCCGGCTCAGCGGCGTCCCGCATTTCGAGCAGAACGAATCGTCCGCGGCGTTCGGCGCCCCGCAGGCGGGGCACGTGACACCCGGCACACCGTCCGAAAGCGATTCGGGCTACTTATAGCGCGGAGATGGGGGCGGCCCGGCCGACGAGAGCGCGGTTCGTCCGGGGGGTGGGCGTGCGGCGCTATAGACGTGGGAAGCGTCCGGGTTCTTCGCCCCGGCGGGATCGATACCGCGGGAGCCGAGGCCACCGAGCACCATGCCCGCAACGCTGCCGCTCCCCCCCTCGTGGACCGGAGTCCGGAGGCGGTCGGTCCCCCATTCGCTCGTGGTCATCCTCATCGGTGGCTTGCTGGCTCTCCCGGCCGTCTCATTCGGCTCGGGCTCGCACGCCCCGTTCGTGTCATTGCGACCCGCAGCTGCACCCGGCTCGAACGACGCGCTCCAGCTAGGCTCCCTCGTCGCCGTCACGCCCACCACGTTCTGGTCGCTCGACCTGCAGACGAACAACTCGACCGGAGTTTGGACGGACCCCGCGGTCCGCACGTTTCTCAATGAGACCCCGTTCACGTGGTTCCGATACGGTCAGGATACGGAGGCGTGCAACATCACGGTCAATGTCGCCTACGGAGCGAATGGGACGCCCTCGGGCCCGTGCAACTACAACCTGACCTCGTTCGGCGAATGGTGCGCGAGCCAGCGACCCCACTGCCACTCCATCATCTTCCTCCCGGGGGAAGCCAACAACAGCTCGCAAACCGCGTACACGGCGGCCTGGGTCGTTCGGACCCTCGGCTTCCAGCCGGACTACTTCAATCTCGGGAACGAGCCGAGCCTCTGGCGGCACTACGGAATCCCGTGGACGCAGTGGAACGTCAGCGACCATTCGACGCCGACCCCCCTCGCCTACGCGGTCGACCTCCACGCGGCGATCGTCGCCGTCCGGGCCGTCGACCCGGCCGCGAGGTTCGTGGGACTCGAGGCCGACTGTGCCTGCGGCCCGCCCTGGTTCCGGGAGGTCGTCCACGTGGACGGCCCGATGATCTCCGCCCTGGCCTACCACTCCTACCCGTCCTACGGGCAGGCCAACGAGTCGCTCGCGACACTCCTCGCGCCGTTGTTCTCCTCGTCGAACATCACGACGTCGTACCCCCTCGTCCGCTCGTTCATCTCGGGCCGGTGCCCCCGGTGCGCCACGCTGCCGATCTACCTGAACGAGTACAACGCGGGCCCCGGCTGGACGCCGACCGCGCTCAACGGGACGTATGGCAACGCGCTGTTCCTGGCGGCCTCCACCGTGCAGGCGCTCCGGGCCAACGTGACCCAGTTCACGGTGTTCAATCTGCAGAGCAACAAGTCGACGTTCGGCTACTAGATGATGAACGACACGAACGTCGTCGGACCGACCGGACTCTTGTTCAGCGGCCTCCTGCGCCACCTCGCCCTCGGCTCGGTGTTCGCGAGCCGGTTCAACACGACCACCGCGGGAGTGGTGGCGGCGCTCACGGAGAGCTCCCGGCGGGCGACGCTCCTCGTCGTGAACACGAACCTCACCCATTCGGCGACCGTCTCCGTCGCCTC
>DAIQBL010000036.1:0-16920 GCA_036781185.1 Thermoplasmatota archaeon | reverse complement strand
CGATCGACGGCGACTCCACGGCCGCGATGCGCTACACCGAGGCCCGACTCTCCGCGATCGCCGAGGAACTCCTCCTCGACATCGAGAAGGAGACGGTCGAATGGACCGACAATTTCGACGGGACGCTGAAGGAACCGCTCCTCATGCCCTCGAAGGTCCCGAACCTGCTCGTCAACGGCTCCGCCGGGATCGCGGTTGGCATGGCGACCAACATGCCGCCCCACAACCTCAACGAGGTGGCGGACGCGCTCCTCCTGGTCCTCGCCCGTCCCGAGGCGACCCTGGACGACGTGATGAAGATCGTGCCCGGGCCGGATTTCCCCACGGGCGGCTACCTGTCCACCGAGGGGCTCCGCGAGGCGTACGAGACCGGGCGCGGCATGATCCACATGCGCGGTTCCGCCGAGATCCGCGAGCGCGGCGGCAAGGACGAGATCGTCATCACCGAGACACCCTACGAGGTCAACAAGGCCGCGCTCCTCGAGCTGATCGCGGACCTCGTGAAGGGCAAGCGGATCGACGGGATCACCGACCTGCGCGATGAGTCGGACCGGCACGGGACGAGCGTCGTGCTCGAGCTGCGCCGCGACGCGCCGGCGGAGATCGTCCTCAACCGGCTCTACGAGCACACGCCGCTCGAATCGAGCTTCGGCGTCATCAACCTCTGCCTCGTGGACGGGCGCCCGAAGGTCCTCTCGCTGCTCGAGCTCCTCGCCCTGCATCTCGGCCATCGCCGCGCCATCCTCACCCGGCGGACGAAGTTCGACCTCCGCAAGACGGAGGAGCGGCTCCACCTGCTCGAGGGGTTCCTTACCGCGATCGACCACATCGACGAGGTGATCCGGATCATCCGCCGTTCGAAGGACGTCCAGGTCGCCGAGACGAACCTGATGGGGAAGTTCCTGCTCTCGAGCGAGCAGGCGAAGGCGATCCTCGACATGCGTCTCGCCCGCCTCACCGCGCTCGAGCGGGAGGCGGTCGAGAAGGAGAAGGCGGAGAAGGAGGCGCTCGCGAAGCACCTGCGCGCGATCCTCGCCTCGCCGAAGCTGCTCGACCAGCTGATCGCCGACGAGCTTGCCGAGCTGAAGAAGCGGTTCGGCGACCCCCGCCGCACGCGCATCGTCCCCGCGTTCACGGAGCGCACCCTCGAGGACCTGATCCCGGACATGGACGTGGTCGTCCTCGTCACCCGCGACGGCTACGTCAAGCGACTGCCGCTCGACCAGTACCGGCGCCAGCGCCGCGGCGGCCGAGGCCTCATCCAAATGGAGACGAAGGAAGAGGACTTCGTCATCCGTACGTTCATCACCCGGACCCACGACGACGTGCTGTTCCTCACCAACCTCGGCCGGGTCTACCGGCTGAAGGCGTACGAGCTTCCCGAGGGGAGCCGTCACTCGAAGGGGAAGGCGGTCATCAACCTCCTCCCGAAGCTCAAGGAGGGCGAGCGGGTCCAGACGCTGCTACCGCTGCATGACATGGCGAGCGACGGTTCGCTCGTCTTCGCCACCCGCCGCGGCCTTGTGAAGCGGACGACCCTCGACCAGTACCAGAACATCCGCACGAACGGGATCCAGGCGGTCCTCCTCGAGGAGGGGGACGAGCTGGTCGACGTCGCTCTCGTCGCCGGCGAGACGACCGAGGTCCTGCTCGCGACGCTCGCCGGGCAGCTCGTGCGGTTCCCGCTCTCGGAGGTGCGACCGATGGGCCGCGCGACCTACGGCGTCATCGGGGTCCGCCTCTCTCCCGGCAAGGACGACCGCGTGGTCGCCATGGCCCCCGTGGACGCTCGGTTCCCGATGCTCCTCTCGCTGACGACCACGGGCTATGGCAAGCGCAGTCCGACCGAGGATTACCGTCGGACCCGCCGCGGAGCGAAGGGCGTGCGGACGATCAAGACGGGCGGCCGCAACGGTTCGGTCGTCGCCGTCCTCCCAACGACCGACGCCTCCGAAGTGCTCGTCACCACCCAGAACGGCATCACGATCCGCATGGCCGTCAAGGGGATCCGCTCGCAGGCGCGCAACACGCTCGGCGTCCGGGTGATCCGGGTGGACGAGGGCGACTCCGTGCGCGACGCGCTCATCCTGGAACCCCCGATCGAAGCCGACGACGCCACCGGGAAGCCGGCCGCCGGGGAGCCCGGTCCGAAGGCCCCGGAGCCCCCGACCGATGAGACCGTCCCCGACGAGGATGAGGACGAGGCCGAGGAGAACGACCCGACCCCACCGACGGACGACGACTCCGACGACGACACGGAGGACGACGATGCGCCGCCGGCCGAAACGGGGTAAGACCGTCCTGCTCTGCCCGAAGTGCGGGTCAATCCGGATCTCGCTGATCGCCGGGTCGATCACCGGCCAGGTCTACCACTGCCAGAAGTGCGACTACGTGGGCTCGCTCGTCTTCGAGACCGAGGTCGCGGACGACGGCACGCCGATCTCCCGGGTCTGAAGGCCCTACGCGTCGGGCTCCGACGCGGCGAGCTCGTGCGCCGTCGCGGGAGGGACGTTCGCGAGCTTCTGGGCCGCCCGGACGACGCGTAGGGCACGTACGGTCGGACCGACGTCATGCGTCCGCACGACCGCAACCCCCCGCTCGGCGGCGAGGACCGCGGCCGCGACCCCGGCCTCGAGCCGCCGCGACGCATCGTCGTCCCCGAGCGCCCAGCCGAGGAACGACTTCCGGGACGCCCCGACGACGACCGGGTAACCGAGGCTCCGCAGTTCCCCGAGATGGAGCAGGAGCTCGAGCGACTGCTCGGCCGATTTTCCGAACCCGAGACCGGGGTCGATGAGGATCCTCTCCGCAGAGATGCCGTCCGCGACCGCGAGGTCGGTGGCCGCCGCGAGGGACCCGAACACCTCGCCGCGCAGGTCGGAGTAGACGAGGTTCGACTGCATCGTCGTGGGGTCCCCGCGCATGTGCATCACGATCGCGGCCGCTCCGTTCTTCGCGACCACCCGTCGCATCGCCTTCGAACGCAGGCCCTCCACATCGTTCACGATGTCCGCCCCCGCGTCGACCGCCTTCTCGGCGACCTCGGCGTGGCGAGTGTCGACCGATATCGGGACGGAGGTCCGGCCCGCGAGCCCGGCGAGGACAGGCGCGAGGCGCACCCACTCGACCTCGGGCGATACGGGAGCGGCGCCGGGCCGGGTCGACTCGGCGCCGACGTCGATCAGCTCCGCTCCTTCCTCGACCATCCGTTCCGCGTGGGCGACCGCCTCCTTCGGTTCGAGGTGCTCGCCCCCGTCGGAGAACGAATCCGGGGTCACGTTGAGGACCCCCATCACGCGCGGTCGGTCCCCGAGCACGAACGATCGATGGGGACCGCGGATGGTCCGGGGGGTGCGCGCTACGTACGCCCGCAGCGCTCGGTCGATCTCGTCGGCCGCTTCCGCGAGCCGGAAAGGTTGGCGCTTCAGTTTCGGAAGGAGCCGCTGATACTGTCCCCACGTGGCGAGGAGGACGACCGACGTCGACGCGACCGAGTGGTCGGCGATCCCCCGGGCATGCGCCGAGTCTCCGCCCACGGAGAGGGTCTCCTGCTTCAGGAGCGGGGCCGCCTTGAGGGAGATGTTCTCGAGCCGCACTGGGTAGATTCGACCCTTGCGCGTCATGATCGCCACCCCCTCGGGGTCGCTCTCCGTCCGCTCCACTTCTCGGGCGATCTCGGCGAGCGTTTCCGCGTCGAGGACCCGCGCCGGATGTCGGGGTCGAGCCCGAGGGGACGGGGGGGATGAGGCCACAATGGGGGATGGGGCCGATGCGACAAAAAGGCGAGGTGGGGCCGACGGCACGGTTTTCCGTGCGTCGAGGAGTACCGCGAGGGAAGGTCGATGGGCGCAGCGGGACGACTGATCGCGATCGAAGGTCGCTCCGCGGCCGGAAAGACGACCCTCGTCCGGGCCGCGGCCCGGACGTTCGGCTGGCGGCCGCTCGCCGAAGCGTTCGACCGCCTCGATCCGGCTCCGTCGCTCGAGTACGAAAGCTCGGCCGAGCTCCTTCTCCTCGAAGCGACCCTCCTCGCGGAGGAGGTACGCCGATACCGGGAAGCCCGACAGGCGTGCGCCCGGGGGGAAACGGTCCTGGCGGATACGTGGTTCCTGGGTCCCGTTACGTACACCCGAGGACTGGTCGAGCTCGGTCGAGCCCCGGCGTCCGTCGGGCGGACGGTCGAGCGCAGCGCGCGCTCGCTCCTCCAGAGAGGGGCGCTCGGGCTCCCGGACCTCACGGTCTACCTCGACACAACGCCGCGCGAGCGCGCCCGACGGGCGCGGGCCGATCGACAACGTCACCCGGCCGCCCTGTTCCCCCGCCACGAGGCCGTCGGCGAGGTCGAGAGAACGTACTTCGAAGATTCGTTCCCCGCGTCCCTTCCCGACCGATTCCGGACCCTGCGCGGACGCTCGGACCCCCCGACCTTGGTGGGTGCCGTTCGCCGGTTCGTCGACGCGTTGGATCTGGCGCCCGTCACCCGTACCGAAGGGCGTACCGTCCTCTCGCTGCTCCGACGACCGGCGCGGGACAGGCGCGGCAGAATTACCGTCCCCAACCGTTAAGAAGCCCACCCGGCCTGCTCCGCTCCCTCGCCATGAAGCCGCTCGATGCCCTGCAGCAAAGCCTGCACAAGCGCGTGCTCGTTGAGTTGAAGGGCGGACGCTCGTTCCGGGGCACACTCGACGCCTACGACCAGCATCTCAACCTCGTCCTCTCCTCGGCCGAGGAGGTCGTGAAGGACCAGGTCACTCCGCGCTCGGGCCTCACGCTCGTGCGGGGCGACTCCATCATCTACATCTCGCCGTAGGGGACGAACCATGGGAAAGGGAACACCGAGCCGCCGCGGGGGAAAGATCGTCCACATCATCTGCCGGCGCTGCGGCCGCCACTCCTACCACCGACAGAAGAACGTCTGCTCCTCCTGCGGGTTCGGGAATATGGCGCGCCGCCGCGGCTACGACTGGAAGAAGCTGAAGTAGCGACGGGCAAGCGCGGCCGCGAGACGGCTGGCTCTTCCAGGAAGGCAAAGCGCAGCGGTCGTTCGACGCCCTTTCGGATTCCGACTCTCGGCCCTACGCCCACCGCGCCGATTCGCTCCCGAGGCAACCGCAGTTCGACCCTACGACCGAGGACCGTGTCCGTTCCGTCGTCCTCGATCGTGATCCCCAGATACCGGCAGAGACGACCGGGGCCCGAGGCGTTTCCCGGAGCGTTCGGCAAGGGCGCCCCGGCCCGGAGGAGCACTGCCTCTCCGCGCCGCGCAACGAGGTTCGCGCAGACGACCTGATGGATCCGGTACACGTAGAGGGTGCCCGGCGCGTCGAACATCGACCGGTTGCGCGGGGTCGGTCCCCGGAACGCGTGGTTCGCCGGGTCTCCGCGCACGTAGGCTTCGGTCTCCACAATGCGGACCGACCGGGCACGGCGACCCGCCCTCACGGCCAGCGTCGACCCTAGAAGTTCCCGGGCCACGCGGGCGGCCGGGCGGTCGAAGAACCGACGGCCGGCCCGCGCTCCGCCCTTAGAGGACCTTCCCCCGGTCGCAGAGCGGTGCGCCGTCAACGGCGACCGTCGCCTCCCCGATGGTGATCCACGAAAGGAATCGGCAGCGGTTCCGTCCCCCGTAGAGCGTGTTGCCGCCGATGGCGATGGTGACGGTTCCCGCCTCCTCGTCTTCCGCCTGGGGGACGCCCGGCGCGAGCGCCGTGTTGAGCCCGAGGGCGAAGAGGGAGATCGTCTCCCGGCCTCGGGGCGCCCGACCGAACTCGCTCTCGAACGCGTCGCCTCCGCCCGTGTACCAGTAATTGCGGAGCTTTCCCCCCGCGACCTCCCATTGGCCGCCCTCGACCCGGCCGGGGGAGAGGAAGCTCGGTCGGCTGGCGACCACCATCCCCTCGGCGGAGTTCTCGTCGACCGCCACTACGACCGAGCCCGCCGGAGCGGCCGACATTACCCGGCCCCGGCGCCGGTCGTCGGCGTCGACCGAGCCATCGTCCACCCAGGGCATCCGTGCTCGGAGCCGCAGCTTAAGGTCCGTGCCGTTCGCCGCCGTGAGGCGCAGTTCGCGCCCCTTCAATAGGAGGGCCGCCGCGCGTCGTCCGTCGGTGCGGAGCGTCCCGTAATCCACGTCCGCGATCCCTCGGATCAGCTGACTTCGCCACATCGCTCCCGGCACTCCCCAGTGTTCGGCTTGGGCGTCCGACGCGTAGCCGAGCAGGCACCGTACCGCCCGGAGCCGAGCGGACCGGGCCGCGGAGAGCCACTCGTCGTCGGAACCGACGAACGGGGCGAGGAGGTGCGGGGGGAGAGCGTGCAGGCGCGGTCGGTCGGCGGGGCCGGGGAAATAAACGAGGGCGTCCGCTCGCTGGAGCGCCGCGCGCGTGGGGGGAGCGAGCCCCGCCCAACGACGTGAGGGAGGAGCGCCGTCGACGCTTCGCCAAAATGCGGTCTCGTCCTCGAGGAGCAAGAGTGGGCGGGCCCCGACACGACGGGCTTCCGCGACGCAGGCGCTCGCCCACGGGAGCGTGTGGTTCCAGCTCGCGACGACCACGTGCTCTCCGCGACGCACGCGAAGGGCGCTTCCCAGGAGCGCGCGGGCGACCGCGGGCGGCGTCGTCTCCTCCGGCGCCATGTCACCTAGGGATGTGAGGAGGGTCCCGATTAAGGATTCGAACCGCGCCAACGGGCGACGATCTCCGGAGCGCGCGCACCGGGCCGGGCGAGCTCGCGAGCGACCGCGACCACGAGACGGCCCGCGTCCCGGTGCGAGGCCGGAAACCCGGCGGGGCCGAGCGACGAAGGAAAGCGGCCCCAGCCGTCCTCCTGTCGTGCCGCCCGTCGCACCACCTCCACGATCCGGCGGCCTCGAGCGAAATCCGCGAGGTCGCGGCGTAGCGCTGGGGACACCCCGGCGCGGCCGGCCAGGTCGAGCCACGCGCGGATCTTCTCCGGGCGATGGCGGCGCCGGCTCGGCCCGCGTCCGAGGACCCCGTTGAAGTAGAGGAACGGTCCGCCCACTTCCATTGCCTCTAGCAGGGTTCGGCTTCCCGTCACGATCCGCAGGTCGGCTCGCCGGAAGCGCGAACGCCAGTGCCGGGAGGCGACCGGTGTCGTGACGAACGTGAACGGGAGCGGCCCCTCGAAACTCGGCCACGGTCGCGGCGAGCGGACGTAGAGGGTGATCGGAGGGCGGATCCCGGCGAGTCCCCGCACGACCGACGGGGCGATCCTCTCCGCGCTCGCGGGACTCGCGTACCACACCCATTCGCGATGCGCTCCGGATTTCCTCGGGGCGCGGTGTCGGGAGACCGAGTGACCCGAAAGGAGAGGGCCGGTCTGCACGGCCTCCGGGAATTCGCGGCCGAACACCGGATCGGGGCGGAACGTCGCGAAGAGGTGCAGGACGTTCGAGCGGTCGAACCCACGGAACGAACGGAAGGCGGAACGAAACGCCTCGACCTCGTGGGCGCTCTCCGCCGCCCGGTATCGCGGACCGATCGCGCGAGCCGGGACCCCTCCCTCCCGGAACCGTTCCCGCGTTTCCGCCTCGCTCGGGAGCGTGCGCGCAAACTCCTCCAGGCTCACGTGCAGAGTTCGTTCCGGCCCATAGGCCGCCTCGACGTTCCGGGCCTCGACCTCCCAAGGGCCTCCCCGCCCGAACCGGACCGGCCGGCTCGGCCCGGCGCTCACTCCCCAGGAAGGGGCCACGGTCAGCGCCGTCGCGGCCCTTCGAACGATGTGCGCCTGCCGCACGACCGGCGGCCACTCCCACGGACCGTCGACGTTCGCGGGGAGCGGACGTCGCTCCTCCCGGTACAGGATCGGGCGGAAACCGGCCCGGGCGAGATAGCGCCCGGCCGCAAGGACCTCCTCGATATCGCCGAGGCCCCCGCCGACGACCGCCGGGAACAGGTAGACGTCGACGCCCCCCGCCTTCGGGGAGGGGTCAGTCGACCGGCCGGTAGAGCGTCCAGAGGGCGAACGCATGCCGGAACCCCGCTCGCTCGAGGGCCTCGCGCCCCCGCACGTTGTCGTCGGCGACCATGCTCAGGATCCGCGGAGTGTGGTGGGCGGCGCACCACGCGCCGGCGGTACGCACCAGCGAGTCCGCGAGGTCCGCTTCGACCGACTCGGAGAGTACCGGGGCGGTGATGTGACCCGCGGTGAACACCTCCGAAACGGTCGCACCGACATGTCCCTCGGGCCCCCGACCGCGGTCGATCACCCACGAGGCCTGCTCGGAGGCCAGCATCCGGCTCTCCATGCGGGAAACCGCGAACGCCCGCTCGGAAACCGGAAGCACCTCTTCGACCGCGGGAGGGGTCTGGCGACGGACGATCTCCGCGAGCGCGCGGGCATCCGTCGTTCGGAACGACCGGATCGCTGCGTTCGACGGGGGCGTTGGGCCGAACTGACCGGCGGTGTCGTGCACGAACTGGGTCCTCGCCCGAAGCGGCCGGTATCCGATGGAATCGTAGAGGGCCCGAGCGCGGGTGTTCGTCTCGAGCACGTCCAGAGCGATGTACTTGCGATGGGCCTGCTGGGCCGTCCGTCGCGCCTCCTCCAGCATCCGACGCGCGTATCCGCGGCGGCGGTACGCCGGGTCGACCACCACGTTGCTCACGAAGGAGGAGACCGGAGGAAAGGTGACCATGGTGGTCGCGACCACGACGCCATCGGCCTCCACGATGAGCGCGCGGAAGATCGGCCGGCCGAAGAGGCGCAGGAGGCCGATGATGAATCGGGTGTCCCAGCGGAAGACCCGGCGCAGGACCTTTTCGAGACCCTCGGGACGGTTCCCGAGGAGGGCGGACTCCTCGGGAAACTCCCGGTCCATCAGGTCGAAGAGCCGGGTCGCGTCCGCCCGCCGTATGTCCCGGATCATCCGGCGTCCTCGTCATCGCCGGACGACGGGAGCGCGATCTCGAAGAGGGTCCTCAGCGTGGGCGTCGGATGGTCCGCCCGGATCTCGGGGAGAGGGAGTCGGGCGAGCCGGTCGAGCTCCTCCTCTCCCAGCCCCTCGCGGGCATCGACGAGCGAGCGCTGGATGAGCGGGTCGGGTAGGTCGTGCGAGAGCCGGCCCAGCGCCTGGACGACGGCGTCGAAGAGACGGCTCTCCGCATCGGAGGCGAGCCGCTCGTCCGGGTCGACCGGTGCGGTCCGCCGGGGGGCTCGGGTCGGTCGGGATTGGTAGAGGAGCCGGACGAGGTCGTCGCGCGCCCCGTCGTCCCCCAGGTTCCCGAGCGCCCACACTGCCGCGAGGCGGACCTCGGCCGCCGGGTCGTGGAGCTCCTCGCGCAGGCGGGGAGCGGCCTCGGTGAGCCCCAGCCGTCCGAGCGCGTAGGTCGCGCCTCGACGGGCCCACGGGTGCTCGTCCCGCAGGCATTCGAGCAGGACGGCCAGGTCCGCAGACGTGCCGACGGTTCCGAGCGCGACCGCCGCGGCCCCTCGGACCGACCAGTACGGGTCGCGCAGGTGTCGGAGGGCGACCTCCCGGGATTCCGAGGTTCCCATCTCTCCGAGCGCATGGACCGCACAGACGCGGATCCAGTGCGCCGGATGCTCGGCCCAGGACACGAGCGCCGGGGCCGCCACCGGGTCCCCGATCCGGCCGAGGGCCACGAGCACGGCGGGCTTCTCCCACGTCTCCGGGGTCGTCAATAGATGCAGCAGCGTCGGTACGCTCTCCCGGTCGCGACGACGGCCGGCGACGACGGCGGCCGCGACCCGGACCCGCCGCGCCGGGTCCTGAAGGGATCGGCGGACCAGGGCGAGATGAACCGGGTCGGAGGACCGGCCGATCCCCAGCACGGCCTCGCGCCGGACGCGGTCGACCGGGTCGTGCAGCATCCGCTCGAGCGAAGGGAATGCGGCGTCCGGAGCGAGCCGCCCGAGGGCGAACGCGACCGCTTGGCGGACCGCCGGCGCCGGGTCGTTGACCCGGCGGTCGAGCGCCGGGACCGAGCGGGCGTGACCGATGGCGGCGAGCGCGAGGGCGGCCTTCGCCCGGACCGCAGCCTCTCCGTCGTCGAGGGCGCTTTCCACGAGCCCGCAGCTCTCCCGCCGCCCGATCGCACCGAGCGCCTCCACGGTGGCCAAGCGGACCGCGGGGTCCGGGTCGGTCAGCACCGTGCCGAGGGTCGTGCAGGCACGCGGGTCCTTCAGGATCCCGAGCGCCATCGCCGCCGTTTCCCGGATCCCGGGGACGGGGTCGCTCAACGCCACGAAGAGGGGGCCGAGGTCGCGCACCTCGCCGAGCCGAATGCTCTCCCGGATGGCCGCGGCCCGCTCCGAGGGGGTCGGCGCGGACGGGGCGGGCGGTTCCGCCCGGCGGACCGGTCCCTTGCGAGGAGGGCGGCGGGAGCGGGCGACCACCGTCGGTCCACCGATTCACGGGCTAATAGCTGCTATCGGGCCCGCGGGCCTCGAGCCGCGACTGGCGGAGCCCTTCGGGGGAGTGGTACGCCTCCCGCTCGGGGGCCGGCGCCACGCCCCAGCGGGTCCGCAGCGCGTCGCGGTCCACCCCGAGCGGAGCGAGCAACGTCTCCGCCGACCGCGCGAGGAGCTCGAGGTAGGCATCGGCGTCGTACCGCTCGTTCCCCTCGAGGAGCTCCGCCGGGCGCACCCGATGGAGGAACGAGCGGCTCCGACGGTCGAGGACGACAAACCGCACGACCTCGCCCGGCCCCCGGACCGCTCCTGCGTCCTTCAGCTGGCGCATCGCCGCGACCGAATCGGTGAACGTGACGAACGCCTCGGGCGCCTGCCCGATCCGGTGGCTGATGAGGAGCTCGTCGACGGGCCAGGCACCGGCGCGGACCTCGCGGGCGAAGAGGTCGGCGCGCGCGAGGGCGCGCGGAAGGAGAGCGCGAACTCCCTCCGCATCCCGCGCGCCGCGGAAGAGCGCGAGGACCTCCGCCTCGAACCGTCGGACGAGCCCGGTCGTGTCGTGCCGACGGGCCCCGATGCCGCGCAGCTTGAACTCGCCGTGCTCGTAGTAGCCGTAGTAGCGATTCGGGACCCCGAGCCCGTGCGTCACCGCCGGCAGGAAGACGATCCAGCGGTACCGCCCCTCGTAGCCGAGCGGGAGCCCGAAACGCTCGCTCATGTGCGCGGCGAACGCCTCCGGGTCCGGAGGGTGCTCCGGGTCGTTCGGTCGCAGCCACAGGGAATCGACGATCCCGTGGATGACGGAATAGCCGGCCCGCTCCGACTCGGGGACGAGTCGGGCGAGCAGCTCGCGCGCGTAGGCGTTGATCGCCTCGTGGCACTCGATCCGGCCGAACCGGGCGTTGCGGTACCCCTGGTACCCGAAGGCCGTGACGAGGATCCATTTGAGCATCTTGACCCGGCGCTTGAGGCGGACCGCCTCCTCGGGGGCGACCCCCGGGCGCTTGAGCGCGGCCTTGTAGGCGAGGCGGCGCTCGACGAGCGACTTCAGGGTCCGGGGAATCAGCCCGACCCGGCGGGTGCACGACCGGTACCCGAGCCCGGGGGCGCGGATCGGGCTCTCGGGGCAGCACCGGCACTCGAGCGTCTCCGCCGAGAGGTTCTTCGTGACCATGATGTTCGGAAAGAGGCTCGCGAAGTCGAACTCGTCCACGTGGTCGTGGACCCCAACCGGCGGGAGGAGGATCACGCCCCCGCGGTCGGCAGCGACCAGGTGGTCGGCCCGCCGGAACCCCTCGGGCCGGTTCTTCTTCCAGGGCACGTGCGCCCCGAGCTCGAGCGCGTGCGCCATCTCCATCGCGGTGAAACACGTCCCCGGCGACTGGCGGACGACCGTCGCGAGCGAGAGGCGCGAGAGGCGGGCGGCGTCGACCAGGCCGGCGATCTCGGCGTCGTCGTAGAGGAAGGAGTTCTCCCGGTCGACATGGAAGCGGCCGGGGAGCGGGTACGACGCGGACCGGTAGAGGACCCGGCCATACGACTCGAACGAGCGGGCCGGACGGCTCGGTCGGAACGGCACCCGCTCGCGCCCGAGGGAGAACTCCTCGGAGGAGAGGCCGCACGCCGCGGCGCGCCGGTAGAGCCAGGGGAGGTCGAACGAGTCGCCGCCCTCGGTGAGGAGGACGTCCGGGTCCGAGCGCGCGAGCTCGTCCACGAGCGCGCGCAAGAGCTCCTCCTCAGGGCCCTCGAGCGTCACCTCCCCGACGCGGACCGCTCCGAGGCGCCCGTTCGGGGGGGGGATGCGGCCCCGTCGCTCCCCGGCGAGATGGACCTCGAGCCGGGCGATGCGCAGCGGCGGGGAGACGTAGTCGATCGTCTCGGGAGGCTCGGTCGCCCGGAGCTCGGGCGCCCGGCCGACCACAGGAGCGAACGGGTAGAGGTCGTGCGCGAGGTGGTAGAGCTGCGGCGGAAGAAGGTCCACGTCGTAGAGGGAGAACCGCTCGTACCCCCCCAGCGCGTCCACGTTCCGGGCGAGGGCGCGGCGCGCGGGGTTCCGTCCGGGGACCACGGAGAGGACGGGGCGGTTCCGTCGGTCGTAGAGCGACGGGCGCCCGGAGCCGAGCGACACCGCCTCGACGTCCGGGTGGTCCGCAAGCCGACGGGCGAGGAGGGAGAGGTCGGCTCGCGTCCCCGCGACGAGGAAGGGAGGCCGGAACTCGACCGCGGTCCGCCGCACGCGACCGGTCCGTCGCTCCTTCACCCAGAGGACGACCGAACGGCCGTCATCGCTCTCGGTGATGTCGAGGAGCCAACCGTCCGGGGTCGGCGTCGTCAACGACGGGAGGCCGGCGCCGGCGTCTCGGCCCGGACCCGGACCGCGAGGTCGGTGAGGACCGAGAGCAGGATCGATTCGAGCAGGTCCGGGCTCCCGACGTACGTCGCCTGCGCGACGTAACGACGCGCTCCGGTCCGGACCATGTCGAACGCGGCGCGCTCCTCCGGGCTCGTGAGGAGGCGCGCGAACTCGTCCCAGCGTTTCATCCGTTCCTCGAGCGCCTGGCGGTACGTCGGGGCGGTACGTCCCACGCGATCACCTCCTCGGCGAACTCTCCGCCGAACTCTTCCATGCCGGTCTGACCGGCTGGCCGAGGCACGAGGGCGACCCGGGCGTCGTTCCGCAACGCGCGCAACCGCAGGGTCCCCGGACCCCGGGCGAACGTGACGAGGTCGGACCAGGGCGGTCCCTCCTCGGCGAGCGCACGGAACCGCTCGAACCCGTCCGGGTCGAGCGTGAGCAGGAGCGGCAGGCGGGCCTCGCGCGCGAGCGCGGCGAGGGTGCGAGCGACGTGGCCGAGGAGCGCGAACCGCTCCTCGTCGGGGATCTCCACGTCCGCGAAGAGGGTCGGCAGGTGGTGGCCGACGAGCAGGGTCGGGGGATGGCGGCGGACCTCCCGGGCCCATCCGTCCACGAGCGCGACCATCTGGTAGGCGGTGAACGCGCGGGCGAGGCGGATCCGGTGGAGCGTCTCGGTCGCATCGACCCCGAACGCGCGGCCGAGCTCGCCGATGCGGTACGGATGGAACCGGTTCGCCCCCTCGAGGAGCGAGATCCGGCCGCGGGCGAGCGCGCTCCCGGCGTAGAGGAGCTCGAGGACCGGCTCGACCGCGACCGAGGGACCGCTCCAGATGGTCGCTTCCCCGGGCGCGAACCGGCGCGCGAGCCAGGGAAAGAGCGCCGGCTCCGACGGAAGGAGCGGGAGCGTCCGGGTCCGGTGACGATGCGGTGCGAGCTTCGGGCGGGCCGGCGGGGAGGTCGGGAACGGGGGCCTCGGTTCGGGCGGAAAGACCTCCTCCGCGAGGAGGTCGTCCGGCGCGAGCACGGGCTCGGTGAGAAGAGCGTCGACCAACATCGATCGATCCATGGAGACCATCCGCCGGGCCGCTCTAAAGCGGCGTCTCGGGAGACGTTGAAACGGGGCCGAGAACAGGGGGTTTCAGGACCGCGGGCGTTCCGCGGGTCCGACCCCGAAACGACTAGGAGGTCGGGCGCGACCCGGCCCTCTTTCGGTGGTCGTGCAGCCCGAGCACATTTCCCGAGGGGTCCCAGACGATCCCCTGGCGGTCGTCGAACCGTTTCACCCGGAACCGTTTCTTCTCGAGCGCCGCCGCCGCGCGGGGGAAGTTCGCGACGTGCAGGTAGAACGGCGAGTCCTCTCCCTCCTTGCCGAGGGCGATGCGGGCCGGGTCGGTCGTCCGGAACAGGGTGAGCTCCACGCCCTTCGCGTTGACCACCGTCCAGACGGGGTCCACCTTTCCGACCACCTTGAATCCGAGAACGTCCCGGTAGAACTTCACGGCGGGAGCCATCTTGTGGACGGGGACCACGATGTGCCCCATTCCGGAGACGATACCGACCATGCCCGGGGGAACCGTTCGGGCCGCATAATCCAATCCCTGACCGGGCGACGACCAGAGTGGTCGAGCCCGGTTCTCGAAAGGCGCCTTACGCCCCCCGGCCACCGGGGCCGGGCTCACCGGCCACTTCCGGTCGCGGCGCGAACGGGGCGTGCGTCGGAACCGGCCCGACCCGAAGCCGTCTCACGCATCCAGCCGACCGCGACGTGTCGGTGGAGAAAGTCCGAGCTCCTCGGAGAGCGTCCGGCAGTTCGTCGCCGCGTCCCCCCGGAAGTGGTTGTTGAAGAACCCGTAGACGGTCGCGACGTTCTCGGTCAGGGCGCGGACCCGGGGCACCCACGCCGTGAGCTCGGGCGCGGAGTACGTGTAATCGTACCAGAGCGGGCTCCCGTGCCCGTGCCACCGGATGTAGGCGAACGCCGCGGTCACCTCGAGCGCCACGGGTAGGTGCGGGCCGTCGACCGTCACGTAGGCGAGCCCGAACTCCCGCAGGAGCTCGATCGACTCCGGCGTGAGCCAGGAGCGCTCGCGGAACTCGACCGCGACCGGCAGGTCGCGCGGGAGCGTCTCGTAGAACCGGCGGACGGTCGTCGGTTCGAACGGCAGCGACGGAGGGAGCTGGAGCAGGGCCGCCGCGAACTTTCCGGCCTCCCGGATCGGCTTCAACACCGCGAGGAAGCGGGCGAGCTCCTCCTCGGTCCGAACCAGTCGGAGGTCGTGCGTGATCGTCTGGGGAAACTTGGCGGCGAACCGGAACCCGGCGGGGGTCCGCTTGACCCATGTCGCCGCGACCGACGGCGGCGGAAGTCGGTAGAAGGTCGAGTTCACTTCGACGATGGGGAAGAGCCCGGAGTAGTAGCGGAGCTTGTCGCTCGCCCCGCGGGGCGGGTAGACCCGACCCGACCACTCCGGGTAATCCCAGCCGCTCGTCCCGAGCAGGATATCGCTCATCCGCGCTCTTCGCAGAACGGAACGTTGTTCCTGCCGGTAAAGATTGCGCTCGATAGGATTGGTCCCTCCCATCGCGCGTTTCCCTGTACGAGAAGGGTTATGGCACGGACCGGGGTTCTACCCGTTCGCGATGTACCCGATCAGCTACGTGCGGGAATCGGCCGACGCGTTGCGGGCCGGGTTAACCCACCGCGGTCGCGATCCTTCCGAGGTCGACCGGCTGCTCGCGCTCGACAAGGAGCGACGCGCGGTCGGGGATGAAACGAACCGCCTTCGGGCGGAACGAAACCGAGGCGCCCAGCGTGTCGCAGAGGCGGCCAAGACGTCGTCTCCCGCCGACAAGGACGACCGGACCCGGCTCGGAGAGCTTCGGGACCGGATCCGGGAGCTTGAGGCGCGGACGACCACCCTGGACGCGGAGATCCGCGAACGGCTCCTGCTGCTCCCCCAGAACCCGCACGCGAGCGTACCTCGCGGGAAGGACGCGAGCGAGAATGTCGAGGTCGCCCACTTCGAGCCGCACCGCGCCGCGCCGACCGCCCCGCGGCCGCACTTCGACATCGGCCACGACTTGAACCTCCTCGACGAGGAGCGAGGGGTCAAGGTCGCGGGCGAGGGGTTCTACGTCCTCTGGGGCGACCTCGCCCGGCTCGAGCACGCGCTCATCCGGTTCATGCGCGACCTGCACCGCTCTCGCGGCTACCTCGAGGTGGTGCCGCCGATCCTCGTCCGCTCCGAGTCGATGGTCGGCACCGGCCAACTCCCCAAGTTCGCGGACGATTCCTACCAGGTGAAGCCGGACGACCTGTGGCTCGTGCCGACCGCCGAGGTCCCGGTCACGAACCTTTTCCGGGACGAGGTGCTGCTCGCCGAAGACCTCCCGGTCCGCCTGTTCAGCTACACTCCCTGCTTCCGTCGGGAGGCGGGCGGCCACGGGGTCGAGACGCGCGGCATCGCCCGGGTCCATCAGTTCGACAAGGTGGAACTCGTCCAGTTCACCACGCCGGAGTCCTCCTACGAGGCGCTGGAAGAGCTCCGAAGCGAAGCGGAGGAGGTGCTCCGTCGGCTCGACCTTCCGTTCCGGACCGTGAACTTGTGCACGGGCTACCTCTCCGACAAGGCTGCGAAGTGCTACGACCTCGAGCTGTGGGCCCCCGGGGGGAAGCGCTGGCTCGAGGTGAGCTCCATCTCGAACTTCGAGGCCTACCAGGCGGTGCGGGCGAACATCCGCTGGCGCCGCCACCAATCTTCCCGCCCCGAACCCCTGCACACGCTCAATGCTTCCGGAACGGCCCTTCCTCGCCTCATGATTGCGATCCTCGAGAACTACCAGACCGAGGACGGACGCGTCGAGATCCCCGAAGCGGTCCGGGAGGAGATGGGCGGGGCCCGATACCTCGAGGCGAATCCGTTCGTGGGGGAACGGGAGCTCGGGCGGGGCCGGCACTCCGGCCATTCCTCGAAGACGGCCGAATCCCCGTCTAGGAAATCCTAATACCCCCTCCCGCTCGACTCGCCCAGAGGCTGGCGATGGTCCAGGTCGATATCGACATCGCCAAGTGCACGGGCTGCTCCCACTGCAAGGACGTCTGCCCGGTGAACGTCTTCGACCTGCGCCCCCGCGACCAGGTGCCGGACGTCGTGGACGACCCGGGGGTGGGA
>DAIQBL010000035.1:0-17234 GCA_036781185.1 Thermoplasmatota archaeon | reverse complement strand
CGGGCAACTGCAGTTCCCCGACGTAGCACTACTAGACCAACTACCTGACGATGACACCGGGACAGGAGTACCTTCTCGCGATCACAACGTCGGGGTCGACCGGTGGGACCACAGGGACTTGGCTCGAGGAGTACTCGGTCGCGTCCAACGGGTCGGTTTCCGGGATCTTTGCCTTACATGCCCCGACCGGGGCGACGGACCCCGGGCTTCAGCAGGCGGCGTTCTATTGCGGGTTCTACGATTACACGGACTACGAGGAGGTCTACGGAGGCACGTCCTACAGTCAACCGGATCCCTACCTCGCGCCTGAGGGCATGACCTGGTACTTCCACCTGAACTGCTACGGCGCCTCCGGCTGCATCACCTGGACGACCTGGTCCGCATGGAAGACCACCAACACGCCCCCCGGGACCGTCGCCACGATTGGCAAGTACAAGACCGTCCCGGAACTCGTGACCATCGAGAACCTCAAGATCAACAAGGGGTGGACGAGCGGCTGAGCTCCGGCTCCCGGGCGCGCGACGGTACGGCGCCGGCGCGCGCCCCCCCGACCCGGTTGCCCCACCCGAGGCGCGGGGACTTGGCGGCGGGGCAGAGCTAATTTCCACCTCTCGGTCCGGAGGAGCATGGCCGGTCGGGGCTCGTGGGGCGAACGGACCTCGCTGTTCGGGATCGTCGGCCTCGTCGCGATCCTCCTTCTCCCGAGCGCGACCATCGGGCACCCCGGACCCAGCTCGAGCGCACCGGCGCCGATCCTGGGTCCGTCGGAGCGAGAACCGGTCGCCGGCGGAGTGGCGCCCCGACTCGGGGCCGCAACGTACGCCCCGTCCGGTGTCCCGGGGCCTACCGGGATCGGCCCGTCCGACGTCCCGCGGGCGCTCTTGACGCCGCACCCGTCAATCGTCAATCCGCTCCGTACCTACTCCCGGGAACCGGCCCCGATGGGGATCGCCGATTTCGGTGTCACGGGAACGTCTCCGGGCGCGAGCGCGTACGAGTACTCGTCTCCGATCTTCCAAGGACAAGCGGTCGTTCGGTCCCTCTCGGTCTCGATCGGCGGCACGACCTCGAAGGTCACGGCCTTCGAGCTCAACGCCGTGGTCCTGCTCCAGTGGAATGGGACCAACTACTCCTACTGGATCCAGAACGGGCTCCACCTCGACGCCGGATCCGACGAGTTCACGATCGGGGGCGCGTACGTCTGGAACTTCTCCGCCCCGGGCGCGATGCTCCGTCCGGGCGAGCTTTCCGGGAACGCCGGCTCGGTCCTCGCCTCAGACACCTACTACGACATCCCCGGCTGCGGGCCGACGTACTCGGGCCAGTGCACGACCCTCAGCCTACCCGCGACCCTCACGGGCCGCATCATCACGTCGACGAGCACCGGAATCCAGTTCGTCGCCTACCAGTACGACCTCGGTTCCGGCTGGGTCACGTACGACAACGTGTCGTTCCCCCACCTGACGAACGCCCGCGACGAGGGATTCCGAGTGGACGGCTTTGCCCCGACGCCCTACGCCGCGGGGGCCAACTACGACGCCGAGTGGGTGTGGGTCGGGGCGGGGGGCGGCTCCGCCAGCACCGACCAGGGCTCGGACATCAACCTCACCCTCTCGTTCTGGAACGAACACAACTACCAGGCCGTTCCGACCGCCTGGAACTTCGGGAGCAACACCGGCGAGACGTCCTCCAACGTGACGGAGGTCGGGTCGGACCCCCTGGGCGCCCACCTCGCGAGTGGCCCGGGGACCCTCGGGGTGCTGTACAACCGGAGCGGTGTGGGTTTCCTCAATCTGTCAGTACCGACCACCGGCCCCGCCACGGTCCTCGTGGACGGGCGAGCGACCTCGTTCGGGCTCGGATGGGCCAACGTCACGCTCCCCGTCGGAGCCCACTCGCTCGATCTGCAAGACTTCGCGAATTCCTCCGCGGCGTTCACGGTCCTCGCGGGGGCGACGACATTCGTGAACCTCTCGGGGGCGGGCGAGTTGACCTTCCACGAAACCGGACTCCCCAATGGCACCTCGTGGGGGGTGACCGTCAACGGCACCCTGCGGGCCACCTCCGGCCAGAATCTGAGCTGGAATCTCGCGAACGGGACGTACCCTGTCATGTACCCGGCCGTTCCCGGTTACGTCCGGGTGGGATTGCCACCGGCGTCGGTCACCCTCCCGGGCCCGTCGCAGGTTTCCCTCGACTTCGTCCCGTTCGACTTCAATGTCACCTTCACCGAGTCCGGCTTGCCCCCGTCGACTCCGTGGTGGGTCAACGCGAGCGGCCACCTGGTCCGAGGCGCTGGGACCTCCTTGCCGGTGGCCGCCCCGAACGGCTCGACGCCGTACGAGGTCGGTTCCCTCTACGAATTCCTCGCCAGCCCGGGCACCGGGACGATCCTCGTCTCGGCCGGGGTCGCAACGCCCGGGGCGGTGACGTTCTCGTACCGCCCTACGTTCGTGGTGGGAACCGTCGCTCCCGCGGACGCCGTGGTGTCGATCGGCGGGGTCGTCCAGGAGGTCGCCGGCAGCGGCTACAGCGATTCCGTGATCCCGGGATCGTACGCGCTGGTGGCGAGCGCCTCCGGGTACTCGACGGTTCGGCTCAACGTGACGGCGACCCCGGGCAACGTCACGTGGGAGAATCTCACGCTCGTCGCCAATCAGACCCCGACGTCCGGAAACCCCCCCGCGCCCTCGGGCGGGACCGGGATCTCGCCGCTCATCGCCGGGCTGGTGGTGGCCGCCGTCGCCGCCGCGGCCACCCTCGCCGTCGTCGTCTTGGCCCGTCGCAAACGTTAGGTTCCCACCCCAGGAGATCCGGGGCTCACGGCCCCCCGACGGCACTCGGGACGCCCGCCACAAAGATAGATGCCGAGTGCCCACGTCGGCGGGGGGGATCCGAATGCGCAAGGTGGTGGCCGATCATCTGCTGTCTCTCGACGGGTACTTCGGCGGCGCCGACGACGAGATCGACTGGTTTGCGTTCGACGAGGAGTCGCTCGAGTGGTCTCGGAAGCTCCTCCGGGCGGCCGGGTCGATCGTCATGGGACGTCGCACCTTCGAGCTGATGGCTCAGTACTGGCCCACGCCGGCGGCCCAGAAAGAAGAACCCGGCATCGCCGGGCGCATGACCGAGCTGCCCAAGTTCGTGTTCTCTCGCACGCTCGACTCCTCGACCTGGTCGAACACTCGGTTCGTCCACCGGCCGGTGGCTGAGGCGATCCTGGACGAGAAGGCGGGGACCGGCGGCCACATCCTGCTCCTCGGCAGCTCGTCGATCCTCGCCGAACTCTGGAAGGCGCATTTGGTCGACGAGCTGAATATCCGGATCCAGCCCATCGTCCTCGGCCGAGGGCGGCCATTATTCCCGAAGTCCGAACCGCGGCAGCCGTTGGCCCTCCGGGAGAGCCGGCTGTTCGAGTCCGGGGTGGCGGCGCTCCGGTACGAGGTCTTGCCGGCGCCCGCCCCCACGTGAGCTCGCGCCGGGCCGGGCGAGCCAAGTCGACCCGGCGCGCGGCCCTGGAGTCGGTTACCGTTCCCGTCCCCGCTCGGGGCCCCCGGATTGTTCCGGCCCAGGGACAACTGGACCAACGGTCCCGGCGGGACCCCCTGGGACGCAATGAGATGAATCCGGCCCCCCTCGGCTTTGGCGGGTTGGGCGTGAACTCCTGTACTTGTATCGTGATTCGGTCGCGATGAGCGAGGGCCGGGCCGATTCGACGCTTCGATGGGCCGGTGTCGTGCTCCTCCCCCTTCTCGTCTCGGAGGGGGTCCTCGGAATACTGGCCGCCGGAAGCGGGGGAAACGAATCGTCGGGCTTCCTCGCGGCGCACCTGACCCTGGGGATCGGCATCGTGGGATTCTCCGCGTGGGCGGCGATCGTCGCGCGCCGCCTCCCGACGGGGCCGGCGACGTACGCCGCGGCGCTGACATTCTTGGCGATCGCGACCGCCACCACCGTAGGGTCGATCCTCCTGGTTTCCGGCAATGCCTCGGGCGCCCTTCTCGACCGGGTCCTGGGCTTGATCGCGCTCGCGGGCGCGGCCGTCATGGTCGCATGGGGCTCCGTGCCGTTGCCACCGAGCCCAAGTTCGGCCCCGGTCGACGCGTGAGTTCGGATCGTCGCTCGGGGACCGTCGGAACATCGGATGGACCAACGGAGCTCGGGTCCGTCGGGCCGTCCGACCCCGGAGGGGCGGACCGGGGGGATCCGGGGTGCTCCGTCCGGGCCGCTCGGGCCCCCTCCGGCCTCTTGTAGAGTGCGTCGATGGTCGTGCTCTCGTGGCAACGGCCCCGTCGAGTTCCCCCGGGGGAGCGAGTCCCTCTCCCGCCCGCGTGCTTAGGCACGCCAACTTCCGACTCCTCTGGACGGGCTCGGTCACCTCCGCGGCCGGCGCGTCGATCGGCTCCATCGTGATCATCTGGCTGGTCTACAACGCCACGCACTCGCCCGTCGCGATCTCCCTCCTCGGGATCGCCCAGTTCCTTCCGACGCTCCTGTTCGGCCTTCTGGCGGGCGCGTTGATCGACCGCTGGGACCGACGGCGCTTGATGGTCGCCTGCGACCTGGCCCGGGCCGTCTGCTTCGGCGCTCTGGCGCTGTTCGTGTTCGTGTACGGGGCGAGCACCGTCGTCCTCATCGGCGTGGTGTTCGCCGTCGCCGCCTTCAGCACGGCGTTCCGTCCGGCCACGAACGCGACGATCCCGAGGATCCTTCCCCCGGCGGACGTCGCCGACGGGAACGGCCTCCTGCAGGGCGGCACCACGGTCGCCTCGTTCCTCGGCAGTCCGGTCGGCGGTCTCTGCGTCGTCACGATCGGCGCGGTGGCCGGGCTCGCCCTCAACGCCCTCACGTTCGCGGTCTCCGGGGCGATGATCTTCCTGATGGTGATCCCGGCCGCGCGACGACCGGACCCGGGCGTCGCCCCGGCCCGCACGTCGCTGCTGACGGAGGTCGGCGAAGGGTTCCGATACCTCCGGTCCCAGCGGGCGCTGTTGCTCATCACGCTCACCGCGATGGGGGCGAATTTCTTCCTCTCGATCTGGGGCGGCTTCACGGTGATCTACGTCGCGGACCAACTCCACCAGGGGGCGGCCGGGTTCGGTATCATGGTGGCGGCGAACACGGCCGGGTTCGCCATCGGGGCCCTCCTCCCGGGGCGCCTCCACACGGACCGGGCGCCGGGACTGTGGCTCATCGCGACGTGGGGACTTGTCGGGTTCTTCATCGTCGGGCTCGCGTTCACTGCCTCTCTACCGTTGGCTGTCGTCCTGACGCTCGTGGGCGGGGCCCTGCTCTCGATCGGCAACACGACGTGGCTCACCGGGGTCCAGCGCGTGGTGCCCGACGAGTATCTGGGCCGGTACTTCGCGACCGACGAGGCCGGTAGCTTCGCGATGATCCCCGCGGGCGTGGCGGTCGGCGGGGTGCTCGTGCTGCTGATCGGGATCTCTCGGAGCTTCGTGTTCGCCGGCGTCGGGGCGGCCCTCATCAACCTCGTGCTCCTCCTCTCCCCCTCGGTTCGCCGGTGGGGCCGCGAGGGCCGGCCCTCGTCGAACCCTTCCCCGGGCGCGCTCGGCTGAGGGGATACCCCGTCGGCGGCCAGGGCTTGTCTCATTCTTCCGCGGCGACTTTCTAAGTAGAGGGAGGCCGTTCTTCGGGCGCCCCCGGGCGGGGGCATTCCGGGGAGCGGAACAGGGGAGGAAACGTGTCGGGCGGAGGGTGGACGGGTCGGAGGACGAGCGGCGATTCAATCGGAAAGTCGAAGGACCGGCGGCCGGCCGGGATGGCGCTCAGTTCGTCGGGCGCGGCCATGCTCTTGGCGGTGCTGGTCCTGTTCGCGCCGGGCGCGTCGGCGGGCCGGGTGCACCCGGCGGGCACCTTCACCTCGCCATTCGGCGGGCTGACGGACGACCAGGGTTCCGCGAGCGTGGCCGGCTGCGGCATCGCCAGCATGGTGAGCCCGCCGGCGTTCAACCTGACGAACGGCGTCGGGAAGGGCGAAGTGACCAGCTCGGACCCGAGCTGCGCGAACTATCTGAACAACAATCTTGGAGCCGCTTCGGAACAGTTCGGACTCGCGTCCGCGAATTTCACGACCACCCCGGGGGTCCACCACCTGACCGCGAAGTGGAGCCTCCACTGGACGTTCGCGATCAAGACGTCGTCCCCCACCGGTCGCGGGACCGTGGAGGCGATCGGGACCATCTCGATCATCCTGATCGTCTTCGACTCGACGAACGCCACGGTGGTCAACGAGACGAGCTTCTTCGTTCAGCACATCGACTTCGGGAACACGACGACCGCGTCGTCGGGGGGCGCGAACCACACGCTCAAGATGGCCGCGAACCTCGTGGCCGCGCATGTGTACTACATCTACGCCTGGGCGTACATTTCGTCCTACACGACGGTCAGCTCGAGTCCCGGCGGGACCGCGGCCTCGAAGGTCGATGTGGCCACCGGCCTCAACAAGGTGACACTCCACTCGTACTCGTTCACCTAGACCGCCCGGCGGTTCCCCGGGTCCAACCCCTTCCTACGACACCCCGGGCCGTATCTCCGACGCCGCCCGGCGCGAGCGAATCCGGGACCGGACCCAACTCGTCCGGAGACTCCGTGCCGTTCCCCGTCTCCCCCAGGGGCGTTGCACACCCCCTCCCCCGGGTTGATGAGGCCGAGATGGAATCCCGTCTCGATGACCGGTTCGGCCCCACTCAAGTCCCTCGCGGTTCCCGGCGGCACGATTGCCTTCGAGGACGCCGGGCGGGGTCGTCCGATGGTGCTGATCCACGCCGGAATCGCGGACCGGCGGATGTGGGATCGGGAGTTCCCCACGCTTTCGAGCCACTACCGCGTGGTACGGTACGACCTCCGAGGGTACGGGGGATCCCCGCCGGCGACGTCGGAGTACTCCGGCGTGCGCGACCTCGCCGCCTTGCTCGACCACCTCAATGTGCCTTCGACCGTCCTGGTCGGGACGAGCATTGGAGGCAAGCTCGCGCTCGACTTCGCGCTCGCCCACCCGGACCGGGTGGACGGACTTCTCCTCGTCGCGCCCGCGTATTCCGGGATGGACTACGACCACGTTCCCGGCGGGAAGGCGACCTGGGAGAAGGACGAGCGGCTCTCGAAGGCGGCCTCGGAAGCGTGGTCCGCCGGGAAACTCGAGGAGGCCACGGAGCATCTCCGGGAGTTGTGGACCTCGGCACTCACCGGGAGCGCCCTCGACCTGTTCCGGACCATGGTGCGGGAGAACGCCGTGGAGGTGTTCGAGGACCGTTCTGGTCGTCACGAAACGAGCGTCGGGGCGCCGGCGGCGGGTCGACTGAACGAGGTCCACGCGCCCACGCGGATCCTGGTCGGGGATCGCGACAACCCGGCGATGCCGCACTGCGCCGACTTCCTGGCCCGAGGGATCGCCGGCGCCTCGGTCCAACGGATCCCCGGCGCCGACCACCTCGTGAATCTCTCCCGTCCGGAGGCGTTCGACGGCGCCGTGCGTGACTTCATGGACCGTCTCCCGGCCCCGGGCCGATAGGTCGGGATCGAGCGTTGGCGCACCGGGCCCGGACTCCGAAGCCGCGGATGGCGGGGCGGGCCAGCGGCCCGGGTCCGACCGGTCCGATTTCCGGGAGCGGCTTCGTGGCTCGTCCACTTTCGCCGGAAACATGGGACGCGTTCGCCCGGCTCGTCGAGAAGCACAACGGGATCTTCGGGGGGTGCTGGTGCATCTCCTTCCATCTCGCGCCCCACGAGGGGAAGCGTACGGCCTCGGAGTACCGGGCCATGAAGGAAGCGCGGGTCCACGAGGGTCGGGCGCACGCGGCCCTCGTGTTCGACGGCCCCGACGCCGTCGGGTGGTGCCAATTCGGGTCCACGACCGAGCTTCCGAACATCCGGAGCCGGAAGCGATACGAGGAGGGGCTCGCCACGGCCCCCGACTGGCGGATCACCTGCTTCTTCATCGACCGCGAGCGCCGGGGCGAAGGGATTGCTAGCTACGCTCTCCAGCAGGCGCTTCGGGAGATCGCCCGGCTCGGCGGGGGAACGGTCGAGGCGTACCCCGAGGACGTCACCGGCCGGAAGGTCTCGCGCTCGTTCCTCTGCAGCGGGACGCTCGGCATGTTCGAGAAGGCCGGATTCGCACGGACCCGAAAGATCGCCATGCATCGGTGGGTCGTGGCGCGGACCGTTCCGGCCGGTTAGACCCGGTTGAATCCTGCCCCGCGCTGGCTCGATCCCCCGGTTGTATCGGGACCGGGGGATACCGTGATGACGACCTTCCCGAGCGCGGAACCCGTATCCACGTACCGGTGGGCGTCAACCATCCTTTCGAGTGGGAACCGTCGATCGATCAGGGAGCGCACTCTCCCGGACTCGATGAGGCCGCGGAGGAACTCTAAGTCCTCGGTCGTCGGCTTGGCGGCTCCGAACTTCACGTTCGTCGCGGTCGTTCGAGACGTCCAGAACCCGCGCATCATCGTCCGCAGGTTCGGGTTCCCGAGCAGGTAGACGCCGCGCGGCGCGAGGATCGCGAGCGTCGCCGCGTACGGGCTCTTGCCCACCACGTCGAACACGACGTCGTACCGCTCGGCCCCCGCGGTGTAGTCCTCGCGAGCGAAATCGAGGACGCGGTCGGCCCCGACCGACAGCATCGCCTCGCGTTTCTCCTCCCGGTCCACCGCGGTCACGTGGGCTCCGAAGAACTTCGCGAGCTGGATGGCGAACGTTCCGATCCCCCCGCCCGCCCCGACGATCAGGACGCGTCGGTCGGCCAGGTCCCCGGCGCGGCGGAGAAAGTGGAGGGCCTCCAGCCCGCCGGTCGGGACCGCGGCGGCCTCTTCAAAGGTCATGCGGGTCGGCTTTCCCGTCAGGGCCGCGTCCGGCGACGACTCCGGAAGGCAGACGTAGTCCGCGTACGCCCCGAACCGGAATCCGGTGGTCCCGAACACCGGGTCGCCGACGCGGAACCGGCTCACCGCCCTTCCGACCGCGTCCACGACGCCCGAGAACTCCTGCCCCAGCACCTTGTTCCTCGGTCGGAGGGGGCCCATCAGCAATCGGACGAGGAGCCGCAAGCCGAACGAGAATCGCAGCGCCCGGAGCTCGCAGTCGCCCGCGGCGGCGGTCGTCGCGAAGACGCGGACGCGGATCTCCCGGGCGTCGGGGGTAGGTTCCGGTATCTCCTCGAGCCGAAGCCCCTCGGGCGGTCCGTACCGGGTCCACACGATCGCCCGCATCGATTGGTACTCGGACAGCCCCTGGGACCCGTCGGATCGACCTGGGCGCCGAGGAGGGCGGAGGACGGCCGGCCGTTTCAGGAACTCGACCCGCGGGTCGTCCCGGTTCTCCCTGAGGGAGGGGTGCGGGGGGGACTACGATTCACTCCGAGGGGGAGCCCGAAGACCGGCTCCGCCACGCCACGGCCGCCAGGAGCACCGCCACGATCGCTCCCGCCCCGACCGCCTCGAGGGAGACCTGGTCGAGCTGCCACGCCGGGGGGAGGAGGGACTTGAGGATCGTCGGCGGCCCGGGAAGAACGTGGAACGCGGACGGGCTCAGCTGGACGATGGGGTCGTACTCGAGCTCCGAGTACCCGCCCGGCACGGAGCCGAAGCTGAGTCGGATCGTGGAGTTGGAGCCGTTCAATGCGACGTCCTGGTCCGTGCCGACCGCGCTCGTGTTCAACCCACCGCCGCTGTAGACGACCGAGGCGACCGTGTCCCACGACAGCGTCGCGACCGTCAGGTTCGTCCCGGCGCGGACCTCGAGGAGCTGGTTCGTGGCCACCCCGAGGGACAGCATGGTGGACGGTACCGCGGTCGAGCTGATCTCGAGGCCGAGCGAATCCGACGCGTTGTTCCACGGCCAGTTCGTGACGTTGACCGCGAAACGGATCCCCGTCGGGTCCGGCGACGTCGACGCGTTCAGGTAGAACGCCAGCGAGACCTTCGCCTTCGCCTCGACCGTCGGCCGCTCGAAGTTCGCCTCGTCGATCTTCCACCCCCCGTGGGAGCCGGCGACCGGGACGGAGGCGTTCGCCCAGATCGTCGTCCCTCCGGCGCCGGCGGCTGAGGAGAACATCCAGGTCGCGTTCCGCGCCTGGAGGTGCGCGATGAAGGATACGTTGCCGTTCGGGCTCAACTCGGCGATCGCCGAGGGGGCGGTCATCGACGCGACCCGGCGGTCGGAGAGCGAGGTGACCGTGAAGGTCGGGAACGGCTGGGAGAAGCTGAGGACCGTGACCCCGTTGTTCCACGTCGGCCCGGTCGCGCCGGCCACCGCAACGTCCGCTACGTGGTCCACCGATACGGTCCGAGCGAGGCCCGAACTTCCCGGAACGAAGGCGACCGCCAGCACCAAGGCGGAGAGGCCCACCGCCATGGCCGTTCGGGTTGGGGTCCACCCGGCACCCCGGTTGTTCATCGACCGATGGACGAAGGGTGGGGGGAGTCTCAGGCTTTTTGGCGCAAGACCCGAAACCGTTGGTGCGGAGGCCACCGCACGCCGTCGGGAACCCTCTCCCGCGCTCATCGGATCAGGGAGCTCCACGTCTCCACGAACCGGTCGACGAGGCTGTCCTGGAACGATTCCCGGTACACCTGGAGGAGCTCGGTGACCCGGGCGGGGAGCGTGGTCCGGTACCGGCGGAGGTTCCCTTCGCGGTACGCCTCGACCGTCCCGCTCTCGACCAGGATGCGCAGGTGGAACGACGTCGTCGAGAGGCTGAGGCGCGTCCGCTCGCTCAGCTCCGCCGCCGTGCGTCCGGGGTGCTCGGTGAGGACGAGCAGGATCAACCGCTGGCTCGCACTTCGCAGCGACCGGACGACCTTCCGGTCGTCCCACGTCATGTCCCGGCGGAAGTAGTAGTCCCGGCGACCGCCGCGCTCCCGCCGGACCGCGCCCGAGTGCGTGAGCTGGTCGAGGTGGTACGCGGTCTCCCCCCAGGCCAAACCCGCCAGCCGCTGCACGTCCCGGGCGCTCGCGCCCGGGTGCGCGCTCACGACGTCGTAGATGCGCCGGCGGGTCGGCTGCTGGAGAAGGTCATCCATGCGCCTGTGACACGGCCCCGGTCCGAGGGTGGATCAGCGCGGCATAGAGGAGGGCGACGGCGACGACGGCGATCCCGAGCGGGACCGGGTCGACTCCCAGTCCGGTCCCGTACAACGGCGAGAGCTGATGAAGGAGCGACAGCACGCCGACCAGGAAGAACAGGCCGAGCGCGACCCCGACGAGCCCGAGCCGCGAATCGTGGTACCGCGAGGCCGCGCCGAGGGCGATCGCCATCAAGGTCAGCGAAAGGCCGGCGAGGACGGTGGAAAGCACCTCGGTGAGAACGTCCACGGACTCCAACTCGCCCTCGCCGTATTTCTCGCTTCCTTCGGAGTCCGCACCAACGATTGCGGGGTTCGCACCAAAATCCGATAGTAACCGTTTCCGGCTCCAAATCCTCGATGAATTCTGCGAGCGGCCCGACCCGGCCCCGGGGGGCACCGTTCGTCGACCGCGTCCGACTGGCGTTCATTTTCGGGCTCCTCGGGATGCTGGTGTTCTCGGCGTACGGCACGCTCGCGCCGAGCTCCGTCCGGTGCGGACTGCCGGGGTCGGTCGGCTGCCCCGGCGGAATCCTCGGCACGGCCGCCGTCCCCCTCTCGAGCGGCGAACAGTGGTTCACGGTGACGATGTACGACTGGGGGTTCTGGGTCGTCGACGCCTCGACCGGGGCGAACGAAACGAACGCCTGGAACGTCTTCGAGGGGTGGACGGTCCACGTCAACGCGACCAGCCTGAAGGCGAATGCCGCCGTCGGCGGCACCGCCTACCACGGTCTCGGGGTCGAGCTGAACGCGACCGGCCAGCAGCTCCTCTCGCTCGCGGCTCCCGTCGGCCAGTGGACGCAAGGGTCGTTCGTCGCGCCGAACGCGGTCTACCACCACCAACACATCTGGTGCACGATCCAGTGCGGACCCGGGCACGGGGGCCAGCAGGCGTGGATCCTGAACGTCATCCCGGCCGTCCCGTCCCCGAAGGCGACCGCGAGCGCGAATACGACGGGCGGCCGGGCCCCGCTCGCCGTGGCGTTCACCGGGACCGCCGCCTCGGGCACCCCGCCGTACAACGTCAGCTGGAACTTCGGTGACGGAACCCCGACCGACTACGGACTCACCGCGAGCCACCTGTTCACCCTGGGGGGCAACTACTCCGCGCAGTTCCAGGTCACCGACTCGAAGGGGATGTCCGCGAGCGCCTCGGTCAACATCCTCGTGAATTCGACCGCGCCGCTCGCCGCCACGCTTTCGGCGTCCCGCAACTCGGCGATCGTCCCGTACACGACGACGTTCAGCGTCATTGCCCATGGCGGCGCCCCGCCGTACGCGATCAACTGGTCGTTCGGGGACGGTACGGGTGGCCCCGGCGCGAACCTGACGAGCCACCTCTACTCCGCCCCCGGCCTCTACGCGGTCGTCGCCACGGTCAAGGACTCGAGCGGGACCGTCGTTCGCGCCCTCGCCTCGGTGACGGCCCTGCCCCCGCTGGCGTACTTCCCGGTCACCGTGACGGCGACTCCCGCGAGCGGGTCGACCGGCGTCCTCGTCCAGCTGAACGCGACGCCGACCGGCGGGTCGGGCCCGTACAGCTACCTCTGGGTCTTCGGGGACGGGTCGAGCGGAACGGGCGCCGGCGTCCAGCACCAGTTCAACCAGACCGGGTCGTACGAAGTGAACGTCTTCATCGACGACGCCGCGGGCCGCGTCGGCACGACCGCCGTCAACATCCCGGTCACGGTCGCCTCGAGCGGGGGCGGCGGGGACGATGGGGGCGGGAACGACTCCGTTGCGACCCCGGCCCCGGCGGCGACCAACACGACCGCGCTCACGTTGTTCCCGCTCGCGACCCCGACGCACGGCGGCTCGCCGCTCGTCGTGAACGCCACGGCCTCGGTCGAGGCCGGGACCGGCACGGGCGAGACGATCGCCTGGACGTTCGGGGACGGGACCACCGGGACCGGCCCCTCGGTCTCGCACCAGTTCGCGTCGGTCGGGACCTACGACGTCACCGTGTCCGCGACGGATTCCGGCGGCAACACCGGCACCGCGACCACGGTCGTCCGGGTCCTCCCGCTCGAAATGAGCCTCGTGGCGAACCGGTCGGCGGGGGACGCCCCGTTCTCCGTCACGACCGCCGCCACGATCCTCGGCGGGAGCGGGCGGTACGGCGTCGTCTCCTGGTCGTGGGGCGACGGGAGCTCCTCCTCCGGCGATCTCGCGAACCACACGTTCCCCGCGAACTGGACCGGCCCGCTCACCGTGCGGGCGTCCACGACGGACTCGAACGGCGCCCCCGTGGACGCCAATGTCACCCTCCTCGTCAATCCGGCGCTCGTCGCGACCCTGACGGCCGTCGTGCCGACCGGCGGAACTCCCCCGGTCGTCGTGGAGTTCCGCCTTGCCGTGGCGGGCGGCAGCGGCTCGTACGAGACGGTGCCGCTCTGGACGTTCGGCGACAACAGCAGCACCCGTGGCGGGAGTCCGACGAACCACTCGTACGACAAGCTCGCCGACTACCGCGTGACGGTCGTCACCAACGACAGCCTCGGCACCGTCACCGTCGCGACGGCGTGGGTCAACCTCTCGACGACGGCCCCAACCTCCGGATCCCCGGGCGGCGGCTCGCCCCCGTGGTCGCTGACGGGCGTTCGGGACTCGAACAAGGCCGCCCTGGTCCTGATCGGGATGGTCGCGGTCTCCGGCCTCGCGCTCCTGTACCGCCGCCGCCGGGCGAAGCCATCGACCTCCCCCGCCCGCTCCCCGGCCGTCCCGTCGGCCGTCCGTCGCGTGAAGGTCCCGGCGGCCTCGCCGGACCCCGAAGCGGTCCGGTAGGGACGGCCATGATCGGGGCGGACCGGGCCGAGGGAGTGACGACCGGGGCTCCCCCGGCCGCGGCCCTCCCGGCCGTCCCGTCCCCTCTCGGACGCAAACTGCTCGCCTTCGAGTTCCTCGTGCTGGTCGAGTACTGGCTCGGACCGCTGTTCCTCGGGGTGACGAACTACGCCGGGGTCTGGTCCGACGTCGGGCTGGTCCTCTTCGCGATGTTCGTCGGGACGCTCATCGCCTTCGTCCTCGTGCCGCTCCGGCCCCACCTCCGACAGGCCCTCGCCTCCCGCGCCGACCGGATCGCGTTCCATGGGGTCTGGGCGGCGGCGTTCGTCGCCGGGCTGTTCGTCACGAACACGTTCCAGGTCGGGGGCGTGGAGGCGGCCTCCGGCGTCGCGGTGCTCGGCTCGACGACGGTGTACACGCCGTTTGGTGCCTGGCCGAGCCTGACAGTCTACGTCCCCGGGCTCCGGCTGTTCGGAACTCTCAACCTCGAAATCCTCGCCGTCCTCGGCCTCGTCGCGGTCCTCGGCTCGAGCGCGCTCCGGCTCGGTACGCACCGGGCCGCGTTGGCCTGCCCCGTCGACGCCCCGAAGCCCGGGACCTGGTCGAAGCGGCTCGCGTCGGTCGCCGTGTGGACGCCGCTCGGGCTGATCACGGGATGCACCGCGTGTGCCCCCCTCTACCTGACGGCGATAGGGTGGGCGGCCCCCGCGGTCGCGGCGGGCGGGCTCTCGGCGGTCCCGCTCGTTCCGTGGATCGGGTTCGCCGGCCTCCTCTACCTGTTCAGCTTCGGTCTGTCGATCACGCTCATCCACCGGGCCACTCGGCCGCTCGAGGACGATGGGCCCTCCGTTCGGGAGGTTGCCCCGGGTGAGTGAGAGTCCGGCCCTCTGGCAGGTGTTCTGCCGGACCTGCGGGCGGTCGATCGACCCCGGCTCGACCTGCCCGTCGTGCGGATGGGTCGACCGACTCGGTCTGGAGGAGCGTCGGGCATCGGCTCCGCCGACCCCGCCGGTCCTCGCGGTCCGGCCCGCGCCACCGGTTCCGGCGGAGCCGGCCGCTCCCCTCGTACCACCTTCCGCGCCGGCCCCGAAGCCCGCGCCGCCTCGAGCGCGCACGTCCCCGCGGAAGTTCGGGCTCCGTACAATCTGGAAACGGTACCTCCCCCCGGTCCGCCTCGTCTGGATCTTCCTCGCGATCCTCGTCTGGAACGGGCACGGGTTCGCGAGCCGAGCCGTGGCCGAGCCGCTCCTCCTTCTGCCGGTCATCGCCGCCGTCGCGGACCTCGCGTTCCAGCTCGTCCGGTTCCCCAAGCTCCGGTTCCCGGATGCGGCGATCGCCAACGGACTGTTCCTCACGGTCATCCTCTGGCCGACCGGCGTCTCGCTGGCCCTGCTCTCGGTGGTCCTCGTGACCGTCGGGCTCCGCCACGTCGCCCGCGTCGGCGGCCATCCGATCCTGAACCCGGCGGCCGCCGGCGTGCTCGTCGCGGCGACCGTCTTCGCGCTCCCGCAGCCCTGGCACGTCGGGGTCACGACGACGGACGTCGCCCTCGTGGCGCTCCTCGGCGCGATCCTCTGGTCGAAGGCGACGCACACCTGGCGGATCCTGGTGCCGTACTTCGCGGTGAACATCGCGGCGAGCCTCGCCGTGGCCGAGTACCTCGGGGGACCGAGCGCGGTGCGGCTCGTCTTCCAGGCGAGCGTGCTCGGCGCGGCGACGGTGTTCTACGGGTTCTTCATGGTCAGCGAACCGCGGACCGCCCCGTCGGCCCGCCCGGCGATGCTGATGTTCGGTGCCCTCGTCGGGTTCACAGCCGCGGTCCTTCCCGTCCTGTTCGCCGAGTACCCGACCTACTCGGCGCTCGGGGTCCTGACCCCGTACCTCGCGCTGTTCATCGGGAACGTCTTCGCCGTCGCCCTCCCCTCGGCACGGGGCGCCCGGCGCCCCACCACGCATCCGACGAGCCCCCCCCGGCGCGCCGCCGCGGGAACGCCGGGACCGGAGTCATGACCGGAACCGAGCCGGCGAGTTCCGGCGATCGGGCCGGGGACGTTGACCCGACCGTGACCCCCGAATGGAGGATTCGGCTCCGCGCGTTCCGGAGCTTGGCCACGCTTCGGGAGACCCGCGCGCTCGTGCGCGGGTGGCCGCGACGGCTCGCGCTCGCCGCGGTCGCGACCGTCGTGGTCGTCGCCTCGCTGTTCGTCGGGGGGATGCTGACGCTTCTGCCGACCCAGGGCGTGTACGTGGTCGAGGTGATCTGGTGGGGACCGCCGTCGACCTGGTGGTTCTACCCGGAAGTCCTCGTGATCCAGCCGTGGGGGCTGCTGCAGCTCCCGCTGCTCCCGACCGTGACGATGGTCCTCGTCGCACTCGGCGCGGGGCTCGGGGCGGTCGCCGGGATTGGGCTCGCCCGGGACATCGTGCGGCGGCCCCGCGGGACGACGTCCGTATCGGCCGGGACGGCCGTGGTCGCCGGGTCGGGGCCGGGAATCGCTTCGCTAGCCACGCTCGGCGCGTGCTGCTGCTCGACGTGTGCGTCGACCGGCGGGCTCGCCCTGGTGGCCGCGGCGAGCGGCACGTCGGTCGCCAGTCTGATCACGACGCAATGGTACCTGCCAATCTTCCAGCCCGCCATCGTCTACCTGATCCTCCTGGCGCAGGAACGCGCGCTCCGACGGAGTCGCGAGATCTCCGAATCGTCGCCCCCGGTCGACCTTCGGTTCGTCGCGGGCTCGGTGCTTCGGGTGGGACTCCTCGTCGGCGGGATCACCTGGTCGCTCGCCATGCTCGTCGAGTGGGGCTCCGAGAATCCCCTTACCGCCCCCCCGGCGACTTGGTACCACTGGCTGTTCGAGCACCAGGTCCTCTCCCTCCTCGCGGTGACGGCCGGCCTGTTCCCCCGCGAGCTCTCCGACCTGCTTCGCCGGGCGGGCCGCACAGCTGCGGGCCGAGCGGGCCGCCTCGGGTTCGGCCTCGCGGGCGTCACGTGGGGGATCTGGGTCCCACCGGCGCTCGTGGGTCTCGGGCTCGGCGGGTTCCTGAACGAGCTGTTCGGAGCGCTCGGAATGCCGGGCGCGTGGGCTCCCGTTCCGCCGGACAGCGTCGGCGTCGCGCCCCTCGCGTTCCATTGGGCGTTCCAACATCTCCTGCTGAGCGCCTTCGCCATCGCCGTCGCCCTCCGCCCCGAGTGGGCGACGCGCCCGCTCGAGTGGACCCTCGGCCGAATCGCCCCGGGGCGTAGCTCCCCCTCGACCGTTCCGGGCGGGCGAGCCTACCCCACCGGGGAGGGCGTTCCGGGCGTGTCGGCGGCGTCCACGCCGCCCAGCCCGGACTGATCGGCGACGCCGGTCCCTC
>DAIQBL010000034.1:15015-17307 GCA_036781185.1 Thermoplasmatota archaeon | reverse complement strand
CGACGGTCTCCGAGGGGAGCTTGTCCGTCCGGGGGTGCGTCGGGCTGACCGTGGTCCCGGGACCTCGGTACGCGGCCACCGTGACGCTCGCCCCCGGCGTCCTCGTGATCGGGACCGGTCAATCGGTGAACTTCTCGGCGGGCGTGCGGACCGTCGACGGCGCGGCGACGATCGGGCCGACGCTCACCTGGAGCGTGGCGCCGTCCGCGCTCGGGTCGCTCACGACCGGGATCTCCGGCGCCGCGCAGTTCGTCGCCGGGGCGTTTCCGTCGCAGGGCACGGTTTGCGCGAACGCCTCCGGCGGGGGCGGCGAGGCCCAAGCGTGCGCGGCGGTGACCGTCGGGGCCATTCCCCGAGTCACCTCCGTCGATCCGGCGAACCGCTCGATGAACGTGCCGCTCGTGAGCCGCGTCACCGTCGAGTTTAGCACCCCGATGAACGCGACCGCGACCGAATCGGCGTTCGGGGTCGCGCCGGCCGACCCGTCCGGCTCGGTCACCGTGAACGGAACCTCGCTTGTCTGGACGCCGTCGGGGAACCTGAAGGCGAACGTCACCTACACGATCACGATCGGTCCGGGAGCGACGAGCACGGTCGGGGTGCGGCTCGGGCACGCGCTCACCGCGACGTTCCAGACGGTTCCCGACCTGACCTCCCCGAAGACCGCCTCCGGCCCCTCGTGGACGGTGCCGCTCCTGGCCCTCGGGGCCGTCGCCGCGATTGGCGTGGTCGCCGCCGTCGGGTGGCGCCGCCGCCGAGCGAAGCCGAGCGCCCCTCGGGGCACGTAAGCTTCGACGCCAGACTGAGCCGCCGCCTATTCGCGGAGGTTCTCCGCGACGATCCGGTCGAAGTCCGTCGGCTTCGGTGGCCATCCCTCGGTCATGTACGCGAGGAAGGCGGCGCGGCCCCCCTGGTTGAGCGCCTCGTTCGTGGCGCGCTCGAACCCGACGGTCGAGCAGTACCGCTCGACGAGCGCGTGCCGGCGGCCGAAGTGAGCGGGGTACACCTCGGTCGTGTCGGGCAGCCGAAGGATCTTCTCCGTGAGGCTCTCGTACAGGAGATCCGGGCTCCCGTCACCGAGGTCCGTTCGGCCGCACGCCCCGATCAGCAGCGTGTCGCCGGTGAAGATCTTGTCGCGGACCTTGAGCGTCAGGTGATCGCGGGTGTGCCCGGGCGTCTCCAGGACCTCGACGGCGTCGGCGCCGAACGGCAGACGGTCGCCTTCGGACAGGCGCTCGTGGGGGTACTGGGCCGGCGAACGCCGGCCGACAAAGATTGGTGCGCCGGTCTTCGCGTGGAGGGCGGCGTGCCCGGCGAGGTGGTCGGCGTGGGTGTGCGTCTCGACGATCCCGACGAGGGACCATTCGCCCTCGGAAAGGGCGAGCAGGTACGGCTCGGGCTCCCGGCCCGGGTCGACGACGACGGCCTTCCCGCTGTCCCGGTCGCCGAGGAGGTACGCGAGGCACCCCGTGTCCGCCCGCGGGAACTGCCGAAGCCAGAGCGTCCCGTCCCGGACGTCCGAGCCGTATCGGGGGATCTCGGGGTCCGCGAGCCGCGCGTACTCGTCGATTCCGCCTTCGAGGGCCGCGGCGAGGGAGAAGCCGCGTGACCGGAGGAAGTCGACCGCACGCCGCGCATCGGAGCCGTACTGGCAGTAGGCGACGAGCGGCCGGTCCCTTGGCAGCTCCCCGAGACGTGGCGCGAGCTCCGCGAGGGGCAACGCGTGGTCATTCGGGAGGTGCCCGAGCCGTCGTTCGGCCGGGGCCCGCACGTCGACGACGAACGGCGGATCCGGGCCGTCGAGGAGACCTTTCAGCTCGACCGGTCCGACGAGCGGGACCGCCCCCACGCGCTCCGGGCGGACGTACGGATGCGGGAGACCGGTCGGGGTCGACGCCATCGGAGCCGGAACTCCGGCGGGCGCTTATCTAAGCTCCCGCGCGGGCGGGTGGCGCCCCCGCCCGGACCCGATTCCCGAACTCGCCTCGTCCGGGCCGGGACGGACGCTCCGGGAGCGGTACTTCCGCGGCATGGGGAGGTCGTGGTCGTTCCGGTAGGCCCGTCGAGCGGACGGCAATTGACGAACTCCCCGAACGACTCGACCGAAGCGTTCAAATCGTCCTACGCCCGGCTCCGCCCGATGGTGCAGGCGGAGGCACCGGACACCGGGGCCGACCGGCCGGCGCGCCGCAAGGCCCCGCCCGCCTCCGACGAGCTGGAGGCCGAGCAGACCGAGGAGCTGAGCGCCCGCTCGCTCCGGCTGGCGCGGTTCTACCAAGGCAAGATCGAGAC
>DAIQBL010000034.1:0-14915 GCA_036781185.1 Thermoplasmatota archaeon | reverse complement strand
GGCGGGGTCGATGCGTTCCCGCTCCCGATCCGCGTCGACAGCCAGGAGGCGCTCGTCGAGACGGTCGAGCGGATTGCACCGGCTGTCGGCGGGGTCAACCTCGAAGACATCGCCTCCCCGAAGTGCTTCTTCGTGCTCGAGCAACTCCAGAAGCGCCTCCCCGTGCCCGTGTGGCACGACGACCAGCTCGGCACCGCGGCGTCGACCGTGGCCGGCCTCCTCAACGCCCTCAAGGTCTCGGGCCGGTCGATCGGGAAGGTCCGCACCGTCCTCCTCGGCGCGGGGGCCGCCAACCTCGTCACCGCCCGGCTCCTCATCTCCCTCGGCCACGACCCGTCGGAGCTTACGCTCGTCGACAGCAAGGGCGTCCTGCACGCGGAACGCGAGGACCTCGACGAGCTGATGCTCCACAACCCCTGGAAGTACCGAATTGCGCTCGCGACCGACGGCGGGGGCCGGAAGGGCGGTCTCCGGGAGGCCGCCGAAGGTGCGGACGTGCTGCTCGCGGCGTCGACCCCGGGTCCTCACACGATCCCGCCCGAGGTGATCCGCGGGATGTCGAAGGGGCCGATCGTCTTTGCGCTCGCGAACCCGGTGCCCGAGATCTACCCATCGCAGGCGCTGGAGGCGGGCGCGTCGATCGTGGCGACCGGACGGTCCGACTTCCCGAACCAGGTCAACAACTCCCTGATCTTTCCGGCCGTGTTCCGGGGCGTCCTCGACGCCCGGGCGCGGTCGATTCCCGACGAGCTCGTCCTGGCGGCAGCGTCCGAGCTCGCCGCGCGGGCGGAGGACGTCGGGCTCAGCGCCACCCACATCCTCCCGACCATGGCGGAAGTGGAAGCGTTCCCGCATGTCGCCGCGGCGGTCGCGACGAAGGCGGTCGAGCTCGGCTTGGCGCGCCGCCGCTACTCTCGGGCGGAGTTCCTCGAGCGTGCGCGCGTCCGCATGGCACGGCCGGCGAAGCTCGCGAAGGCGCTCGAGGCCGCCGGACTGATCAGCCCGATGCCGGACGAACCGAAGAGGAAACCGTGACGCAAGAGAAATCGCACCAGGGCACCACGATGCCGATCCACCTACGGCCCGCGACATCGAAGGACGTGCCGGCCCTCGTGCCGCTGCTCCTTCGATTGAAGCGGTTGAACGAGGAGTTCGACCCGCTCCTCAAGGTCCGCGCGGACGCGGAAACGCGGGCGGAGGAGGTCCTGCGGCGCGACATCGCAAATCCCGACGCTATCGTGCTCGCGGCCGAGGGGATCGGCCCGGACATCGACAAGGTCGTCGGCGTCGTCCGCGCCCAGGTCCGGGAGCGCCCGTTCTACACGCCGGAGCGCGAGGGCGTGATCCTCGACATCTACCTGCTCCCGATCTATCGTCGGCGGGGCGTGGGCGAGTTCCTGCTCCGGGAGGTCACGGCGATGCTGAAGGAGAAGGGCGCCGGCGTCGTCACCGCCGAGTTCCCGACCCAGAACGAGATCGCCGTGAAGTTCTACGCGAAGCGTGGATTCCGTCCGATCACCTCGCTCCACGCCCGTTCGGTGTAGCCGGCCGCCGCAGAGCCTTTGTAACCGGTCGCGGTCGGCACGCCGTGCCGACCGCTCCGAAGCGTTCCGCCGCCAGTCCGACGGCCGCCCCGAAGTTCTTGCGCCGGGGGAAGGTGAAGGAGGTGTTCGAGGTCTCCCCGACGGAGCTCGAGTTCCGGTTCACCGACGACATCTCGGTGTTCGACAAGCACATCCCCTCCGAGATCCCCCACAAGGGCGAGACGCTCAACCGGACCGCCGCGCACTGGTTCGAGCTGTGCGGGAAGCTCTCCATCCCCCACCACTTCCTCTCGCGCTCCGGCCCGACGTCGATGCGGGTGAAACGCGTCCAGGTCGTGCCGAAGCCGAAGACGCTCGGCCCGCATCCGAAGAACTACCTCGTCCCGCTCGAGTTCATCGTCCGGTACTACGTCGCCGGCTCGCTCTGGGATCGCGTGAAGGCCGGCGCCCTCGGCCCCACCGCGCTCGGGTTTCCCGCCGGGAAGACCGTCGCGAAGGGAGACAAGCTCCCCGACCCGCATTTCGAGATGACGACGAAGCTCGAGCCCGTAGACCGGCTCCTCACGACCGCCGAGGCGCGCGAGCTGAGCCAGCTCGACGCGAAGCAGGTCGACGCGGTGAAGGAGATGATCCTGAAGATCGACGCGGCGATGGAGACCGAGATCGCCCCGCGGGGCCTCCTCCACGTCGACGGCAAGAAGGAGTTCGGGGTCGATGATGCGGGGCGGCTGATGGTCGTCGACACGTTCGGGACCGCCGACGAGGACCGGTTCTGGGACCGCGCCGCGTTCGAGCGGGGCCGCCAGGTCGAGTTCTCGAAGGAGTTCGTCCGCCAGCACTACCGGTCGACCGGCTACTACGAACTCCTCGTGGCCGCCCGTGACGCGAAGCAGGCGGAACCGCCGATCCCGCCACTCCCCCCGCTCCTGGTGGACGAGGTCAGCCGGCTCTACACGACCGTCTTCCAGCGGCTCACCGGGGAGCCGTTCGTCCCGGGCGGCTAGGCCCGGGGAGGCCCGTCCGGGCCCGGGTCATCGTTCGCCGTTTCACGACGTCCCCGCACCCCTTATCCCCCTCGCCCTCGTCCTCGTCGACGTGCCGCCGAAACCCACCGCGAAGCCGTCCCCGCCCGCCGAAGAGCCTCCCAAGAAGGAGGTCGCGCTCGAGGACCTCGCCGGCGTGGGCCCGACGACCGCGGAGAAGCTCCGGGAGGCGGGGTACACCGACCTGATGGAGCTCGCGACCGCCTCGCCCGGGGACATCGCCGAGGCGGCGGAGATCGGCACCGCGATCGCGCAGAAGATCATCGCTGAGGCGCGGCGCCTGGCCGACGTCGGTTCCTTCGAGGTCGGCACCGTCCTGCTCGAGCGGCGGAAGAAGCTCGGCCGGATCACGACGATGGCCCGCTCGCTCGACGAGCTCCTCGGCGGCGGGATCGAGACCCAGGCGATCACGGAGTTCGCCGGCGAGTTCGGCACGGGGAAGACCCAGATCGCCCACCAGGCGGCCGTCGATGTCCAGATGCCGGTCGACCAGGGAGGGCTGAACGGCGAGGTCGTCTACATCGACACGGAATCGACGTTCCGTCCCGAGCGGATCGTCGACATGGCGAAGGCGCTCTCGCTCGACCCGACGGAGGCGCTCACCCGGATCCACGTCGCGCGGGCGTACAACTCGAACCACCAGATGCTCCTCGTCGCGAAGGCGCAGGAGCTCGCGCGCGAGAGGCCGATCAAGCTGATCATCGTCGACTCGCTGACGGCTCACTTCCGGTCGGAGTACGCCGGCCGAGCGGAGCTCGCGCCGCGCCAGCAGCTCCTCAACAAGCACCTCCACGAGCTGCTGAAGTTCGGGGACACGTACAACGCGGCCGTCATCGTGACGAACCAGGTGTCGTCGCGACCGGACATCCTGTTCGGCGACCCGACCCGCCCGATCGGGGGCAACATCGTCGCCCACGCGGCGACGTACCGGCTCTATCTCCGGAAGTCGAAGCCGCCCAAGCGGATCGCCCGGCTGATCGACTCGCCGAACCTCCCGGAAGGGGAGGCGGTGTACTCGCTCACCCCGGACGGGATCCGCGAGTAGCGCCAACCCGGCGGAGGGCCGTCGCCTTCGCGAGCAGGGTCACCCGGCGACCGGCCTCGAGCCCGAGGGCCCGGACCGACCGCTCGGTCACCGCGACCGTGAGCCCGTGCCGTCCGACGCGGACGACGACATCTCGCCGGCCCGACGCTCCGCCCCTCGCGGGGCGCCGGACGCGTTCCACCACGCCCGGCCAGACGTTCCTCGCGCTCGAGCGGACCGGGCCGAGAGCGACCACGATCGCCTCGGGGTCGATTGTGACCGTGAGCCGCTCGCCGTCGCGGGCTGCGAACGCGACCGCGGCGGAGAACCCATCCGAGGCGAAGAGGCGGGGTTCCGGGTCGCTTCGGTAGACGCCGGTCAGGCTCTGGTGCCGCGGGGGACGCGCCGGATTCGGCCACGCCGCCGCCTCCGCCCCGCCGGCCAGGACGGCCCGGCCGCGGGCGGTCAGGCCGCTGCCGCCGCCCCGCTCTCCGCCGTGATAGGCCCGGACCACCGGCCCGCCCGCCCGAGCCCGGAGCCGGGCCAATCGATACACCGCCCGGTCGCGCGAGACGCCGACCGCCCGCGCGGCGGCGACGACCGATTCCTCCCGTTCCAAGGCGGCCAGGAGGGCGATGTCGAGGGGCGTGACGACGAGTTCCCGCGTGGTCATCCGGAGTTCTCGGGCCGCGATCCTACCGGATCCGGACCCAGTTCAAGACGCCACCGTGGCCATTCGTGGCGAAATCGAGCGAGGCGGCGCGGCTCCCGCAGCCGTTCGGGGAGGCGCAGAACGTCCGCGAGGTGAGGCGCCCCACGACGGTCGAGACGAACCGGTACGAGTGCCCGGAGTTCAGGGTTCCATTCCACTGGATCACGGCGATCGTCGACGAATTGTTGGCTCCGGCCGAGCGGCAGCCCGACAGGATCACCACCGGTTTGACCGAAATCGAGGTCCGGTTGGTCGTATCGAGCACCTTCAAGGTCACGCTGAGGTCGATCGACGGGCAACCCCCGCACATCGCGAACCCGTTGCACAGCGAGCCGCCCGACGTCGCGTTCCAGCGGAGCAACCAGTTGGCGCTGAGGCTGTACGATCCGGTGACGGCGACCGTCAGCGGGAGGGAGAAGCCGGCCGTGGCATTGACCGATTGGAGTACTCCGCCGCTCCGGGCGAGGAGACCCGTCGCGCACAGGGAGAATCGAGCACTGCCATTCGAACGATAGGCCGCGGCGGGAACCGGGGCGCCGGTGCGGTGAGTGGGCAGGATGGCGGAGCAGTAGGAGCCGACCCCCGTCGTGTTGGTGGCGACCGACGTCGCGCGCAGGTACGGGGGGCTCCTCTGACCGCTCGGACCGGGGGCGGCGGTCACCGGGTTGAGCAGCAGGAGCACGAGGACGGTGGCGGCGACGGGAAGGAGTCGGGGGAGGCCCGAAGTTCGTGGTCGTCGAGGACGGGTCGTCACACGCCTTCCCCGATCCGGTGGGGAGGCATAATCCCTCGTTCCCGGCCGGTCGTTGTCCCGGCGTTCGCCGATCGCCCCTCGATCGGTCACGGGGCGTCCCGATTCCCGGCCGATCCCCCCGGAGTCGGCGCCCGCTTCGCGGGCGCGGCCGCGGGCTCTCGCCGCACGATCGGTCCCGTGACGTCCCGAGGGGCGTACCGCCACCAGGCGACCCCGACGATGTCGTCGACCGGGACCGGCCCAAAGGCGCGACTGTCGCGCCCGTACGGGGCGGCGTCCGACACGACGAACACGGACCCCGACGGAACCTCCCGCTCCTCGACCGCGTCCGGAGGCGCCTCCCAGGGTCCGGCCCCTTGCCCCACGGCGACCCCGACACGGGTCACGAACAGTCGAGCCGGTCCGACGGTGGCGATCCGCTTCACGAGCCACCGCGGCGGTGCCTCCGGATCCCGGACGGCGACCACGTCCCCGACCGCCGGGGCCGCGGGCTTGGAGCCGAGGTGTTCGACGAGGAGACGGTCGCCCGGCCGGAGGGTCGGCTGCATGCTCTCGTCCGTCACCACGACGCGGACGCTCCGCCACCGGCGGAGCCACGAGCGTTTCCCTCCATCGCCCGACGGCATCTTTATGCGAGACGCCGGGTTCGACCGCACATGTCCGCCGCGCGCACCATCGGTCTCGGAATCGTCGACGCCGTCCGTCCCCCCCGCGTCGTGTTCGCCCACTGCGACATCCCCTGCGGGATATACGACCCCCACGAGGCGCAGATCGCCGCGCTGACGGTGGTCCGGATGGACCAGCTGATCGGCGAGCTCGCGAAGCCGGGAGCCTCCTCCAAGCCGGAAGAGGTCGAGGCGTACCAGGCGAAGCTCGCGCGGTACGTGGCCGTCAAGGAGACGCATTCCGAGCGGGTCAAGGCCGAGCTCCGTGTCCTCTGGGGCGACTACTTCACCCCGGACCACGTCAAGCAGTACCCGACGCTCCACGAGTCGTTCTGGATGGCGATGAAGGCGGCCTCGAAGGCCCGGCAGGGGACGAACCCGGCCGATGCCCTCGAGCTGTCGAAGAAGGTCCAGGAGATCGCGGAGATCTTCTGGAAGACGAAGGGCGCGAAGACCCAACGCCTCCCGTCGATGCAGAAGTCCGGCGGCGAGATCGTCTACCCGGCCCCCGCGTAGGCGGGCGGCTCCGACGAGGGCGACGGGGCCGAGTCACCGCGTCATCGGACCGCGATGACCGAGAGCCTCCCGATCGACGGCCGCTCGCTCACCCTCGAGCCGTTCCTCTCCGTCGTCCGCGGCCACTCATCGGTCTCCCTCGCCGGAGAAGCGCGCACCGCGATGGCGGCCAGCCGGGCCGTCGTCGAAGCGGCGGTCCGTCGCGGCCGGGCGGTCTACGGCGTGACGACCGGCTTCGGCCAGCTCTCCGACCGGATCGTCCCTCCCGAGCAAGCGAAGGCGCTGCAGCTCGCGCTCGTCCGCAGCCACTCGAGCGGGGCGGGCGAGCCGCTGTCCGAGGAGGTCGTCCGCGGGATGCTCCTGGTCCGGGCCAACTCGCTCGCCCGAGGGCACTCCGGCGTCCGCCCCGTCGTCGTCGAATCGATCCTCGCGCTCCTCAACCGGCGTCTCGTCCCGTACGTCCCCTCCCAAGGCTCCGTCGGCGCCTCCGGCGACCTCGCCCCGCTCGCCCACGTCGCGCTCGCGCTGATCGGCGAGGGGGAGTTCGTCGCGCCCGACGGCCGTCGGCTCCCCGCCGCCGCCGCGCTCGTCGACCACGGGATCCCGCCGCTCGAGCTCGCGGAGAAGGAGGGGGTCGCGCTCGTCAACGGCACGTCGCTGATGGCGTCGTACCTCGCCCTCGGCGTGGCGGACGCCACCGAGCTGCTCGACGCCGCCACCCTCGCGGCCGCGGTCGCCTTTGACGCCCTCGAAGGGAGCCCGGAGGCGCTCGACGACCGCCTCGGCGAGCTCCGGAACTTCCCGGAGCAGCGCGAGGTCGCCGACGCCATGCGCCGCCTCACCCAAGGGAGCGGCCTGTCGGGCCCCCGGACCGAGTACCGGGGGCAGGACCCGTACACCCTCCGGTGCATCCCGCAGGTGCTCGCGCCGGCGCGGGTCGCGCTCGGCCTCGCGCGCCGAATCGTCGAGGCGGAGCTGAACGCGGTCAGCGACAACCCGGTGGTCTTCCCCCCGGACGAGTTCGTGGGCGGCGGGAACTTCCACGGCGAGAACCTCGCCTTCGCGCTCGACGTGCTCGCCGTCGGCCTCGCCCCCGTCGCCGGGTTCTCCGAGCGCCGCACCGCCCGCCTGGTCGACCCCGCCCACAACCGGGGGCTCCCGGCGTTCCTCGCCCCGACCCCGGGCCTTTCGTCGGGGTTCATGATCCCGCAGTACCTCGCCGCGGCGCTCGTCAACGAGAACGTCTCGTACGCCCACCCGGCGAGCGCCGCCAGCTTCTCGACGTCGGCCGACCAGGAGGATTTCGTCAGCATGGGCGCCTGGGCTGGGGCGAAGCTGCACCGGCTCCTCGCAAACTCGCGGACGGTCGTGGCGGTCGAGTTGCTCGTCGCCGCCCAGGCGCTGGAACTGCGCCGGCCGAAGGCCGGCGGCGCCGGAAGCGAGGCCGCGCTCCGGGCGGTCCGCGAGCTTGTCGCGCCCTGGGGGGCCGACCGGCCCCCGGCGCCCGATATCGACCGGCTCACGAAGGCGATCGCCGACGGCTCGCTCGTCCGGAAGGTCCGGGCCGCGGTGCCGTTCTGACCTAGGCCGCCGGCGGCGCGAGGGGCGGCGCCGGCGCGACCGGCGCCGCGCTCTCCCCGACGAACCGGGCGGTCTCGCCGCATCCGGGGCACCGGTACTCCCCGACCCCGTGGTGGCGGAGCGGCGTCCGGCACCTTGGGCAGGGGATCGGCTGGGCGGTGGCCCAGGCGGCGAACATCTCCTGCGCCTTCCGCTCGGAGAGGGAATGGCCGGTCCCGGTCGCGACGGCCGGGCCGTTCGGCCCGCTCGCGGACGGGGACGGAGCCGCCGACCGCATCGGGGGGGGAGCCGGCGCGGCGGGCAGGGGTGGGGGGGCGGTCGAATGATGGCCGGACGACAGGCGTCCGCACCCGGGACAGAACAATCCGGAACCGGTGCCGGTCGGCTCCATCGCCGTGCCGCAGGACCGGCAGTTGACGACCTCGCGCCAGGCCCGGGGCAGCGCGACGGGGGCCGGGACGTCCGCCGCGGGCGTCGTCGGCGCGGGTCCCGCCGCCGGATGCGTGGCGAGCGCGTTCGGGGCCGGGGGTTCGGGGCGGAGCAGCCGGACGGACCGGATGAGCGGGTCGTAGGCGACTTTCATCGGCTCGAGCCGCTCCCACTCGCGGACGGCCTTCTCGGCCCGCCGCTCCGTCCAGGAGAGGGCGGCGGCGAGGGCGGCCATCGTCGTGTGCTGGGTCAGGTGGGGCAGGGTCTGGCGCAACTGCTCGACGTCGCGGGCGCGGGAGCCGAAAAGGAACGGCATGGTTCGACCGCCGTCGCGCGGTAGAAAAATCCTATCGTTCGACCGGCAACCGGGTGGATCGGGAAGGCACCGACGGTCCGGACGAGCCTGTTGGACGGTGCCGCTCGCCCTCGCCGTCGGTGCCCGAGGCCAGCCTCCATACGTCCTCGACCGCCTATATAGTTTCGGTGCGCCCTGGACGATGGCGGGAGCCCGGTCGGCCTCGCCGGGACCGTCTCTCGGGGTCGGGGCGGGGTGCGACTCGACCGTCGGGCTTCAAGAGGGGTTTCCCAGCATGGCGAATCTCAAGGATCGAGATCGGCCAACGCGGCGGCACCTGCCGGGACGGTTCTGCCGTCGCGAATCCCCACCGGGTGGGGAGCGGTGCCGGGGCGGACGCCCGTCGCGCTCCACCGGGGCCATGGCCAACGCAGCTGTACTGGGTGGAAGCCGCGAGGTCCGCCTGTTGATCAAGGGTCTTCTCCGCCTCCACCACCACGTCGTGGTCGCCGACGGGACGACCTTCGACGTTCTCGACGGGCTCCCGGAGGCCCAGAAGCCCACCGTCGTGATCCTCGACTTCGACCTCCAGGAACCGGGCCGGATCGAGGCGCTCAAGGCGGCCCGGAAATCGATGCCGAAGGTGCGGTTCATCCTGCTGACCCCGGGCGGCGGAGCGCCGGCCCGCGAGGCCGGTCGGGCGATCGGCGCCGACGCGGTGATCGGGCGTCCGTTCGCCGTTCGGGACCTGATCGACGCCGTCGAGCCCCCGGACCGGACGCCCGTTCCGCCGAAGTGAACGGGACGCGACATCGGTAAGGCCGGGAGGGCCTGCCGGGACCATGGCCCCCGAATGGCTCGGGTCGCTCCGGGGGGCGGTCGCCGGCGAAGTTCGGACGGACCCCGCGGCGCTCGAATCCGCCGGCCGGGACGCCTCGTTCGTCATCTCGCTCCCCGACGCGGTCGTCCGTCCCACCGACGCCGAGGACCTGGTGGCCCTCGTTCGATGGGCGCGCGCCCATCGGGTTCCCCTCACTGCCCGCGGGGGCGGGACCTCGCTCGACGGCGAGTGCGTGCCGGTCGACGGCGGTGTGGTCGTCGATCTCTCCGGATGGAACGCGATCGGAGCGGTCGACCCCCTGACCCGGACGGTCCGAGTCGGCCCGGGGGTCATCAACCACGACCTCGCGGTCGCCCTTCGCTCGACGGGATGGTTCTTCCCGCCGAATCCGGGCTCCTGGAAGAGTTCGACGATCGGCGGGAACGTCGCCACCAACGCCTCCGGTCCGCGGTCGTTCCGCTACGGACCGACCCGCCGGTGGGTCCACGCCGCGGAGGTTGTCTTGGGCACGGGGGAACGGACCGTGCTCGGCCCTACGACCGCGAAGCGGGCGGTCGGACCGGAACTTCTCGACCTCCTCGTCGGGTCGGAGGGGACGCTCGCGCTGGCGACGTCCGTGACGCTCCGGCTCGCCCCGGCGCCGGAGCGCCGATGCGGGATTGTGGTCGCCGTTCCCGACGGGGTCCGGCTGGGGCCGGTGGCGAAGTCACTCGGCTCCCGACCGACGCTCCGGATCTCGGCGATGGAGTACGTGGACGGCCGGGTTGCCGGGCTCCTGCGGACCCGGCCGGGCGCGCGGCTCCCCGGCGATGGCCCACTGATCTTGCTCGAGCTCGAGAGCGACGGCGCCCCATCGGAAGACGGGGCGCTCGCGGAGCTCCACACGACCCTCCGAGCGGCCGGGATTCGGGACTCCGCCGCCGTCGTCCCGGACGCGGACCGCCTCTGGAGCCTTCGCGGCGAGGCCGGCTCGGTCCTCGATGCCGAAACCGGCCCGAGGGTGCGCGAGGACATCGCGGTCCCGGTCGACCGGGTCGACGAGGCGCTCGCGGCGCTCCGCGAGGTCGCCGACCGCGCTGGGGCCGAGCTGTACGTCTACGCCCACCTCGGCCAGGGGAACCTCCATCCGAACGTTGCTGTCGACCCGGGGAGCCAGGCGGGACGGACCGTCCGCACCGAGATCCTCGCGGTCGCGCGCCGGCTCGGCGGCACCGTCAGCGGCGAGCACGGCGTCGGGTCCGTGAAGCGCTCGTACGTCGAGGACGAGCTTGGCCGGCCGGCGGTCGAGATCCTCCGGGGCTGGAAGGCGCTCTGCGACCCGGACGGCGTGCTGAACCCGGGGAAGCTCCTTCCGTCGCCCGGTCGACGAGCGCCATCGCGCGGACCGTCGCCTGCGGGCGGGGGAGTCCGTCGAACTCGGCGCGGGTGACCCACCGCAGCGGGGCGTCGCCCGACGCGTGCCCGACCCCGTCCCACGTCCCGGCGAAGAGGTCGAGCGAGACGGAGAAGTGGGAGTAGGCGTGGCGGACGACCCCAAGGTGGACGAGGGACCGAGCGGCGAGCCCGGTCTCCTCGAGGAGCTCCCGATGGGCGGCCTCGTCGGCCGTCTCGCCGCCCTTCCGTCGGCCGCCGGGCAGCTCCCAGAGCCCGCCGAGCAGGCCGTGGTCCGGCCTCCGTCGCACCAGGTACCGGTCTCCCGAGGTGAGGGCGACGATCGAGGCGAGGACGTGCGGTCGTTTCGGCCGCGGCCCCCGATTCGGGAGACGACCGGGGTCCGGGAGTTCCTGGCGGGCGCGGCAGTCGGCGGCGACCGGGCACGATGGGCAATCCGGTCGCCGGGGTCGGCAGACGAGCTCGCCGAGCTCCATCAGAGCCTCGTTGAATTCGCCCGCCCGGTCCTTCGGCAGCTCCCGCTCCAGCACCGCCCGTAGCCGGGCCCGTACGGTCGGGGAACGGACGTCCCCCTCCTCGAGCGTCCACCGGGCGGCCACTCGGAGACCGTTCGCCTCGAGCGCGACGACCGGCTCTCCGAAGGCGAGGCTCGCGACCGCGGCGCTCACGTACGGCCCGAACCCGGGCAGCTCGGCGAGTTCGCGCGCCGTGCGGGGCAGGTCGCTCCCGTGGTCCGCGACGATCGCCCGCGCGGCGGCGTGGAGGTGCCGGGCGCGGGCGTAGTACCCGGCGCCCTCCCACGCCTTCAGGACGTCGGTCGCCGACGCCCGGGCGAGCGATCCCACCGTCGGGAATCGCCTCAGGAACGCCGGGTACCGGTCCACGACCGTCGCCACCCGGGTCTGCTGGAGGAACACTTCGGCGACCCAAACGCGGTACGGATCGCGGTCCGAGCGCCACGGGAGCGGACGTCGGTGGACCGCGAACCAATCGAGGAGGCGCGCGGCCCGGCCGGGCCGCCCGGCGCTCCGGCCGGCGGCCGGACGCTCCACGACGGTGCCGTACGAGACGAAGGATTAAAGCCCGGTCGACGGTCGAAGCGCGCGAGCACGTCGATGGCAGAGGAACCGGGCCCGGTCGAAGTGACGGACGAGACGTTCGAGCACGAGGTCATCCGGTCGGCGTTGCCGGTCGTGGTCGACTTCTACGCCGACTGGTGCGCCCCCTGCCGCGTGGCCGACCCGATCCTCCAGGAGCTCTCCGAGTCGCTCATGGGCCGTGTGAAGTTCGCGAAGGTGAACGTCGACGAATCCGGCCACGTCACCCAGTCGTACGGGATCCACTCGATCCCGACGTACGTCTTCCTCGACCGGGGGCGCGAGCGGGGCCGCGAAGTCGGACCCGTCGGTCCGACGGAGTTCCGCACGATCCTCCGACGGTACTTCACGTTCGCCTGAACCACCGCCCCTCCCGGCCCGGCGGTCCGGCCGTCAGTGCCGGAACGCCCGCCAGCCGGTGAAGTACATCGCGACCTTGTGCCGCTCGGCGGCCGCGATCACCTCCGGGTCTCGCAAGCTGCCGCCGGGCTGGATGATCGCCCGCACCCCGGCCTGGGCCGCGGCCTCGACCCCGTCGGCGAACGGGAAGAACGCGTCCGAGGCGAGGACCGAGCCCTTCGCCCGGGGTCCGGCGACGCCGAGCGCGAGCTCGACCGCCTTCACCCGCGTCGGCTGACCCGCGCCGATCCCGACGGTCTTCGAGCCGTCGGCGAGGACGATCGCGTTCGACTTCACGTGCCGGACGACCCGCCAGGCGAAGTCGAGCGCGCACGCCTCGTGCGGCGTCGCCTTCTCGGTCGTCACGAGCCGGAACTCGGACGGGGCGAGTTGCCGACGGTCGGTCTCCTGGAGGAGCAAGCGGCCGAGCGCGGAGTGCGCCTCCCACCTCGGGCGGTCGATCGCCGGCGGGTCGATCCGAACGATCTTCACCTTCGGCCGGCGGGCGAGCGCCGCCTCGGCGGCCGGGTCGTACCCCGGGGCGCCGATCGCGTCGACGAACACGCCCTTCAACGCCTCGGGCGCGTCGGCCTCGAGAGGTCGGTTCGCCGCGACGACGCAGCCGTACCGGGCGACCGGATCCGTCGCGATCGCCCGCTCGAGCGCTTCCCGAACCGTCGCCCCCGAGGCGACGCCGCAGGGGCTTGCGTGCTTCACGACCGCGGCGGTCGGCGTCGGGAACTCGCTGACGGTCGCGAGCGCCGTGTCGAGGTCGAGGAGGTTCGTGAACGAGAGCGGGAGCCCCTTGCGAAGCTCCACCGACCAGGGGGAGAGCATTCCCGAGGGCGCCTCGAGCCCGTACGGCGCGGTCGCCTGGTGGGGGTTCTCGCCGTACCGGAGCGCCAGCGGGTCGCGGAGGAACGTCGCGACCTCGGGGAACTCCGGCGGGCCCGGAGGCTCGCCCGGGGTCGGCGGGAACAGCTGCTCGGCGATGACGCGGTCGTAGTGGCTGGTCCGGGCGAACGCGAGGCGGGCGAGCCGTTCGCGCGTCGCGGCGCTGAGCGCTCCCCGGTCCCGGTCGAGCTCGGCGATCACCCGCTCGTAGTCCGATGGGTCGCTCAGCACCGCCACCCACCGGTGGTTCTTCGCGGCGGCCCGCACGAGCGTGATCCCGCCGACGTCGACGAGCTCCTCCCGGTCGGTCCGTTCGGGGTGCTCGCGGACCGTCGATTCGAACGGGTAGAAATTGACCACGACGAGGTCGATCGGGATTAGGTCGCGGCGGAGCATCTCCGCCGTCCCGTCCTCGGTGCGGGGCGCGAGGATGCCGCCGAGCAGACCGGGATGGAGCGTCTTGATCCGGCCCCCGAACCAGGCGCCGACGCCGGTCAGCTCCTCCGCGGAACGGACCCGCAGGTCGAGCGCGTCGAGCGCCGCCCGGGTCCCCGAGGTGGCGACCAGTTCGATGGAGTGCCGGTCGAGCGCCTTCGCGAGTTCCGCGAGACCGGTCCGGTCCGAAACCGAGAGGAGGGCGCGTCGGAGGGCGACCCGCCCTTCCGAATCCGGCACCACGTCCCGTACCCTCCCGTCAGTGGAAGTTCGGTGCTTAAGGGTGACGTGGCGGCCTCGACGGACCGACGCTCCATCTCACGAGCCCGGGCCCGGGCGAGACCGGGCCGCTCCGGCGCCTGCATTTCGACGGAACGTTGAAGTAGCCGCCCGAGGCGTATTCCTCGTCGCAGTGTTGCCGCAGTCGCGACGGGGGATGCCCCGTACGATGCGGAGCCGGCGGCGTCGGGCGAGGGCGGGCCAGGTCAGCGCGGTCGCCGTCCTCCTCGGACTCTTGCTCGTCGTCTCCTTCATCGCGCAGTTCGTCGGGGTTCAGCTCCCGCAGGACATGCGCTCGCTCGAGGCCCAGCACGAGCTCCTCGTCGAGAACCAGGTCTCCCGGCTCCAGGCGACCGTCCTCGCCCAGGTCGCCCACGCGCCGTTCCCGCAGAGCCTCGGCTCGCCGATCACCCTCGGCTCCGACCCCGAGCCGCCGTTCGGCGTCGCCGCGTCGGGGTCGATCGCCACGACCGCCTACTCGTCCCAGGAAGGGGTCAAGCTCGCCGTCCCCGTGCCGCCGAACTGGGGCCACGGCAACCTCTGCACGACGTTCACGGGCGGGACCTGCGCGACGGCCCAGGCCAACAAGTGCACGCCGCCGCTCCGGTACAACGAGTCGCTGTACAATTCCTCCGTCACGTTCTCCGTCACCGGCACGGGCGACTGCATCGTCCTCAACTTCACGGGGAACGGCGACACGATCACCCTCGGGATCGCGGGGTCGAACCTCGGCTACTTCGTCCTCAACCTGTTCGGGTTCAACGATACGATCGTCCTGAACAACAAGTTCACGGGCACCGGCTTCCACGCGTACTTCTACCTGTTCGGAGGGTACGACAAGTACTCGACGTCGGGCGGTCCGGTCGGGAGCACGCTGTTCCTGAACACCTACTTCATCGGCCAGTCGAACGGCACGGGCGCCTGCCCGACCGGCAACCTCTCCTCGACCGATACGTGGTCAATCCACAATTCGCCGGCGACGACGAGCCTCCAGAACTTCACATGGAACAATTCG
>DAIQBL010000033.1:0-17616 GCA_036781185.1 Thermoplasmatota archaeon | reverse complement strand
CGCCGGGAAGATCGACGACCACGAGTTTCTCCGGCGGGACATCGCCGTCTGGTGGCGCCACGCGCCCGACCTCACGATCGACGACCTCGAGGCGATCCTGGCGAAGGTCCACCTCATGCCCGGGGCCCGGGAGCTGTTCGATGCGCTCCGCGCCGAGCGCGTCACGACCGCGATCATCAGCGGGGGGATCGACGTGCTCGCCCACCGGGTCGCGAAGGAGCTGGGGATCGACGTGGCCCTCGCGAACGGCTTTCGGGTCAACTCCGTCGGACGCCTGACCGGGGACGGGATCATCCGCGTGCCGATCCGGGACAAGGAAACGGTTCTCCAGAAGCTCCAGGACGACCTCGGCATCGGTCCGGGGGAGACCGCATCGGTCGGAAATTCCGAGATCGACGTCGGGATGTTCCGGCGGAGCTCGGTGGGGGTCGCCTTCCTCCCCGAGGACGGCGAGGTCCGTCGAGGCGCCACCGACGTGGTCGAGGAGAAGAACCTCGCCCGACTCATTCCGATCCTCCTGCCCGGCCGGAGAGGGGGGACCTCGCAGCGCCCCTCCGGGGGACCCCTGCCCTAGGGGGGCTCTTCCCGGCGTCCAGTCGCGATCCGGAAAATCGCAGCGGTTATCCGAGAGCGCTCCTTCTCCGGCCTTCGGCCGTGACTCGCGCGCGTCGCCCGGGACCGACCCGCTTCGTCCTTGCGGGTCAGCTCCGGATCGCGGTGTGGGCGGTGGCCACCGTCGCCCTCGTTCTGCCGGTCCTGCCCGTGGGTACGGCGGCCCACCACCCGAGCCCGATCGGATCGGTGAACCTCGGGCCCGGGGCGCCTCGGCCCACCCCCGCGAACCGGCTTACCACATCGACCAGCGACCTTTCGCGCCCGGCGGCGAGGCTCTACAATCTGTCGTTCTACGAGACCGGTCTCCCGTATGGGTTCAGCTGGAATGTCTATCTGAGCTCGATCGGAGACGGGAGCGGGGGAAACGTGAATCCCCTCACCTTCCAAGTCCCCAACGGGTCCTACCCGTTCACCGTGAGCCCGACGTACAACTACGTCCCGTCGCCCGCCCGGGGAACGGTGGGCGTGAACGGCGGGGACGTGAACTTCTCCATCGCGTTCTCCACCGCGGTCACGTTCTCCGTGACGTTCCAGGAAACCGGGCTCGCCCCGGGGACGAGCTGGGGGATGACTGTGAAGTTCGGGGACACGGGCGAGACCCTCGCCCGGTCGACGAGCTCGGCGAACTTCACCTTCCAGCTGCGCAACGACTCCTACTCCTACACGCTCACGGAGCCGGCCCGGTACGGGCTCAACGCGTCGTCCGGGCTGTTCACGGTCGCCGGGACCGCGATCACCATCCCCGTTCCCTACCATTTCGGCCGGACGAGCGTTGTGTTCTTCGAATCGGGCCTACCGGTCGGGACCAACTGGTCGGTGATGTACGGGAACCAGACGAACTCGTCGGTCAGCCCGTCCATCGAGTGTTACGGCAATCGTGGGAACGTATCGTACTCCGTCCCCCAGGTCGGGGCGTACGTTCCGACCCCGCGGACCGGGGTCGTTCCCGTCAATCCGTCCGGGGGCGTGCAGGATTTCGACATTCAGTTCGCCCTCCCCACATGGCCCATGATCGTGCAAGAAAGCGGACTTCCCACCGGCACGACCTGGACGATCACCGTCAACGGTACGACGACGCTGGGGAACGGCAATCAGATCAACGTCTCCGAGCCCAACGGGACGTTTGGGTACCGGGTCGGGGGCGTCTCCGGCTTTACGGCGGACCACTATGCCGGCTCCGTCTCGATCGCCGGCCACCCCGGCATCGCGTACGTCGTGTTCAACGAGACGGTCTACCAGGTCGCGTTCCGAGAGTCCGGACTCGCGGCCGGCACTCGGTGGACCATCGGCGCGGGCAATTGGTCCCAGAGCGGTTCGACCCCGGATCTCGCCCTGTCGCTTCCGAACGGATCGTACCCCGTCCACGCCACGCCCGTCTCGGGGTATGTCGAGAACGTGACCGGAATGGTCGAGGTTGCGGGGGCGAATTCGACGGTCGCCGTCCTCTTCTCCTCGACGGGGACCGCCTCGACCCCGTTCCTCACCCCGGCGACCGAAGAGTGGATCGGAATCGGGGCCGTCGCGGCGGCGGCCGTCGGTGTCGGCCTCATGGTCGTGCTTCGGCGCCGGGCCCCGTCCAACTGAGGGCGCCGCCGGCGCTCCGGCGGGTCGGCCGGCGCGACGGCGGCCGTCGACCGCCGGGCGGACGCCAACCCTTTTGAACGGCGCCCGGCTCTCTCGGGTATGGCCGATTCGTACGCGGCGATGCTCGAGCGGGCACGGACCCGCCTTCCTCCCGTTCAGGTCGGGACGGACCGGTTCCAGGTCCCCGACGTGGACATCATGTCCGACGGCAAGAACACCGTCATCCGCAACTTCCAGCCGATCGCGGAGGTGCTCCGGCGCGAGCCGGCCCACCTGATCGGTTACCTGGCGCGCGAGCTCGGGTGCCCGGGCGTGCTCGACCTGCCGCGCGGGGTGCTGAAGAGCCGGATCCCGAAGGAGACGCTCCAGACGCGGATCCGCGAGTACACGGAAAAGTACGTCATCTGCTCCGAGTGCAAGCGCCCCGACACCCACCTCAAGCGCGACGGCCGGCTGACGCTCCTGATCTGCGAGGCGTGCGGCGCCCAGCGCCCCGTCACCGTCCGGCGGGTCGTGGAGCCCGAGCGTCCGAAGACGCCCGTCGTCGTCGGCGAGGTGTACCGCCTCACGATCGAGGACGTCGGGAAGCGGGGCGACGGGGTCGCGAAGAAGGAAGGGTTCGTCATCTTCGTGACCGGGGCGACCCAGCGCGGGGCGACCATCAACGCGAAGATCACCAAGGTGCTCGGCAACAACGCCTACGCGATCGTGCAACCCTAACCCGCGATGCGCAGCCTCCGAAGCCTCGGGCTCCTGGGGCTCTACGTCGGCGCGCAGATCGTCGCGCTCCTCCTCGCCGCCCCGTTCAAGGCGGCGGGGCTCGCCTCGACGTCGAACCCGAACAGCCCGACCGACCCGTTGTACATCATCGTCCTGATCGTCCTCGTCCCGATCCCGATCATCTGGTTCGCGTCCCGGAAGGGCGGGCCGGCGACGCTGCGCGCCTTGATCCTCCTCGGCATCTCCGCGTCGCTGTTCATCACGCTCCAGGCGGCGTTCGCCCTCGTGACGCCGTCGCCGTTCTACCTCGGCAACCCCGCGGCCGGCACGATCGGCGACTGGTCGGTCCCCCTCGCCGGGATCGTCGCGGTTACCCTGCTCCTCGCGCTCACGATCGAGCCGCAATGGTACGTGGTCGACCTCGCTGGGTTCGTGGCCGCCGGCTCGCTGATCGCGCTCCTCGGGATCTCGTTCGGGATCCTGCCGACGTTCATCCTGCTGATCGCGCTGATGGTGTACGACGCCGTCGCCGTCTACGGGACGAAGCACATGCTGACCCTCGCCGACGTCGTGACCGAGATGAAGGTCCCGATCCTGATGGTGATGCCGTCGGAGCCGGGCTTCGACTACACCCGGTCCGGCGGGCTCAAGTCCCAGCAGGCGAAGCCCCGGGAGGAGAGGGAGGCGATGTTCATGGGACTGGGCGACGTGGTGATCCCAGGGACCCTCGTCGTCTCCGCCTTCATCTCGCTGCCCGCCAAGGCGCTCGGATTCGGCCTCGGAGGGAATCTCGTGGCGGCGCTCGGGGCGCTCGCCGGTTCGCTCATCGGCTATCTGTTCCTCATCCGGCTCGTCAACCGGGGCAACGCTCAAGCGGGCTTGCCGTTCCTCAACGGCGGCGCCATCGCCGGATACGCCGTCGCCTACCTCGCCGTCTTCCACAACCCGTCGCTCGGGATCCAGCTGGCGTTCTGAGGCCCGGAGCGGACGATGCCGAGAAAGGTCGTGGACGTGCGGGTCGACGACGCCCCGACGCTCGACGAGCTCGCGAAGCGACTCGAAGCCGGCGGCGGGTTCACGGCGAAGGCGGTCGGCGACGGCGTCGACCTGCTTGCCCGGATCCTGGGCGACCGCGAGATGACCCGGTTCCTTTCGTTCCCGGCGGACATCGTAGCGACCGGGACCCGCGGGGTCCTCGCCGAGCTGATCCGGGACGGGTACGTCGACGCGGTGATCACGACGTGCGGCACCCTCGACCACGACATCGCCCGGTCGTTCCGCCCGTACTACCACGGGGAGTGGACGCTCGACGACGCCGCCCTCCGGAAGAAGGGCTTGTACCGCCTCGGCAACCTCGTCATCCCCGAGGGGAACTACGGACCCGTCGTCGAACGGTTCCTCCAGCCGATCCTTCGGAAGCTCTGGTCGGGGGGCGCCCGGGCGATCTCGACCCGGGACCTGGTCTGGGCGATCGGGGACGCGCTCGGTCCGAAGCGCGGCGCCGGGAGCATCGCGCGCGCAGCGTTCGAGCGGAAGGTGCCCGTGTTCGTCCCCGGGATCACGGACGGGGCGGTCGGGTCTCAGCTCTGGCTGTTCTGGCAGGACCACCGGGCGTTCTCGGTCGACTTGATGTCGGACGAGCACGCGCTCTCGGACCTCGTCTACGCGGCCAAGCGCTCGGGGGCGGTCATGCTCGGCGGCGGGATCTCCAAGCACCACACGATCTGGTGGAACCAGTTCCGGGGGGGCCTCGACGCCGCCCTGTACATCACCACCGCCGTCGAGTGGGACGGGAGCCTCTCCGGCGCCCGCACGCGCGAGGCCGTGTCCTGGGGTAAGTTGAAGCCGAACGCCCGCCACACGACGATCGACGGGGACGTCACCGTGCTGTTCCCCCTGATGGTCGGCGCGGCCCTGGAGCGGCTCCGGCGGTAGCGCCGGGGGCCACCATTATAGGCGGCGCGCGAGTCGGCCGCCCTCGTCCGTGGGCCCGTAGCTCAGTCCGGTCAGAGCAGGCGGCTCTTAACCGCAAGATCGGGGGTTCGAATCCCCCCGGGCCCGCCCGAGCCACTCGCGAAGCTGGCCGGAGTCGTGCCCCGGGCAGGGCTTTAACTCGCCTCTTCTGACGACCGCGGGGGCGGCGGTGTGACGGGCTATCGGACCGGACCGGGGCGCCTCTTGGCCCTTCTGGTCGCCGGTTCGGTGGCCCTTCTCATGGCGCTCCCGGCGTCCGCGGCGTCCGTCCCCCCGGGGTCGCCGGCGAACGCGACCGCTCCGCTCGGTGCGACCGACCACCCACCGAAGTCCGATCCCGCGAGGGTCGTTCCTCCCGCGCCCCAGCACGCCGTCGCGGGCCCTGTACCGTCCGGCCCCGCGCGCCCCGCACTTCTCCCGCCGGTCCGGATGGGCAACTTCCACGTCCGGGGCCCGCACCCCCAGTCCTGGGGCTCCTCCGACGTGCCGCCCGGCGCCCCGGTCCCCGTCGGCTGGCAGCCGGCCGATTCGGGCAACGACAGCGGCTCGGAATCGAGTCCCGTGTTCTCGAGCGGGCACTGCGCCGGGTTGTACCCGGTCACCGGGAACTCGACCTACTACGACAACTGCGTCGGCCACGACGAACCGGGGATCCAATTCTACTCGAACCTCCCGGGTAGCTCGGGCAACTGGACCTGGAACGTGACCCTGCCGACCGACCGGGGCCCGAGCGAGAACCAGTCGAACCTGTACGTCGCGGTCTGGTTCGGAATGACCCTCACCGACCCGCTCGCCTGGATGAACCAGTGCTTCCTGGAGCTCCAGCTGTACCCGGACTCGACGTTCGGCGGCCCACCCGCCGTCACGGGGGCGTGGGTCGGTGCCGCGGTCGCCTGGCAGATCGAGGCGGCCACGGGATACGAAGACCCGTGCTACTACTCTCCGCTCTACAACGGCGGGATCCCGGGCCCGGGCTACTTCAACATGACCCAGGGGGACCGCCTCAGCGTCACCGCCAACGGGTGGGCGGGGGACCGGGCCGGCGAGAATATCACGGTCCGGGACCTGACGAGCGGCCTCGCCTCGAACATTTCGCTCGTCGACCCGTACGGCAACTTCCCGCTCGACCCGTCGTACAGCACGAACTCCTACGAGAACGGGTTGCAGTGGACCCCCGGCGGGGAGTACCCGACCGTGTTCGCGTTCGAGACCGGCCACGGCCGGGACCCCGACTATCCGAGCAACACGACGTTCAACTACTGCGACCCGGGCCGCCCGCCGTCCACGGTCGCGAACCCGTACGTCCCATGCCCGAGCTACGACCCCGCGAGCTGGGCGAACGACTCCTTGCAGCCCTGGCGGATCGGGGTCCCCACCTTCGGGTCCGGCGCGACGACGACAAAGCCGGCTCAGGTCGGATTCACCCAGGACTTGGGCGGGATTGCCCTCGACGAGTACTCCCCGGGGTGCCCTGGAAACGAGGGGAGCGCCTACTGCAGCTACCCGTGGTACAGCTACTCGTGCGCCACGGACACGTTCCAATTCGGCGCGACCGACTACGCCGGCGTCACGTCCGACTTCGGGAAGTACGGTCAGTATGCCACGGTCTCCGAATTGAACAACCTCGGGTTCGGCTACTACCCCCCGACGAACTTCTCGATCCCGTCGTGCGGCCGGCCGGGGGCCAACGTGGGCGTGTCCGTCAGCGGCGGAGTGGGCGGCGAGCTCCAGGTGCTCTCGGCCTTCTACGCCGGCCCGGGGACCGTCGCGGGGCTGTCCGACGGGGAGTACTCGATCCACGCCATCGGTGGCCCCGGCGAGGGGTTCGCCGGATGGTCGGTCCGGGGAAACGTCACGATCGACCTCCCTACGAGCGCCTGGGCGACGCTCACGGTCCGGGGGAACGGGAGCGTGACCGCGACCTTCGCCGCCTCCCCACCGCAGACGAGCGTCACGTTCCTCGACTCCGGCGGCAACGGGTCGGTGGCCGTATTCCCGAGCTACCTCCTGACCGGTACCGGCACCCCGATCGCCACGCTCGCGAGCGGGGGCGTGCTCGCGCTCGCGAGCCAGATCTACGCGATCGAGGCGCTCCCGCCGCCGGGGGAGAACTTCACCGGCTGGAGCTCGAGCGGCCCCGCCGCCGTGGTCGCCGCCCCCGGCTTCCCCGACAGCTGGTTCGTCGTCACGGGCGCCGCTCCAAACGTCACGGTCACGGCGACGTACGCTGCCGTCACCGTCCAGGCGATCGTCTCGGTGTTCGCTCAGGGGAGCGGCACGGTCGACCTGGGCAACTCCAGCGGCACGTCCTACCTGGTCGTTCTGTCCGTCGGGACCTACGGCCTGTCCGCGATTCCGGCCGCCGGCTGGCAGTTCTCGTACTGGTATTCCTACGGCAGCCTCCTGCTCCCGGACAGCGCCAGCTCGACGAACGTCTCCCTCGAGAACGGGAGCACGAGCCTGACCGCCGTGTTCGTCCTAGCCCCCGTGGCCGTGACGTTCGACACGAACCCCAGCACGGCCGGCTGGGTCTCGCTCTCCCCCCCGACCCCAATCCTCGGCGGAACGACCGAATCGCTCGCCCCGGGCTACTACTCCCTCGCGGCCGCCCCGCCGAATGCGTGGGTGTTCGACCACTGGATCGTGAACAGCTCGGCCGCGGCGTGGGTCACGCCGTCGCGCGGGGTCTCCGCCCTGCTGGAGGTGAACGCGAGCGCCACCGTGACCGCCTGGTTCGTTCCGGCGAACGCCTCGGACACGATCTTCTTCCACGTCGCCCCGGCCGCGGCCGGGTCCATCGACTTCAACTTCTGGCTCAAAGGCGACGGCTCTTCAAACGTGAGTCTCGCGAACGGAACCTACTACGTCGCCTTCGAGGCGAATCCGGGGTACGCCTTCGCGACCGTCCAGACGACGGGCCCGCTGTCGCTCGCTGGGACGATCCTCACCCTGTCCGGCACCGGCGGCAACCTGTACGCGAACTTCACGGCCCTCCCGGCCGTCGACTACGCGGTGACCTTCGTCTCCGGTCCGGTCAACGCGACCGTGGCCGCGCTCAACGGCACCGGACTCCGGACCGGCGACACGCTCTGGCTCCCCGCCGGGGCCTACGCGCTCGCGGGCACCACAATCGGGACCGACACGTTTACGGGCTGGTCGACGGCGGGACACGTCCGGACCGCCTCCAATACCGGGAATCGGACGACGCTGAACGTAACGGGGGGCGGGACCGTCTACGCCTCCGCCGCGGAGTTCCGCGTCTCGAACGTCTCGGTGGGCCCCTCGCCCTCGGACCTCGGGCTCACGGTCGCCCAGTACGCCGTGGCGACCGGCTTCACCTCGCCCTACAATTACACTTGGTCGTCGAACGCGCCCGGGTGCCGAGGCCCCACGAACGTTCCGGTGAACACGCTGTACTGCACACCGACGGCGACCGGGACCTATTCCTTCTCGCTCAACGTCTCTGACGTGGCCGGGGAGAACCTCGTCCAGCCGAACCTCACGCTCGTCGTCGCCGCCTTACCGGGACTGACGTCGTTCACCGCCAACCGGACGACGTTCGACCAGGGGACGTCCGCCCGGCTCACCGTCGTCGCGGGCGGCGGCGTCCCGCCCCTCACCTTCCAGTACACCAACCTTCCGCCGGGATGCCGGGGCCCGAACGCGAGCTCGTTCGTCTGCACGCCGACCTCGCCGGGCAATTTCACCGTCCACGTGCAGGTGCACGACGTCTTCGGACCCTCCGTCGGGGCGGACCTGCTCCTCGCGGTGGCGGCTCCCCCCACGATCGACGCCTTCTCGGCCTCCCCCGGCCCGCTTACCGTGGGCGCCGGGACGACGTTCACCGCGACGGTCGGGGGCGGGACGGGGCCGTTCTCCTTCGCCTACTCCGGCCTTCCGACCGGCTGCCTCAGCACGAACGGTTCGACGCTATCGTGCCGGCCGATGGAAACCGGAACGTTCGACGTCCAAATCGGGGTGTCGGACGCCGATGGGCTCGTGGCGCTGGATCACGCCGAGCTCGTCGTGAACCCGGCGCCCTCCGTCACGTCCTTCACGGCCTCCCCGGGGGCGCTGACGCTCGGCAATTCGTCGACCCTTTCCGTCTCCGCCACGGGGGGCACTCCTCCGCTCCGGTACGCCTACACCGCCCTGCCACCCGGCTGCGGGTCGGCGAACCGGTCGCTGATCGCCTGCGCCCCGAACGCGTCGGGATCGTACTCCATCGTCGTCACGGTGACCGACGTGTTCGGCGCGAACGCGAGCGCGTCGGTGGCCCTTCGGGTCTCGTCTCTCACCCCCGGGAATCCCACGACCACCCTGGGCGGGGGTCCGCCGATCCTCGGCGAACTCGTGCTCGTGGGGATCGCCGTCGTGCTCGTCGCGGCCGTCATCGCCTTCCTACTTCGCCGCCGGCGACCCACCCCGACCGCTCCCGCGACGGGTCCGCCCACGGCCGAGGGACCGGCCAACCCCGGCGGCGATTCCGGGTCCTGACCCGGACGAGTCCCACGGAGGGAGCGGCTCAACGCCGAGACCGGGCGGCCTTCCTCGGCGAGCGGGCGGCCTGTAGCTCCCGCGCCAGCTGGAGTCCCCGGTCGGTAAGACGGTAGACCTTCACGCGCCGAGGCCCCCCGCGGACATGGGCCGTTTCCGCCGACACGACCCCGGCGGCCTCGAGGCGCTGGAGTACGCCGGCGAGCGTGCCCTGGCGCACACGGAGCGATTCGATCATGCCGGCCTGCGACCGCGCGCGCGGCGCCACCTCATCGCCGCTCAGCCGACCCTGCCGATAGAGGTGGAGCAGGACGCGATGGGAGACTTGCACCGCCGGCTCGGGATCGTCCTCCGACGCGAGCGAAGACCCGGGTTCCGAGGACTCCGGCGGGTCCACGGGCGCCGTCGACAGGCCGTTCGGGTCCGCGGCCTCGGGAGGACTGTTCGGGGTCGCGGGAAACCGCTCGACGTTGGGCGGGGGGGGGACCGACCCCGGCTCCGGGTGAGGCGCCCCGGGGAGGTCGCGCGAGACGCCGTTCGGGATCGGCTCCCCTCCCGAGGGCCCCGCGGCCGGTGGCGTGGCGAGGCGGCGCCGTTGGAGATGGAGCAGGACCCAAACGAGGAGGAAGACGGCCGCGGAGACGCCGAGGCCCACCGCGATGCCGAGCGCGAACTCCAGCGAGGTCACGGGACCGGTCCGCTAGGCCCGCTTCGGGGAAAGCCTCGCCCGGATCGATCCCACCTCCCCGCGCGCCGAGAGGGACGACCGAACTACCCGCTCCGGAGTTCCGTGCCTTCGCCCGGGTCCGAGCGGTCGCCGTCACCGGCAGCGACGGGGCGTTCCGGGCTCCGGAGACGCCGGACGATCGACTCTCCCTCTCGGCGGACCCGGAGCTGGCGACGCGCCCAGAGGGCGGAGGCCAACAGCCCAACAGAGCCGATGCCGACCCCCCACCAGAACATCGACCCGAGCGGTCCGGGGAGAGATCCGGCGGGGAGGATCGGGTGGCCGACGGTCGAGCGGGGAATCTGGTCGACGGTGACCACGACGGCTTGCGAGACCGAAGACCCGGTTGCGTCGGTGACCCGGGCCGTCACGGTATAGTTCCCCGGTACGGCGGCCACGCACTGGACGGTCGATGCGTCGGTCGTCGAGCAGCCCCCGGGGAGCCCCGAGAAGACGAACACAAAGGGCGCGGTGCCCCCGGTGGGGGCGACCGTGAAGGCGAGCGTCTGCCCGACCTCCACCTGGCGGGCGGAGGCATCGAAGTTCGCGATCGCGACCGCCGGGTTCACGGTCAAAGTAGCGGTCCCGGCGGCCCGAGATCCGAACGAATCCGTCGCCTCGAACGAGAGTAGGTAGGCGCCGGGCGCGGTCGGGGCGCAGGCGAACGATAGTACGTCCGCGGAGGCGCACCCCTCCGGAAGTCCACGATACTGGAACGCGACAGGCCCGACCCCGCCCGAGGTAAGCGCCGCCAGCACGACCGTCTGGCCGACGTCGACGACGGACGGTTCGACGAGGAACGTCGTGACGGACGGTCGGGGCGCGACCGGGAGCGCGAAGTGGAGCGCGCTCGTCACGCCAAGAGCGTCCGTGGCGACCACCGAGATCTCGGCCGCGCCGGGGGACGCCGGAGTGCACGAGAGGGTCGTGGAGTCGGCCGACGCGCACCCTAGGGGAAGTCCGGAGTACGCGTAGGAGAGACCGCCGGTCCCGCCGATCGCCACCGCCGCGAGATCGACCGGGAAACCGACCTCGGCGACGGGGAGGTCCGAGGTAAATGAGATGACCTCGGGGGCGGGATTGACCGAGACGACGGTCGAGAGATTCACCGGCAACCCGAGGGCATCGGTCACGGTGACGTGGACATGGTACCGCCCGGGGAGCTCGGCGGTGCACCGGAGAGTGGGGGTGTTCGCGCTCGCGCAGCCGGTCGGGAGGCCGGCGTACTGGTAGGAGAGCGTCCCGGCGTGCGGTCCGAGGACGACGGTGAGCTCGAACGGCGTCCCGACGTCGGCGCCGACCGTGGCGAGGAACAGGACCGGGGCGGCAGCCGTCCAGCTTCCCGTACCGAGAAGCCAGACCGACGAGGCCACGGCGGCGCTCCTCGAGTTGTTCGTGTACCCCGCCAGAACGAGCTGGTGGCCCGCCCCATCGTAGACCATGTCAAGGGTGTACCACGAGAGCGCCGGGGTCGTTACGTTAAGGTTCGTCCAGTTCCCGCCGGCGTACGCCCAGGTGTCGTTCGGTAGATTGTAGGTTCCCGGACCGTTCCACGCGGTCCCCCCGAACAGGACGACCTCGCTCCGCGCCGGGTCGTACGCGATCGCCGAGAAGATCCGACCGGACGGCGCTCCGTTCGTGGTCGCCGTCACGTTCGTCCAGGTCCCCGCGGAGAACTCCCACGTCGCGGGGATCGTGGTCCAGTTCTCGATGCCGGGCCCGCTCGTCAGGCCCCCGAAGTAGACGACGTAGCCATCGACGGCGTCGTACGCCATGACTCCGCTGTCCGGCGGGGCCGGGCGGGTGGCGGGGCCGGTCACGTTGGTCCAGTTCCCCCCGCGGTACGCCCACGTCGTCGGCCACATCGTCTGGGGCGCGGTGACGGCCTCGTCGAGGAGGACGACGTACCCGTCCGCCGCATCGTAGGTCATCACAGGCGGTTCGTCGGCCGGCGGTTGCACGGTCGTCACCGAAGTCCGGTTCGTCCAGACCCCGGCCGAGTAGCTCCACGTCTGGTTCGAGTAGACCATCGCGGTCACCTGGCCCTGGCTCCCCGCGATCACGAGGCCGCCGAACAGGACGACGTAACCGTCGGCCGCATCGTACGTGAGGGCGGGCCAGAGAAGCTCCGGCGGAGCGCCGGTGGTGTTCATGACGGACCAGTTCCCGCCCGAGAACATCCACGTGACGTCGCTCGGACCGTAGGTGGCGTTGTAGAGACCGCCGGTGACGTTCGGGGCCACCGCCACGACGTAGCCGTCGGCCGCGTCGTACGCCATCTCGAGACTGTAGGAGGCGTTCGGCCCGGCCGCCGGACGGGACATCGCCGGTGCCGCAAGCGCGCCGGGGGCGTTCCCGGGTCCGGTCGCGTGTGGCGTTGCCGCCATCGCGGCGGCGCCGTGAGTCCCCGCCGGCCCGAAGGAGCGAGCCAATCCTTGAGGGGTCGAGGATCCGAGGCCGGCCGGGAGCAGGAGCAGGACAACGATCGCGGCGGCCGCGAGAACGGCCAACGATCGTGCCGCCGATGGACCGGGGGGGTGGGTCACCGGTCGGGTCGGACGCTTCGCCGAACTCGTCATTGGGACCATCTCCGGGATTGGGAACCCGACCCGCCGCGCCGCCATCAGCGACGGTTGAACGGGATTTGGCTCATAAACGGTCGGCAAATCTACTCGCGATATATCGACGGTCGGGCCGTTGAATTGGGGTTATCGTCACCGGACCGTTCGGGGTGCGTGGCGCTCGAAATGAAGCCCGCCTGCGAAACCTGCCAGGCGCCGATCGCACCCGGGGGAGTCGCGTACGTCTGCTCCTACGAGTGCACGTTCTGCCCGGAATGCGCGGGCCGGCACGCTCACGTCTGCCCCAACTGCGCCGGCGAGCTCGTCCGGCGACCCCGGCGAACGGCCGCCGTCTGAGGGGGTTGCGACCCGTCCCTCGAGGACGCGACCCTAGCTCGTCTCGTGGGCGGACGACGGGGCCGGGGGCGCCATCGTCCCCGGGCGGGGCGCCATCCGGGCCGCGATCGCTTGCCCGGCGCGGACCGCCACGTAGAGCGCGAACGCGATGCTCACGATGAAGAAGCTGACCGGGTACGGCTCGTACCAGGAAACGAACAACCCCACCCAGGTCGCCGCGAGCGCGATCACGACCGCCACGAGCACGGCTGTGAGGGGACGGCGGGTGAGCCGGACCGCGATCGCGGCCGGGGTCACCATCAGGGCGAAGATCAGGAGCACGCCGATGATCTGGACCGCGATCGAGATCGTCACGGCCAGGAGGAGCATGAACACGAGGCCGAGGCCGACCATCGGCAGCCCCTTCGCCTCCGCCACGTCCTCGTCGAGCGACGCGAAGAGCAGCGGTCGGTACGTCAGGGCGAGGACGCCGAGCACGACGAGGCTCGCCTCGAACGTGAACACGACCCCGGAGGTGCTGATCCCGAGTAGCTCGCCGAAGAGGATCGAGTACGCCTCGTTCGCGAACCCACGGTAGAGACTGAGGAACAGGAGCCCGAGGCCGAGCATGAAGGCGAGCACGGTCCCGATCTCGATGTCGCGGTTCACGGCCCGGCGACCGAGCAGCGCCATGCCGGACGCCCCGGACCCGGTGAACACTAGCAGGCCGTACACGGGGTTCACACCGAACAAGACGGCGGCGGCCGCCCCGGAGAAGCCGACGTGGCCGAGGGCGTGGGTCGCGAAGGAGGAGCGCCGGAGCACGACGAAGTAGCCGATGATGCCGGCGACGATCGCGATGATCGTCCCGGCCTCGAACGCGTTCCGCATGAACGCGTACGCCCACATCGCCCGGAGGTCCGTCACGAGGTTCCAGCTGAACGTCATCCGCCCTCCGCTCCGTGATTCTCGTCCCCGCCGACGATCACGATGTTCTGGCGGGAGTCCCGGAGCACCTCGACCGGGACGCCGTACAGGGCGGTCAGGGTCTCCGAGGTGAGCACCTCGTTCGGCGCCCCCGTGGCGACCCGCCCGTTCGCGATGTAGATCACCTTGTCGAGGCACTGGATCAGGGGGTTGATGTCGTGCGCCACGAGGAGCGTCGTCACCCGGCGCGAGAGCACGAGCCCGTGGACGAGCTCGACGAGGTCGCGGCTCCGACGGAGGTCGAGGTTCGCGAGCGGCTCGTCGAGCAGAAGGAGCTCCGGGTCCCCGACGATCGCCTCGGCGAGGAACACCCGCTGAAGCTCTCCCCCGGAGAGCGCCCCCAGCGCTTTGTGCGCGAGGTCCGAGGCTCCCACCGCGGCCAGGGCCGTCCGGGCCACCTCCCGCTCCTCGCGCAGGGAGAACCCCGGTCCCCAGCGCGTTCCGGAGTAGCCCAGACGGACCAGGGTCTCGCACTCGACGTGCGTGTCGTTGTCGACCGTGTGTCGCTGGGGAACGTAGCCGATCCTCGGGTTGCCCCGGTGCGGGGCCCCCCCGAGGACCGAGAGCGAGCCGCGAAGGGGATGCTGGAGGCCAAGGAGCATGCGGAAGAGCGTGGTCTTCCCGGCCCCGTTCGGGCCGATCACGGCCACGAACTCGCCCCGGTGGATGCTCAGGTTGGCGTCGCGCCAGACGACGTTGTCGCGATAGCCCACCTCGAGGCGCTCGGCCCGGATGACCTCCGGGACGGTGGCTCCCGTGCTCAGCAATCCAACCCCTCTCCTCCGACCGGCCGATACTAGCGGCCGAGGACGTTCGCGTTGAGCGCGTTCTCGAGCGCGATGTACTCGGCGCCCATCCACGCCTGGAACGATTCGGTCGGCGGTTGGATGGTCTCGGTGATCCCGACGACGCTCACGTTGTGCTCGGCGGCGATCGCCTTCAGGTTGGTGGTCACCGGCGTGACCGTCTGCTCGTTGTAGACGAGAACGCGAACCTGCCCGCTTTCTAGCTGGCACTGGAACGCCACGATCGACTGCGCCGGTGGGTCGCTCCCCTCGGCGACGGCTTGCATGAATTCCGGTGGCGAGACCAGGTCGAGACCGGTGTAGTTCGCGAGGTAGACGAAGATGTCCTCGGTCGCCGCGACCTCGGTTCCCGCGAACTGGCTCTTGATGGCGCCGGCCTCTCCGTAGAGGCTGCCGAGCGAGGAATTCAACGTCGCATACTGGGAGGCGAAGTACGAGGCATCCCCGGGGGCGATCCCGCTCAGGTCCGAATACATCGCCGCCACGGTGCGGTTGACGTCGACGGGATTGTACCACATGTGCGGGTTGCCGTCGACGATCCCGCCCCCGACCTGGACTCCGTTGAGGTCGCCGACGTTCAGGACCACCTGACCGCTGGCGCCGGCCGCCTGGATCAAGTTCAGCGCCCACTGGTCGTATCCCACCCCGTTCACGATCACGAGCTGCGCGTTCGCGATCAGCGCCGCGTCCGAGGCGTTCGATTCGTACTCGTGAGGGTCGGCGTTCGGGTCGGAGACGATGCTCACGACGGACGCGTCGGTCCCGCCCAACTGAGAAACGAGACTTCCCCAGAAGTTCTCCGCCGCGACCACGCGGACGACAGACCCGGCCGTCGGGACGGAGGCGGCAACCCCCCGATGAGTCTCGATGGCGATCCCCCGGACACCGAGCGGACGGGGGGCGCTGACGGATGCGTGACCTACCGCCTGCACGGCGCCTTGCGCGCCGCTGCCCGTGGGAGGGCAGGAGTTCGCCGCGGGTGCCTGACTGGTGTAGATCATGTAGCCGAGCGCGGCGGCGGCGACGACCGCCACCGTCGCCACGGCGACGAGCTTGTGAGTCGCGTGCACGGCCGGGACCATCCTTTCGGGTCGGGCGCCCCGCGTTCTAGCTCCCGCGGTTGGAGGTTCGGCAGGGGCCGATCGGGTCGCCATGGGGGCAGGCGGCCGGGTGCTGCTGGGCCCGGCATACCTCTTCCACCGTCCGGTGGGAGATTGCGAGGTCGATCTCCCGGGCGGCGGCGCACGTCGCGGCGGGGGGAAGTCCGAGGCTCCCGAACAGAGTCTCCGCGACCCGGTGATGTCGCTGGTACTCGAGGAGGGTCCCCCTCCCCTTGGTGGTGAGTCGGCTCTTTCCGCGGTAGCGGGCCACCAGGCCGAGCTGTTCGAGCGGGGTCAGGTGCCCGAGCGCCGACGGCGGGGAGAGACCTAGGGACGACGCGATGATCTTCAGCGGAACGCCCCGGTCCGGCGTCTCCTTCGCAAGGATCGCCTGGAGGGCCTCGAGCTGCCGGCGGGTGAGCTTCTGCAGGGTCTCCATCGCCCCTACAAGAGTCGTGCGGCCTTATATCGATGACCAAAATTATTAGGGTAGCACTATTCTCTTGGATTCGACCCCAGGCACGACTCGGTACGACGGGCCCGGAGTCCCGGTCTTGCACCCGTCGCGACCCGGACGCCGGTCCATCGGCGCCCTCCCGCCCGGTTTGCTCGCCGCTCGGGGAGAAGTGGCCATAAGCGGACGAGGGCTCACGGCGGATATGCCCGCATTTCGCTCGGTCGCGGTCGCCATCGACGGATCCGCCCCCTCCGAACGGGCGCTCGCCTCGGCGATCGAGCTCGCGAAGCTCGGTTCCGCTTCCCTCGGGATCGTGGGGGTCGTGCCGGCGCCCCGTGTCTACTCCGACCAGGGCGGGGCGGTCCTCGAGGTGCTCGCCGAGGACCGGCGGCAGTTCGAGTCGCTCGTCCGCCGTTCGGCGGAGGCGGCCCGCACGGCGGGGATTCACTCCGTGACGACCGACCTCCGCGAGGGGGCGATCGTCGAGGAGATCCTCTCGTTCCTCGACCAGACCCAGCCCGACATCGTCGTCCTCGGGGCCCGCGGCCTCTCGACCACGAGCCGGCTCCTGCTCGGGAGCGTGAGCGACGGCGTCCTCCACCACGCGAACTGTTCGGTGCTGATCGTCCGGCCGGCGGCGAAACCCTGCCCGGCCAAGACCGGCGCCTAAGCGCCCAGGATCGACGCCGTTCGCCCCTCCGACGGGTCGGTCCCCGAGGACCGGCCGTCAGCCTTCCTTGAGGCGTTAGGACCGGTGCGCTCTCCGCTAGCGGAGAGTCCCATCCGCAACCCTACCAACGCCGTTTCGACTCGAGGCTCTGGCAGAGTCTGCCGATTTCCCTGTTCGGAGAGAGCGACGAGGGGATTTCCTCACACGGGCGGATTGAAATGGGTGTTCGGCCGTCGGATTGGGACCAGCCGGGTGGCTCCGCCCTACAGGCGTTCCTCGAGCTTCGCGAACTCCGCTTCCGTCCAGGCTTTAGACGTCACCGTGTGGACGTTGCCCTGCATCGCCGTCTTGAGGATGACCAGGTTCACGACCTCATCGCTGGGGGCCTCGAGAATGGCAACCAAGTCCTGGGGACCCATTGTGTAGAGGAATTGGTGCACCTTTCCGCCCGCTGCCTCCACGGCTTTCCGAAACGCCTGGAGGCGATGCACGGAGCCCTTGACGTTCTTGATTCCCTGCTCGGTCCATCTCCCGATGACGACGTAGTGGGCCATGGTTTCCCTCGGCACCTATCGAGCTCGC
>DAIQBL010000032.1:0-17706 GCA_036781185.1 Thermoplasmatota archaeon | reverse complement strand
TCCCGCACGACCAGGCGGCGGTGCTCGCGTCCCACCCGACGTTTCCGGCGTGGCCTTTCGTGAGCGGGTCTCGACGAGCCCCGGCGTTCGACCAGGTCGAAGGGCGGTACCGCGCCTAGGGCGGCGGAGGTGGCGCCGGGGGCGGCGCCGTCGGCGGGGGCGGGGCCGGAATCCACTCGGGCGGGGGGAGCAGGGCGTATGGATTGGTTGGCCGATACGCGACGGGCGGCTGTCCGCCCCACGGAGTCGGGGGCGTCGACGCTGGGCGGGAGCGAATGTACAGGATCAACCCGACGAGCGCCCCGACGAGGATGAGTCCGTAGTGGAGAGCGAGCGCTCCGTTCGCGGAGACGAGCGAGTAGAACGCCACCGCGTCGTTGACCCCATGGAGGATCGCCACGACGAGAACATTCCCGCCCGACGCCCGCATCGCCGCCGCGAAGGCGAAGCCGAGGAGGAACAGCGACGGGAACACGAGCGGCGCGGCGAGGCCGTACGTCTGGCCGTAGTACAGATGGACCCCCGCGAAGACGCCGCTCGTCCACGTCGCGTGGAGCGCCCAGCGGTTCGGATCCTTCACGAGCCAGTAGCCGAAGATCCAGCCCCGGAAGATCACCTCTTCGACGAGGCCGATAACGAACGAGAAGACGACCCAGAACCACGGGTCGGCCTCGGCCGACTGGATCACGGGCGTCGTCTTGCTGAGCGCGTTGAGCGCGCTCGGGTCCACGATGACGTAGACGATCGTCAGGGCGAGGACGACGACGAACGCGAGGACGGAGAGGGCGCCGTACCACGCCACCCCCTGGACGACGGCACGGCCCGTGTTGTCGGCGAACCCCGCGAGCGGGCGCCCGCCGACCAGGAGGGCGAAGGCAAGGATCGGGATCCCGTAGACGATGAACAGGTCCCCGAAGAACGACCCGTAGACCCCGCGGAGCGCGGGGACGGCGTCGGGGAGGACGTACTGGCTGAGGATCGCGGCGACCGTGATGACGGTCGCCGCTGCGTACGCCGGGACGGAGCCGAGCCGTCGTCCCGCGGCCGAGGCGCCGGCGGCGGGAAGCGCTTCGAGCACCGGGGGTCGGACGACCGGGGAGAGATATCCGTTCGGGGGCTCGGCGGCCGATAGGTCGTCCATTGGAGTTCGCGGTCCTCGTCAAGGTCGTCCCCGCCGCCGAATCCGCGACGTTCGACCCGGCCCGCAAGACCATCCGGCGGGACGAAGGGGAGCAATTCCTCAACCCGTTCGACCAGCGGGCCATCCGGGTCGCCCTCGACCTCCGGCGACCCGGAGAGACGGTCACCGTGGTCTCGATGGGTCCCCTCTCCGCGGCGGCCGCGGTCGAAGGGACGATCGCGCTCGGGGTCGACCGTGCCATCCTGGTGAGCGACCCGGTCCTCGCCGGGTCCGATTCGTTCGTCACGGCCCGGGTGCTGGCGCGGGTCCTCGCCGAACGGCCCGCGGGTCTCGTGATCCTGGGCAAGTGGACGACCGACTCGGAGACGGGGCAGGTGCCGGCCGAGCTCGCGGAGCGGCTCGGGCGGCCGCTCCTCTCCGCGGCGCGCTCGCTTCGGCGGGCCGCGGAGGCGGACCGATTCGAGGGAACCGTCGAGACCGAGACGGGCTCGGCGCGCGCCACATTTTCCGCGCCGGCCGTCATCAGCGTCGGAGAGAAGATTGCGAAGCCGGCCAAGCCCCCCGAAGGCGGGGTCGCGTCGCCTCCGTTGGGATCGTTCGAGCGATTCGACGCGGCCCGCCTCGGATTCTCCGCGGGCGATGTCGGACTTCTCGGATCTCCGACCGTCGTCGGCGAGCTCACGGACCAGAGCCCGCACCGGGGCGCGGTCCGCTTCGATGCCGGACCGCCGGTGTCCCGGGTCGCCGGTGCCCTCGCGGCCCTCCGGCTCTGCCTCGGGGGAGGCGACGGGAACGCGGGGTCGGGCCGATGGGCCGAGCGCGCTGAGCCCTCGACGGGAACGGCCCTCGTCCTCGCCTCCGACGAACGGGGACGTGCCGACTCCGCGGCTCTCGGGCTCCTGTCGGAGATCCGGCGGTCTCTCCCCTCGCTCCGAGCGACGGCGGTGTACGCCGGGGCGACGAGTTCGTCCACCGACATGGGCCGGCTCGCCGCGGCGGGAGCGGAACATGTCGTGTGGCTACCGGCCGCCTCGGGGTCGACGGCCCGGACGACGGCGGCCGCCCTCGACGACCTCCTTGCCCACGACGAGACGGTGGAAACGGCGATGTTCGTCTCCCACGCGTTCGGCCGCGAGGTGGCCGGTCGGCTCGCCGTCCGGCGCGGACTCGGACTGACCGGGGACGCGATCTCGTTCTCCGCACGCTCCCCGGGGGAACTTCGGTTCGTGAAGCCCGCGCTCGGCGGCGGGCTCCTCGCCGAGATCGCGACTCGGACCCGCCCGGCGCTCGCCACCGTCCGACCGGGTGGATTCGCGGCCGGGGAGCTCCGACCGGCGCCGGAGATTCAGACGGACCGGGGCCCGATGGTCGAGCACGACCCGTCGATCGCCTGGGCGGGCTGGGACGACGAACCTCCGGACGGCCTCGCCGACCCGGACTCCGCGCGCATCGTGGTCTCGGTCGGAATGGGCGCCGTCGACATGCTCCCGGCGATTCGCACCCTCTGCTCCGGTTGGGGCGCGGCGCTCGTGGGGACCCGTCGGGTCGTGGACGCCGGCCACCTGCCGGTCTCCCGTCAGGTCGGGCTCACGGGCCGCTGGGTCGCCCCGGAGATCGGCGTCCTGCTCGGGGTTCGCGGTTCCCCGAACCACCTGGTCGCCTGGCGTCGCGCCCGCGCGCTCCTCGCGGTGAATCCCGACCCGACCGCCCCGGTGTTCGGGGGCGTCGACGTGGGAATCGTCGGCCGGTGCGACGAGGTTCTGTCATCCCTCGGGGAGGAACTCCCGCGCCTCCTCCCCCATCGGCGCGCCCCATGAAGAGGGACCGTCCGAGCGTCACCGCCTTCCGGGTCGCGACCCTCCGGGCCGCGCACCAGCAGTTCGACGACCCGAAGGTGTTCGACGACCCGCTCGCTGCGCGGATCCTCGGGCCCGGCGCGACCCGTTGGCTCGAGAGCTCCCAGCTCCTCGCGCGAAACGAGCCGCTCGCCGGGCTCCGCGCGTGGATCGCCGCCCGCAGCCGGTTCGCGGAGGAGGAGCTCGCGCGGGCCCGCGGCCGGGGGGTCGCCCAGTACGTGGTGCTCGGGGCGGGCCTCGACACGTTCGCCTACCGCCAAGACGCCAGCGCCGGAGACCTCGTCGTGTTCGAAGTCGACCATCCGGCGACCCAGGCGTGGAAGTTGACCCGACTCCAAGAGGGGTCGATTCTGATCCCGCCGACGGTCCGCTTCGTATCGACGGACTTCGAGGAGGAGGGGCTCTCGCGCGCCTTGGGAGCCGCCGGATTTCGCCCGGGGTCGCCCGCGTTCTTCTCCTGGCTCGGCGTGACGATGTACCTCACCCGTCCGGCGATCGACGCGACGCTCGACTTCCTCGGGTCGATGGCCGCCGGGGGCGGGGTCGTCCTGGACTACTTCGACCGGGACGCCCCCCGGCCGCTCGAACGCGCGGCTCGGGGGCTCCTCGCCCGGCGGGTGGCCCTCTCCGGCGAACCATTCCGGAGCGCGTTCCCGGTCGGCGAGCTCGCCGAGGCGTTGCGGCGCCGCGGCTTCCACGAGGTCCGCGAGCTCGGCGCCGACGAGGTCAACGCCCGATACTTCGCCGGCCGGTCGGACCGGCTCCACGTCGTGAGCCGCGTCGGGCGCATGCTCGCGGCGGACCGGTGATCTACCGGAGCCGCGGGGCTCGAGGAGTCCGCTAGCTCCGACGGGCGGCGGCGGCCGCCCGCTCCGCCGCGCCGAGGGCCGCCAGCAGGTCGTCCGTCGTCTGGCGTACGCTCCGGACCCCCGCGGGGGCGATCCGGATCTCCAGGGTGTCGCCGACGACCCGACCCGTCACGTACTCGGGGTTGTCGGCGGCGACCGCCGCCCAGAGCGCGCGAGCCTCCGATTCGGAGGCGGCGCGGTGGCGGAGGGTCACTTCGACCGGCGGCCCTTCGGCTTCGCCTCGCTCTTCGGCGGGGATACCGACTCCCCCTTCGACGGCGCGGCGCCCGGGCCGCGGCTGAGGGCGTTCGTCACGATCGGGGCGGTGGTCGTACGCCGTGCGGTCTCGGTCCGGGCCCGTTCGTCGAGGTACTGGAGAACGCTCGGCCACGCCATCCCATCGTCGCGGGCCTTGTTCTCGAAGTTGTTCTCGCCGAGGAACTTCGCGAACGCCTTCGCGGTCGGGTCGTCCCACGTCGCGGTGAGCCGGCCGTTGTAGTAGCCGAGGAGCTGGAGCTCCTGCTGCACCGCTCGCGCGACGTCGCCGGCGAGCGGAACGAGCCCCTTCGGGTCCTCCCGCGTCAGCAGCGTGAGGTCGTAGATCTTGAACACCCGCTTCAGCTCCTCGATCGGGGTCGGGTGGTCGTCGACGCGGATGTCGACCCACCGGTCGGAGCCCTCGTCGTATCCCCCCTTCTCCCGGACCACGAGCAGCGCCGCCGACTGCATGCCGCGGCGGTCGCCACCCTCGCGCTGGCCGGCCGAGAGGGCCGCGAGAAGCTTCTCGGGCAAGTCGCCCGGCGTGGTCTCGTACGCCCGGGCCATCCCCTCGACAACGGACTTCGAGAACAGGATGTTCCCCTGGCAGGCGTACCCCTCGCCGACGACGTGGCCCGCCCAGTCGAAGCACTCCTTGCCGGTGAACGCGGCGGCGTGGCCCTTCGCGTCGACGATGCCGACCTGGCGCTGCTCGCGTTTCGGGTCGGCTCTCGTCAGCTTCTCCACGACGGCGGCGGCTCCCTCTCCACCTCGGAGGAGGTCGAGCCCCTCCGGGCCGTACCGGACGTTGGCGAGCGCCTGCGTCGCGACGGCCCCGACTCGGCTCTTCGCCCACGGGACGACCGCCCCGACCGCGATGAATCGGGACTGGACCGCCACGCCCCACTCGCCAGTCGACGGGTCCGCCGCGACGATCGAGAACGTTCCGAACCGGGGGGGCGCCATCGCCGTCCCGACGACGGGCGCCGCTATTATCGTTGTCCGGCGGGGCGACCCGCGCGGCGTTCGTCGAGCTCGGTGAGGATCCGCTCGCCGGTCTCCTTCGCCCGCCGACGGTCGCCGGCGGCGTACTCGCCTCGGGCGAGCCGGACCGCCCCGCGGAGGTCGTCGACGGGGACCCCCTCGGCGGCCGCGACCGTGACGAGCCGTTCCACGAGGGTCAGCCGGTTGGCGATCGGCTCCTCGTCCTCGGGAGTCGGCGTCCCCCGGTCGGCGCCGGCGTCGTAGGCGACGAGCCCGCGCGGGAACTCGTTCAGCTCGGGCTCGACCTCGTCGCGGTCGAGCCGCTCGGAGACCTCGAGCAGACGTCGTTCGGCCTCGGCCAGGTGGCCGGACGCGATCGCCGCGGGCACGGCGGCGAGTCGTTGCTCCAGGTCGGGGAGCGGGGAACCGCTCCGGCGTCGTTCGAGGAGGCGCTGCCGCACGCCTTCCAGGAATCCGGCGATCTCATCCGCGCCGGCCGACCCGGCCCGGGGCGCGGCCTTACGCGGTCGCATCGCTCGCGGGCGGGGGCGCCGGGGCGGCCCGCCCGGGGGCGCTTGCGGGCATCGGGAAGCGCTCGCGGGCAGCGGTCCAGAGGGTGTCGACGTGGCTCCAGAACGACTCGCTCGCTCCGGCCGAGGCGAACTCGGTCTCGGCGTGCGCCGCCTCGGCCGCGAGGTCCTCGGCGGGGAGGCCGCGCTTGGCGGCGAACGCGGCCGTCGCCTTCGCGAGCGCGAGCTGGAGCTCGGCCAACCGGCGGACCTTCCGGCGCTCCTTCTCGGCGGCGTCGACCGCGAAATCGGCGTCCCACTGCGGCGGCATCGGGGCCGGGATCGCGACCCGTAGGTCGCGGAACGGGGCGGGCATCGTGGGCCACCGCGGCTCGGCGAACCGGACCGACAGTCGGTCGAGCGCCTGTTCGGCGTTGACGAGGTCGCCGGCGGAGTACGCCGTCTCGGCGCGCGTGAGCGGCTCGACGAGCTCCGGGGAGGGGGCCCCCTTCCACATCTCGAGGTTCAGTGCCACCCGGCTCGCTGCGAGACGCCGGAACACCCGACGCTCGGGGGCGATCGCGACCGGCGGGGTGGGGGCGTCGAGCTTCGGGGGACTGTTGGGGGCGCCGGGCATCGTTGCGACCCGACCGTCAGAGGAACGACTCGAACTCGCGCGTCACGTCCGGGTACTTGTCGTGGACCGCCTTCAGGATGTTGTGGACGGAGAGCTTCTGGAGCTTGACGCCCTCGAGGGCGTCGACGACCTTGTCGAACGTCGCGTCGGAGAGGCTGCAGAGCTTCTCCTTCGCGAGCCAGTTGCGGTACAGCTTCTCCTCGAGCCGCGCCCGCCACCCCTTCTCGTACTTCTGGAAGAACTCCTTCGTCGGGGTCTTCTCGCGGACCGCCTCGGCGGCGACCTCGCCGCAGATCTTCCCGGCGATACAGCCGTTCGCGATGCCGCCGCCCGTGAGCGGGTCGATCATCCGCGCCGCGTCGCCGACGAGCATGACGCCGTCGGTCACGGTCTGCTTGAGCGGCGGGGCGATCGAGACGCCGCCGCCGACGACGTCGATCGTCTTCCCCTTCGAGTACGCCGGGTGCTTCGCGATCCAAGCGTCGAGGTACTTCTTCGGCTCGGCCGTGCCGTGGATCTGGCTCAGCTGAACGCCGATGCCGACGTTCGCGAGGCCCTCCCCCTTCGGGAAGATCCAGACGTAGCCGCCGGGGGCGACCGAGCCGAGGTAGAAGTCGCAGTATCGAACGTCGCAGTCGACGTTCGTCATCCGGTACTGGAGGCAGGAGTCCATGTCCTTGAGCGCGAGGTTCGTCGGGAGTCCGGCCCACCGGCCGAACTGGCTCTCGAAGCCGTCCGCGCCGATCGTCACCGGCGCGCGGATCTCGAACGGCTCGCCGAACCGCTTCGCCTTGACGCCCACGATCTTGCCGTTTTCCCGGATCACGCCGGTCGCGGCCGTCTTCAGGAGGACGTCGACGCCGGCGTTCCCCGCGTCGATGGCGAGCTGTTTGTCGAACGCGTCGCGCTCGACGACGTAGCCGACCTCGTTGCCGGCGTGCTTTTCGTTGATCTCGAGGACCTTCTCGGAGGGGGAGAAGATCCGCGCGCCCTCGACCTCGACGTTGATCCAGCGCTGGGACGGGACGATCCCGACCTCCTTCAGCCAGTCCTTGCTCATCCCCTCGCCGCAGCGGACGGGCGAGCCGATCTCCTGGCGCTTCTCGATCATCAGGACCCGGGCGCCGCTCTTCGCGGCCCACTTCGCCGCCATGCTGCCGGCGGGCCCGGCGCCGACGACGAGGACGTCCGTCGTGAGGTTCTCGACCATCTTCGCTCGTACCACCCGGCGCGCTCAGCCGATGGCGATGGCCCCGACGGGGCACGCCTTCACGCAGATCTCGCAGCGGGTACAGATCTTCTCGTCGAACGTGATGCGGGTCTCATCGAGGTAGACGCAGTTGAGCGGACAGACCCCGACGCAGGCCCCGCAGTAGATGCACAGTTGGCCGGAAGACTCGATGTGCAGGTGCTTCTTCGACGGCACGGCACGCTCCGGGCCGTCGGACGCCACCCATCCTTTTTAAAGTCTACCGCGGCGCCGAAGTCGGTCCGACGTGGTTCGTCGGCCGGTGCTCCGGGCTGGGGTGCTCCGCGAGCCACTTCTCGGCGTCCAGCGCCGCCATGCAGCCGAGGCCGGCCGCGCTCACGGCTTGCCGGTACCGGTGGTCGTAGACGTCGCCGGCCGCGAACACCCCGTCGACCGACGTCCGGGTGATGTCGGTCGTCTTCAGGTACCCCTTCTCGTCGAGCTCGAGGGCCCCGCGGAACACCTCGGTCGCGGGGTCGTGGCCGATCGCGAGGAAGACCCCCTGGACCGCGAGCGTCTCCGTCTGGCCCGTCGGGAGGTGCCGCACCACGACGCCCGTGACCGCGCCGTCCCCGAGCACGTCGTCAACGGCGCTGTCGAGGCGGAAGCGGATCTTGGGATTCGCGCGCGCCCGCTCCTGCATGATCCGGCTCGCGCGGAGATCGCCGCGCCGGTGGACGATCGTGACGGAGCTCGCGAACCGGGTGAGGAACGTCGCCTCCTCGATCGCGGAGTCGCCCCCGCCGATCGTGACGACGTCCTTGCCGTAGAAGAAGAACCCGTCGCACGTGGCGCAGGCCGACACCCCGTGGCCCCGCAGGCGCTGCTCGTTCGGGAGGTCGAGCCAGCGCGCGTTCGCGCCGGTGGCCACGATCACGGCGTCGGCGTGGACGACACCGGTGAATCCGGTATCGAGAACGAACGGGCGCTTCGTGAGGTCGACCGAGCGGACGTTGGCGTCGAGGAACTCGGTACCGAACCGGGCCGCTTGCTCGCGCATCTTCTCGACGAGCTCGGGGCCCTGGATCCCCTTCGGGAATCCCGGGTAGTTCTCCACGTCGGTCGTCTGCATCAGCTGGCCGCCCGCCGGGACCCCCGAGATCACGAGCGGGGCGAGCATCCCCCGCGCGGCGTAGATGGCGGCCGTGAGGCCAGCGGGCCCGCTCCCGACGATGGCGAGCCGCACGTGGCGGGGCGGGGGGGTCGCCTCCGGCATCACTCCGACCGGGGGACACGGGGGAATAACGGTGGCGGACGGGGTGGCGCCCGCGTTACGCGCGGGGCCTCGGGAGCCGGACGAGGTCCGGCCCGGCCATCTCGCCGTACTGGCCGCGGAGGAACAGGAGCGGCGGCACCTCGGGGCCGACGTCGAGGCGGTCGACGGCGCCGAGGACGAGCGTGTGGTCCCCCGCCTCGACGGCCTTCGTGACCGTCGCCTCGAGGGTGGCGACCGCGCCGTCGAGGAGCGGGAGGCCGGAGCGACCGCGGTGGACCGGGAGCCCTCGGAACTTCTCCTCCGGTGGGACCGTCCGGGCGAACCGTTCGCTGAGGGCTCGCTGCTCGTGGGAGAGCACGTTGACCGCGAACCGTCCGGTCCGGCGGACCACCGGAGTGCTATCCGCCTCGTGCCCGAGCGACACGAGGACCGTCGGGGGCGCGAGCGAGACGGAGAGGAAGGCGTTCACCGTCAACCCGAAGTCGCGTTCCCCGTCGCGCGTCGTCACGACGCTGACGCCGGTCGGCCACCGGCCCATCAGCCGCCGGAACTGAGTCGGGTCGACCGCGAGCGCGTCCGTCACTCGTCCCGCCACTTGAACACGGAGATCGCCGCGACGAACACGAGCACCCCGCCGATGCCGATCACCGCGATGTCGAGGAGGGCGCGCGAGGTGTTCTGGAACAGCATGACCTGGTTCATGCCGTCGATCACGTAGTACAACGGCAGGATGTACACGACCTTCTGGAGGAAGGGCGGGAAGTTGCTCACCGGGAAGAACGTCCCGGAGAGGAACATCATCGGGAACGTGATGATGTTCCCGAGGATCGCCGCGCTCTCGGGCGTACGGGAGATCGAGCCGGCGAGCATCCCGAGCGAGACGAAGAAGAACGGTCCGAGGATGAGGAACGGCACGAGGCCGAGCGTGAAGGTCAGGTGCGCGCCGAAGGCGAAGACGCCGAAGGCGATCATGATCGCGGCCGACAGGAAGGTGAGCACGATGTACCAGAGCGCCTTCGCGGTCAACCATTCCCCCCGGGTGAGCGGGGTCAGCGACAGCTGGCGGAACAGGTGGTCCTTCCGGTACGTCGAGGAGATCTCGACGAGCGAGAACATCGGGCTCGTCAGGATCGAGAACCCGATCAGTCCGGGCACCAGGAAATCGATGTACTTGTACACCTGGCTTCCGACCTGCTGCTCCTGGAGTCCCACGATCTGCGTGCCGTTCGACGCCTTCAGGTTGTAGTAGTTCGCCACGCCCGAGATCGCCCCCGCGGCGATCCCGCCACTCGCCTGGTCCTGGGGGTCGGTGAAGAGCGTGACGTTGGTCGGCGTATGGTTGGCGTACGCCGATTGGAATCCCACCGGTACGATCAGTCCGACCGTATGGCCCTGCTGGGCGAGCCAGGTGGCGAACCCCTGGTTCGCCGGGAGGGAGACGACGTCGACGGTCACGGCCCCGGTCTGGTTGAGCGCGCTGAGGAACGCGACCGACGCCGGGGAGTGGTGGTCGAAGTTCTCCGTGTAGAGCGTGACGGTCGACGAGCCGGTCGCCGAGAAGATCAGTCCGAACAGTCCGATCAGGATGATCGGGAAGACGAGGGCGAAGAACAGCCCGACCCGGTTGCGGATGTACCCGCGGGAGAAGACCTTGAAGTCGGCGCCGATCCGTCGCGGATTCACGTCTTCGCCCCTCCCCCGAGGACGCCGTCGTCCATCCGGCCGACGAGGCTGATGAACACGTCCTCCAGGGTGTCGGTCGACGTGGCGAACCCCTTCCAGGGGATCCCGCTCGCTTCGATCGCCTGGAGGACGACCAGCGCGTCGGACTTGTCCCGCATGGCGACCGCGACCTGGCCGTCCTCGACCGTGACGTCGCGCTTCAGGTGGGCGCGCAGGTACTCCCCCAGGGAGGGGGGCGCCTCCACCGTCAGCCGCTCGGGGCGTCCGTGGTCGCGGATGATCTCGGCCGGCGTGCCCTCCGCGATGATCTGGCCGTGGTGGATGATGGCGACCTGGTCGGCGAGAAGCTCCGCCTCCTCGAGGTAGTGGGTCGTGAGGAAGACGGTCCGGCCCTCCCGGCGGAGCTGGCGGATGACGTCCCAGATGCCGCGACGGGCCTGCGGGTCGAGGCCGGTCGTCGGCTCGTCGAGGAAACAGAGGGTCGGGGAGGCGACGAGGGCGAGCGCGAGCCCGAGCTTCTGCTTCTGCCCGCCGGAAAGCACGTCGAAGTGCGTGTTCGCCTTGTCGAGGAGCGCGACCTGCTCGAGGATCGACTTCGCGTCGACCTGGACACCGAACAGTGTGGCATAGTACTCCACCGCCTCCTTCGGGGTCGTCTTCTCGAAGAAGCGGAATTCCTGGGGGATGACGCCGATCTTCCGGTGGAGCGCCGGCCCGTCGGTCCACGGGTCGAGGCCGAGTACCGTGACATCGCCGGAGGTCCGGCGGCGGAGGCCCTCGAGGATCTCGACGGTCGTCGTCTTCCCCGCGCCGTTGGGGCCGAGGAAGGCGAAGACCTGCCCTTCGTTGACGGTGAAGTTGATGGCGTCGACGGCCGTGAGGGCGTCGTACTTCTTCGTCAGTCCGCGGACCGCGATCGCCTCGCCCATCGCCGGTCCCGCGGACCTCCCGACGCTTAAGACGGTGGCGTGGGCGCCGAGCGCGGGAGCGTCCCGGACCCCCCCGGCGCGAGCTCGACCGAGCCGTGGTCGCCGGTGAAGGTCAGCGGCCACGGACCGTCCCAGCGAGCCCGGATCTCGCCCTCGGTCCAGCGGAGGTCGAGCGTACCCCCGCCGAGCTTCAGACCGAGCAGGGCGGCGGAGCGCCACGCGGCGGGAAAGTTCGGGCGGCATTCGACCGTCCGACCGTGGAGACGCGGGGTCAGACCCCAGAGCCCCTCGAACACGGTCGTCAGGAATGGGGCGACGCTGAAGCCGAGCAGGAAGCACGAATCGAACGCGGTCGGCGCGTCGCCCCGGTAGCACTCGTTCGCGTACCCGTTCTCGTGCACGATCTGACCCGCGAGGAGGTCGAGGTAGTGCACGCCCGCGTCGACGCGTCCGGTTCGGAATGCGGCCGCGGCGGCCCAGGCCGTGGCGATCGGCCAGACTTGGCCCTCGTGGTAGGCGAGGGGGTCGTACGAGGGGTCCGCGGAAGAGAGGGTTCGAAGGCCCCAGGCGGTCGAAAGGTCGCCCTCGTCCGCCCGTTCGCTCACGGCCCGGGCGGTGGCGTCGTCGAGGAGCCCGGCCGCCACGGCCCGCAGGGCGTTCGGCCGGACCTGCTCGCGACGGATCCCCGACCGAAGGATCGAGTCGACGAGGTACCGCTGCTCCGGCCATCGGTAGCGGTCCGCGACCGCGCGGCGGGCGGTGGCCGCGCGTCCTTCCAGCTCGGCCGTGCGGGAGCCGCCGCGGATCCGTTCGAGGTCGGCGAGCGCGTCGAGGCACTCCCACCAGAGGACCTGGATGTCGACCGCGTGGTCCCGCCGGTCGGCCGAGTCCCAGATGGTGGTGTCGAAGGCGTCGATCCCGTACTGGACGCGGCCGAGCTCGTCCGCCTTCTGCTTCATGACCTCGACCTCGCCGCCGTTCGTGAACAGCCCCGAGGTCGCGTCGAGCTTGCCGGTCGCCCAGTCGAGGATGGAGGCGAGCCCGCCGGGGTACGGGTCCGCGATCGAAGGGTCCCCGGTGTGGCGAACGAGCCGTCGAACGATTCCCGGGTAGTACAGCGTCGTGTCGGAGGTCCCGTAGAGGAAGATGGGTCCCGGCGACAGCTGCATCGGAAGCTCGCCGGCCGTTCCTCCGAGGAGCGCGAGGGTCCGGGGCGCCTGGAACCGGAACGCCGTCCCGAGCGTAGCGACGACCCGGTCCACGTCGCCGAGCCACAGGACCGCCGGAAGCATCCATCCGATGTCGCGGAACCAGAGGGCCGAGTACCACGGATATCCGGCCACGAGGCCGTGCATCCCGGGCTCCGGGTCGCTATACAGGGCGCGGAGGGCGCCGGCGGCAAGTCGGTACCCGCTCGAGAGGACCGGATCGTCCGGGGTCTCGAGGCACGGAATGCTGGCGGCCCACGCTTGCCATAGGGCGCTCGCCGAGCCCCGCCACGCCTCCCGAGAATCGAGGGCGGCCCGGCCCGCCCGCCCGCTCCCCTCGACGGTCGATTCGAGGCCGCCCCAGAGGACCCAGGCGAGGGTGGACGCGCCCTCGGCCGGAACCGCTAGGTCGTACGCGAACCGGACCGCCTGGGCGGGTCCGGCGCGGCGACCGCCGATCCAGGGGGACCCGTCGACGGCCAGGAGGCTCGGGAGCGGCTCGGATTCCACGCAGAGCGCCGAGCCGTGGGCCGCCGCTCGGACGCTCGTGTCGCGGGTCCTCAGCTCGAAATCGTGGGGTTGAACCCCCTCAATGAGAACGGGGGCGAGTGCGAGGGGCACTTCGCACTCCACCCGGACCTCGTCCGGCCCCGGTCCGGTCCGGGCGACCGTGAGCTGCCGACCCACCCCCGGCACCCCGGTGATCGCGAACAGCTCGTCGACGATCCGGAGGCCCGCCAGTTCGTGGACCGTCTCGACGCCCCACCGCCAGTGGCGGAGCGACCGAAGCGTAGCGGGGCCGAGCGGGGTGACCGCGCCGGCCGACCCGACCGCCACGGACCAAGGGCCGCAGAGCCGGACCCCCTGGGCATACACCCCGCCCCACTCGAGCGGCGCACCGCGGGTGTCCCACGGCAGACAGAACGAACCGTCGGCCGATAGGATGGCCGCCCCCCCCGGACCCGCGACGAGGAGTGGTTGCTCCGGCCTCGGCCGGGTGGTCGCTACGAGGGGCGGCTCCGGGGCGGAGTCCGGGGTCACGAGGACTCCGGGGCGGGAGGCCGGACCTCGTCCGAGACCTGCATCCAGACGGTCGGCGGGATGGCGAGGCTTTGGAGCTCGAGCCGGATCGTGTGACGACCGACGGGAGCGGGAGCGATCCGCGCCGCGAATTCGACCCTTCGCCCGACCGGCAGGACCAGCGGTGCGTCCCGGGAAAGCTGGTCGAACCGCACCGGCGTCCCCGAATCCTCCGGGTGGGCGGTACAGCCGGCGCCGTCGAGCGCCTGCCCGTCCCACAGGAGCTGGGCTCGCTGGAAGGCGCCCATTCGGAGCGGCGGGCTCCGCAGGGTGAAGGCGATCCCCCCCGGGACCGAACGAAGCGACCCGGATTCGTAGATCTCCCGCTCGACGTAGAGCGCGATCCGGGCCATCTCCTCGAGCGAGTGCCAACCGAACTCTCGACCGATGTCGAAGCCGGCCTTCAGGAGGCCGAGGTCCACGCCGATCCGGTGACCCCGCACGCCGCGGAAGAGGCGTTCCGCGAGATAACCCGGTGGCGGGGCTCGCCCCGGTTCGGCGCATTTGAATAGAGGTCCCGGCTCCGTTCCGGAGGGGGGCGGAATGGAAGCGGTCGTCCTGGGCGGCGGGGGTCTTACCGGCCGATGCACGGTCCGGGACCTCGCTCACGGGGGACGATTCGACCGGATCCGGGTCGCCGACCTCGACCTCGAGCTCGCGATAGCGGCCGCGCACGCCACCGGCTCCGACCGGGTCAGCGCCGAACGCCTCGACGTGCGCGACGCGACGGCGCTCCGCGCCGTGCTGAAGGGGGCCGACGTCTGCGTGAACGCGGTCCAGTACACGTTCAACCTCGCCGTGATGGACGGCTGTCTGGCCGAGGGGGTCCCGTACCTCGACTTCGGCGGGCTCTTCCACACGACGCGCCGTCAGCTCGCCCAGGACTCCCGGTTCCGGGAGGCCGGGTTGCTCGCGATCCCCGGCCTCGGCCAGGTCCCCGGCGTATCGAACGTCCTGGCGGCCGAGGCGACCCGGGACCTCGACCGGGTGGACTCGCTGATCGTCCGGGACGGATGGCGGGACCTCACCCCGGACGGCCCCGAGGTCGTGTTCACGTGGTCGCCCTCGACGTTCCTCGACGAGATGCTCCTCGACGCCATGGTGTTCGAGGGCGGAGCGTACCGCCCGTATCCTCCGATGAGCGGCGGGGAGTCGTACGACTTCCCGGACCCGGTCGGCCGCACCACGGTCTACCGGACCCTCCACTCGGAGCCCGCGACGTTGCCCGAGTCGCTCGCCGCGAAGGGCCTCGCCCACTGCGAGTGGAAGGAGGGCGGCCCCGGGATCGAGGTGCTCCGGATCATGGCGAAACTGGGACTCGGGTCCGAAACCCCGGTGGCCGTCCGGGGCCAGCCGGTCGTGCCGCGCGAGTTCCTCCTGGCCCTTCTGAAGCGGGAGAAACTGCTCGGCGCCCCGGCGGGGGTGACCCTCCTCGACTGGGAGGTCTGCGACGTCGAGGTCCGCGGATCCCAGGGCGACGTGCCCGTTCTCCGCCACGCCCAGGCGCGGTTCCCGCCGCGGCCGGAGTGGGGGTTCACCGCCACGGAGTACGCCGTCGGCGTGGCGGGCGCCATCGGGGCCGAGCTGATCGTCGAGGGGGCGGTGACCGAGACCGGCGTGGTCCCGCCGGAGCGGTGCATCCCGCCCGGGCCCTTCCGGGCCGCCCTGGCCCGGCGGGGGATTGAAACGACGATCACGCCTCCGGAGCCTCCGCTGCCTCCCGCCCGGACCGGCGCGCCAGGGTCCGGCTGAGCCCGCCCGGGCGCCCCGAACGGGACCGGCCGGCCGGTCGGCTATCTGGGTGGGCGCCTCCCCGTAATCATGGCCAAGGCCCTCGAGTACCCCTCCGGCGACGCCCGTGCCCTCGTCGAGTACAATCGCGCCGTGTTCGAGCGATTTGTGCGTCGGGTCCACCGACTTCCGAGGAAGGACGCCTGGCGGGACCGGGGAATCGGCCACGGCTCGCTGTTCGACACGCTCGTCCACATCCTGCACGTCCAGGAGGTGTGGCTGGTCTACATCGTCCGGGGCCGGAACTCCGACGAGGAGCTCGGGGCGTTGTTCGAGGACGCCCGACGACGGCCGTCCACCTGGAAGGAGTTCGACGCCTACTCCGCGCGCGTCTGGTCCGGGGTCGAGGAGACGGTGCGAAGCTGGACGCCCCGGAGCCTCGGCCGCCCGGTCAAGGCATTCTGGATGCCCGGCCGGTACACCGTCCGGGACGCGCTCGTCCAGGCGACGGTCGAGGAGGCGCACCACCTGGGAGAGATCATCGGGGCGCTCTGGAAGGACGACCTGAGCTCCCCCGAAATGACCTGGATCGATGTCCGGCGGACCGCGACGGCGAAACCGCGGGCCCGGCCGCGCCCGTAGCGAGGTTCCCGCGGCCCGGCACGGGAAGATGGGGTTTTTGGCTCAATCTAGCGTGTTCTGGATGCTCAAAGTAGCCAATGCCAACCCCAATCATCCATTGGGTTAATTGAACGTCTCACGTGGTGTACTGTAGCGGAGAACTACCAAGAGTTCCACCGCCACGCCAATTATATATACGGACCTCCGGGTCCCGAAACCCACTTGGATGTGTTTTGAATGGAGGAGCGGGAACTCGCCTTGCCCGGCGTCGTCCGGAGCCCGGTCGCGGGCCCCTCGGACGCCCTCGTTCCCCCCTCCGGTTCCGAACCGTTCCGCGCCCTGACCGCGGAGGGGTCCGTCGCCCCACGCCCCGACCCGGAGGGCGGTCCGAAGGGCTCCGGGAAGGGGGACGAACGCCCCTCGGAGAAGTCCGAGCGCGCGGAGAAGACCGAGAAGTCGGAGAAGGCCGCGGAGCGCACCGACAAGGCGTCGGAGAAGGCCGAGAGGGCCGCCGACAAGGACGCCGAGGAGGTGCAGCCGCTGCCGATCCCGATCGCCCGGCTCGTCCCGAAGCTCCGGAAGAGCGCCCGCCTCTTCGAGGAGGGCAAGAAGCACATCCCGAACTCCTCGAGCTCCCTGATCCGGGTCGCCTCCTACGACCCGTGCCCGCCGTTCATCGCGCGGGGCAAGGGGAGCCGGATCTGGGACGTCGACGGGAACGAGTACCTCGACTTCAACCTGGGGTACGGCTGCCTGATCAACGGCCACGCGCACCCCGAGATGGTCAAGGCGCTCTGCGCCCAGGCCGAGCTCGGATTCCACTTCGCGGCCCCCACCGAGCTCGAGATCGACGTCGCGAAGGCGTTCGAGCGGATGGTCCCGAACACCGAGCGCATTGCGTTCTGCTCGAACGGCTCCGACGCGACGATGAACGCGATCCGGATCGCGCGCGCCGTCACGGGGAAGGATGGGATCCTGAAGTTCGAGGGCCACTACCACGGCCAGCACGACTACGCGCTGATCAGCGCGGAGGCGCCGCCGATCGTGGCCGGGCTCGACGAGTATCCCCGGCCGCTCCCGAACTCGGCCGGCATCCCTCCGGGGATCACCGACTATGTGATGGTCGCCCCCTACAACTCCATCCCGTCGTTCGAGCGGATGGTCCGACGGTACCGCGACCGGCTCGCGGCCGTCATCCTCGAGCCGATCATGGCGAACTCCGGCGTGATCCCCCCCGCGCCGGACTATCTGAAGCGCCTGCGGGAGATCACGCGGGAGAACGACCTCCTCTTGATCTTCGACGAGGTGTTCACCGGGTTCCGCGTCGCCCCGGGCGGGGCCCAGCAGATGTACAATGTCGAGCCCGACCTCTCGTGCTGGGCGAAGGCGCTCGGCGGCGGGGTCCCGATCTCGGCGGTCTCGGGAAAGGCCGAGTTCATGGACCTGATTGCCCCGGGGCGGATCTCGTTCGGCGGCACGTACTTCGCGAACAACCTGTCGCTCGCCGTGACCCTCGCGAACCTGAAGATCCTCGAGCGGGGGGGCGAGGGGCTCTACGAGCGGTTCGGCCGGATGACCGCCCGACTCGAGAAGGGGATCGAGGAAGCGGCGCGCGACACCAAGGTCTCGTGCCTCGTCCAGTCGGTGAACGGGATGCTGCAGTTCTTCTTCACGCGCCGGAAGAAGATCACGAACTACCGGGAATCGCTCCAGATCGACTGGAACCTCTACCTGCGGCACCACCAGCTCCTGCTCG